>NZ_JBEZDS010000002.1:315651-356152 GCF_040648435.1 Dactylosporangium sp. NPDC049140 | reverse complement strand
AACGCGCAGACGCGGACGCGGCAAGAGGGCACGGGCGCCCAGCCGCGGATCGGCGGACGCGGCCGAGCCTCGCAAACCTGGACGCAGACGCGGCGTCGGCGCACCGTCGGTGCAGGTCGAGCCAGGTCGGCCCCGCTCAGACCGCAGAGACGCAGCCCAACATCGGACTGGTGGTCCCTGGTTCGGCGCCGCTCGGTCGCGCACGATGAAAGGCATGAACCGGGTACAGCTGGCCGAGTTTCTCAAGGACCGGCGCGCACGAGTGGGCCCAGCCGAGGCCGGCCTCCCCGTCGGCGTACGGCGCCGCACGCCCGGGCTTCGCCGCGAAGAAGTCGCCCAGCTCGCCGGGATCTCGGTGGACTACTACGCGCGGCTCGAGCAAGGCCGCGGGCCCCACCCGTCGCGCCAGGTGCTCTCCGCGCTCGGCCGCGCGCTGCGGCTCTTCGAGGACGAGCGGGCTTACCTCTTCCGGCTCGCCGGCGAGCAGCCGGGGCCGCCCGCCGGGGCCAGTCGCGTCGTGCCCGCCGGGATCATGCACCTGCTCGAGCGCCTCGACGACACGCCCGCGTTCGTCATCGATGCGAAGTACGACCTGCTCGCGTGGAATCAGATGGCGATCCGGCTCATGGGCGAGCCTCCGGCCGAGCGGAACATGATCTGGAACGCGTTCTGCGGGCCGATGCCGATCGGCCCGGGCGCCAGTGCCGAGTTCCGGTCGTTCGCCGACGAGTCGGTGGCCGATCTGCGGGCCGCGTCCGTGCGGTACCCGGACGACGAGGGCATCCGCGCGCTGATCGAACGGCTCCACGCGGCCAGCCCCGAGTTCACCCGGCGCTGGAACCAGCACCACGTCTGTGTGCGGCGGACCACGGTCAAGACGTTGACCCATCCGCAGTACGGCGAGCTCGAGCTCGAATGCCAGGTGCTCCACGCCGACGACAGCGGGCAGCGCGTGGTCTTCTACACGGCCGCGCCCGGCTCACGAACGGCGGACGTCCTCTGTGGGCTGCGAGAGCGGGCCGGAGTGTGACAGCGTCTCGTCCGGATCAATCCGCCGCGTGGCATCGTCGGCGCGGACCCCGGACCCGTGCCGGTCGCCGGGGCCCGCGTCGGCGCGAACCCCGGACGGCTGGCGATCGAGCGGGGTGACGGGGTCGGCCCCGTCCTCCGAGAGGCGCCGAGTAGCGTCCGGCCCCACGAGCTGCGTGGCCTTCGTCGACTCGTGGCTGAGCCGTCGCGCCACCAGCGCCGCCTGCCGGGCCAGCCCGAAGGCGACCCCCGGGACCAGCGGCAGCAGCCAGTCCGCGACCACCCCGGTCGCCGGGAGGTGCACGATGACCAGGGCCGCGAACCCGACCACGCCGCCCTGCACGAGGCCCCGCCACGCGGCACGGCCCGCGGCCGAGGCGACCTCGCGGCGCGGGGTACGGGCGTTGAGCTCGTCGGCGGCGGCGAGGTCGCGGCGGCCGAAGTTGAAGCCGGCGACCCCGGCCGCGACGGAGAGCCCGAGCACGGTGGCGGCGAGCCAGCTGCGGGTGAAGAAGTACCCCAGCCCCAGCACGGCCCCGCCGGAGACCACGGCGACGAGGGCGCGCAGCCACTCCTTCTTGTCGCCGGGGTACCAGTAGTAGCGAGTCGTGTTCGGCCCGATCTGCCGGATCATCTGACCCATGCGACCGCCCCCACGTGAACCCGGAAAAGGATAATCAGAACAGTACCGTCGCGAACGTGCCAACCTGCTCGAATCCGCAGCGTTCGTACACACGGCGGGCAGGCAGGTTGTAGTCGTTCACATACAGGCTGACCGATGGTGCCACGCGGCGCAACGCATCGCGCACCACGGCCGCGATCCCGGCCGTCGCGAGGCCGTTCCCGCGCAGCTCCGGGTCGGTCCAGACGCCCTGGATCTGGGCGGTGTGCCGGGTTACGACGGCGAGCTCGGCCTTGAACACGACCTTGCCGTGGTGGAAGCGCGCGTACGCCCGCCGGGCCCGCACCAGCTCCCCGATCCGCTCGCGGTAGGAGCGCTCCCCGCCGTCGGCGGTCGGAGAGACCCCGACCTCCTCGGTGTACATGGCGACGGCCGCGGGGAAGAGCATGTCGATCTCGTCGGGGCGCACGAGGCGGACGTTCGGGTCGGGCGCGATCGGCGACGGGTTGCTGATCGCCATGAGCGGCTGGTTGGGGCGCACGTCGCGGGCCGGGCCCCAGGTGGGCGCGAGGTGCGACCAGAGCCCGAGGACCGCGTCGGCCGCGCCCACGATCGACGAGCAGCCGCGCGGCTCGCCGGCGACCATCTCGGCGAAGGCGGCGACGGCGGCGGACGTGGCGTGCACGGGGATCAGGTTCGCCCCGACCCAGCACAGCGACTCGAGGTTGCGGCGGGAGCCGTACCCGAAGATCCGCGCGTCCTGCCGCCACCAGGCGAGCCCGGCCATGGAGACCCGCTCGGTCACCTGGGCACCCCCGAACGGGTCCCGATCGAGCAGGCGTTCGACCGATCCCCGCTCGGCGTCGCCGAGCAGCCGCGCAGCCACCGTCAGCATGTCTACCAGCCTGCCAGATCCAGCCGAAGATGGCTGCACATACCCCACGCCCCGGTGAAGCGGCGGAGACGAACGTCAGTGCACGGTCACCGAAGGGCCGAGACCCTGCAGCTCCTCGGGCATCTCCACGCCCATCTCCTCGGCCAGCCGCAGCGCCTCCTCGACGAGGGTCTCCACGATCTGCGACTCGGGCACCGTCTTGATGACCTGGCCCTTGACGAAGATCTGGCCCTTGCCGTTGCCGGAGGCGACGCCCAGGTCGGCCTCGCGGGCCTCGCCGGGGCCGTTGACGACGCAGCCCATCACGGCGACCCGCAGCGGCGCCGGGAAGCCGTCGAGCGCGGCACTGACCTGGTCGGCGAGGGTGTACACGTCGACCTGGGCCCGCCCGCAGGAGGGGCACGAGACGATCTCCAGGCCGCGCTCGCGCAGGCCGAGGGACTCGAGGATCGCCTGGCCGACCTTGATCTCCTCGACCGGCGGGGCGGAGAGCGAGACCCGGATGGTGTCGCCGATGCCCTCGGCGAGCAGCGCGCCGAAGGCGACGGAGGACTTGATGGTGCCCTGGAACGCCGGGCCGGCCTCGGTGACGCCGAGGTGCAGCGGGTACTCGCACTGCTCGGCCAGCTGCCGGTACGCCCGGATCATCACGACCGGGTCGTTGTGCTTCACGGAGATCTTGATGTCGCGGAAGCCGTGCTCCTCGAACAGCGAGCACTCCCAGAGCGCCGACTCGACAAGGGCCTCGGCGGTCGCCTTGCCGTGCTTCTCCAGCAGCCGCTTGTCGAGGGAGCCCGCGTTCACGCCGATGCGGATCGGCACCCCGGCGCCGGAGGCCGCCTTCGCGATCTCCTTGACCTTGTCGTCGAACTGGCGGATGTTGCCCGGGTTGACGCGGACCGCGGCGCAGCCGGCGTCGATGGCGGCGAAGACGTACTTCGGCTGGAAGTGGATGTCGGCGATCACCGGGATCTGCGACTTCTTCGCGATCGCGGGCAGCGCCTCGACGTCGTCCTGGCTCGGCACCGCGACCCGGACGATCTGGCAGCCGGACGCGGTCAGCTCGGCGATCTGCTGCAGCGTTGAGTTGACGTCCGCGGTGAGCGTGGTGCACATGGACTGCACCGAGACCGGGGCACCGCCGCCCACGGGGACGGAGCCGACCATGATCTGACGGGACCTGCGCCGGGGTGCCAGCGGGGGCGGGGGCACAGCGGGCAGGCCAAGGCTGACAGCGGTCATGAAAGAGGCGCCCTTACTTCAGCGTGATCGGGTTGACGAAGTCGGCGGTCACCGTCAGCAGGACGAAGACGCCGAGGACACCTATCACGGCCAGGGTGATAGGCGCCAGCTTGTAGTAGTCGACCCGACCGGGATCGGGCTTGCCCAGGCGGGCGGCGATCCACGAGCGGACTCGTTCGAACCAGGCGATCGCGATGTGCCCGCCGTCCATGGGCAGCAGCGGGAACAGGTTGAAGATGCCGAAGAACAGGTTCAGGGTGGCGAACAGCGACAGCAGTGACGCCCAGTCCCCGAGCTCGAACAGCTCCCCGCCGATGCGGCTGGCGCCGACGACGCTGACCGGGGTGTTCGGGTCGCGCTTCTCGCCGAGGATCGCCTTGAACAGGTTGGGGATGCGCTCGGGGATCTGCTTGAACGACGCGAACGTACGCTCGACGAGCGTCGCGGTGGCCGACGCGGTCTGGCTCACCCCGTCGACCGGGCCGTAGCGCAGGGTCGGCAGGTCGCTGCTGCGGATGTCGACCGTGATGCCGAGCATGCCGCCGCGCTCGAGGTCGTCCGGCGTGATCTGGTCGGCGGTCTTGTTGGGGTCGATTGTCGACTTGACCCGCTGGGCCTCGGGGATCGCGGCGGTCCCGCTGAGGGTCTGCTCGCCCCGCTTGTACTGCACCGTCACGGTCTTGCCCACGTCGGACTTGAGCTCGTCGCGCAGCGCCTGGTTGCCGCCGATGGACCGGCCGTCGATGGCCAGGATGATGTCGCCGGGCTGCAGGCCGAGCTGGGCGGCCGGGCTCTGCGGGTCGCTGTTCGGGTCGCAGGCCTTCTGGCTCTTCGTGCTCGGGTCGTACTGGAACGTCGGGCTGACGCACTGGCTGATCGAGCCGACGCGCACGGGCACCTGGTTGGCCTTGCTCCCGTCCGGGATGCCGACGAACGAGAACAGGATCCACAGCGTGATCAGGGCCAGCGCGAAATGCGTGATCGAGCCGGCGGCCATGACGATCGTGCGCTTCCACACGGGGAACCGCCACATGGCCTTCGGGTCGTCGGCCCCGGACTTGCCGGTCTCGGGGTCGATGTCCTCTTCCTGCGGCGTCATCCCGACGATCTTGACGAACGCGCCGAACGGGAGCGCCTTGAGCCCGTACTCGACCCCGTTACGCTTGAACGCGAAGATCGTCGGGCCGAAGCCGATGAAGTAGCGGGTCGCCTTCATGCCGAACCAGCGGGCGGACCAGAAGTGTCCGGCCTCGTGGATCGCGACGGCGATCAGGATGCCCAGTGCGAACAGGACGATCCCCAGCACGAAGGTCATTCGGCCCCTCTCCGGTCGGCGCCCGCGGCGATGAGCGCACGGGCGTGGGCCCGCGCCCAGGACTCGGCGGCGAGCACGTCATCGACGGTACCTGGTTCCGCGAAATCCGGTGCCTCGGCCAGGGTCCGCTCCAGCGTCTCCACGATGCCGAGGAAGGGCAGATCACCGGCTGTGAACGCGGCCACACACTCCTCGTTGGCGGCGTTGTAGATCGCGGGGCGGCAGCGCCCGGCCGCGCCGGCCGCCTTGGCCAGGGCGACCGCGGGGAACGCCTCCTCGTCGAGGGGCCGCAGCTCCCAGGTGTGGGCCTGGGTCCAGTCGACCGCCGGCGCGGCGTCGGCGACCCGGTCGGGCCAGCCGAGCGCGAGGGCGATCGGGATGCGCATGTCGGGCGGGCTGCACTGGGCGAGCGTGGAGCCGTCGGCGAACTCGACCATCGAGTGGATCACCGACTGCGGATGGACCATGACGCTGATGTCGGCGTAGGGCACGGCGAACAGCTCGTGCGCCTCGATCACCTCGAGCCCCTTGTTCACCAGGGTGGCGGTGTTGATGGTGACGACGGGGCCCATGTTCCAGGTGGGGTGGGCGAGCGCTTCGGCGACGGTCACGTCGCGCAGCTGGTCGCGGGTCCGGCCGCGGAACGCCCCGCCGGAGGCGGTGAGCACCAGCCGGCGTACCTCGCCGCGGGCACCGCCGCGCAGGCACTGGGCGAGCGCCGAGTGCTCGGAGTCGACCGGGACGATCTGCCCCGGCTTCGCGGCCGCGCGCACCAGGGGGCCGCCGGCGACAAGCGACTCCTTGTTGGCCAGCGCGAGGGTGCGCCCGGCGCGCAGGGCGGCGAGGGTGGGCGCGAGGCCCAGGGAGCCCACGACGCCGTTGAGCACGGTGTCGCCCGGCCACTGGGCGAGCTCGGCCATCGCGTCGGGGCCGGCGAGGATCTTCGGGAGCTTGAAGTCGCCGGTGGCCCAGCCGCGGCGCTGGGCCTCGGCGTAGAAGGCGAGCTGGAGATCCTGGGCGACGCTGGCCCGGGCGACCCCGACGGCCTCCACGCCGAGCTCGAGCGCCTGGGCGGCGAGCAGGGCGACGTTGCCGCCGCCGGCGCCGATCGCCACGACCCGGAAGCGGTCCGGGTTGCGTTTGACGATGTCGATGGCCTGCGTACCGATGGATCCGGTCGATCCCAGCAGCACGATCTCGCGGGGGGTCACACCCCCATTGTGTCAGGCCGGGGCCGGGCGGCGCCCGAGGCCGTACCGAGACGTCCGTCCTTTGTGGATCTACGCGGAGGAGCGGCCGGCAGTCTCCCCCCGCCGGCCGCTCTCCATCAGGGCCTCGACTGCTCCCGCCGGACATCCTCAACAGCGGTCTGAGCTGGGCCTGTACGACGCACGCCGAGCGTGCCCCCATGAGTCAGCGCGGTGAATCCCAGATGCCGTCCCCGTTCGTACGCATGTATTAATTATAGATCATCATTAAGTGCGGGGCAAACGATTTACTAGGGCGTCAGGCGGTGCAGATCGCGCGGGAACAGCGTGGTCTCGCGCACGTTCGCGGCCCCGCAGAGGCGGGCCAGGAACCGCTCCAGGCCGATCGCGAACCCGCCGTGCGGAGGCATCCCGTGCCGGAACGCCTCCAGGTAGCCCTCCAGCCCCGCGGCCTGCTCGCCGAGCACGGCGACATAGTCGGAGTACCGATGCCGCCGCTGCCCGCCGGTGACCAGCTCCAGGCCCCGGAAGAGCAGGTCGAAGGAGTTGGACCAGCGGGGCTCGGAGGGCTGCGGGTGCGTGTAGAACGGGCGCTTGGCCATGGGGTAGCCCTCGACGTACACGAAGTCCGAGCCGTGCTCCCGCAGCGCCCACGCGCCGAGCGCGCGCTCGTGCTCGGGGGCGAGGTCGGGCTCGTCCGGGTCGGCGCCCGCGAGCCGGAGGGCCTCGGCGAAGTGCACGACGGGAATTTCCTGCGGCATTTGTACCTCGCTGAGCCCGGCCGCCTCCGTCATGGCCCGCACGACCCGGGTCAGGACCGCCATCACGTCGCGGTGGTCGCGGACGAACCCGAGCTCGGCGTCGAGCGACAGGTACTGGGCGAGATGGCGCGACGTGTCGTGCGGCTCGGCCCGGAAGACCGGCGCGACCTCGTAGACGCGCTCGAACACCCCGACCATCGCCTGCTTGTAGAACTGCGGGGACTGGGCCAGGTACGCCGGGCGCCCGAAGTAGTCGAGGGCGAACACGTTCGCGCCACTCTCGGTGGCGGTCCCGACGATCTTCGGGGTGAAGATCTCGGTGAAGCCGAGCCCGTCGAGCGTGGCCCGGAAGGCTCCGACCGCGGCCGCGCCCGCGGCGAACACGGCCCGGCGGGCGGGGTGGCGCAGGGTGACGGCGGCGTGGTCGAGCAGCGCCGGCAGGCCCGCCTCGAGCTCGGGGCGGAACAGCTCGACCGGCGGCGGCTCGGCCTCCGAGAGCACCTCGAGCGCGCCGTACGCGACCTCGTGACCGCCCGGCGCGGCCGCGTTGGCCACGACGGTGCCGGTGACCTCGACCACGGACTCCTCGGGGGGCACGGGCACGCCGGCGGGGACCACGACCTGGGCCAGGCCCGCGCGGTCGCGCACGATGAGGAACGTGACGCGGGCCAGCACCCGGCGGCGATGGACCCACCCGGCGAGCCGGATCGACTCCCCCGTGTGCTCGGCGATCTCGGTGGACAGCACGCGGTACGACATGGAAAAACACCTCCTGGGAAGGGACGCTCCCCGGAGGTGTGGGCGATGGGGCCGGTCGCGGTGCCACCACACCTTCACCGCGGCGGCTTGCCGCGGCCTCTCGCCCGTGCGCCGGGCCACGCGGCGGGGCATCCACGGCGGTCGTCACCCGCCCGCCCCGCATCTAGGAGTGTGGCGGGTTTGTGATTTCGCCGCGACGGGAATTTCCGGACGAGTGAGCAGCACTCGGCAGGTGCCGGAGACCCGCACGATGGCGCGGGACGAGCTGTCCGCCGACGACGCGTGGCAGGCGCTGCGCCACCACGGCGGCTGGCGGCTCTTCCGCGAGGCGTTCCTGCGCTTCCGGTACGGCGACGGGTTCAGCCACTCCCGCGCGCTCGGCCTGCAGCTGTGCCTCGCGATCGTGCCGTTCCTGATCGCCCTGTCCGGCCTGGCCGGCAAGCTCGGCGTCGGTCAGGGCGGGGCAGTGGTGGCCGACACCGTGCTCGCGCTCACCCCCGGCGCCAGCGAGCAGGTCGTCCACGACCTCCTCACGCCCGGCGGCTCGGAGAAGGCGGGCGAGGTCGCGCTGCTGCTGGGCCTGCTCACGGGCCTCCTCGCGCTCACCACCGCGATGGCGCAGATCGAGCGGGGCGCCAACCGGATCTACGGGGTGGAGCGGGACCGGCCGGCGCACCTGAAGTACGCCCGCGCCGCCGTGCTCGCCGCGGTCGCCGGGCTGCCCGCCCTGGCCGGATTCCTGATGCTCGTCGCCGGGGACGCCCTCGGTTCGTCGCTGCGGATGCGGTACCCCGGCTGGGGCGGCCCGGTCGCGGCGGTGTGGCTGGTGGTCCGCTGGCCGGCGAGCGTCCTGCTGGTCGTGTGCGCGGTCGCGGCCATCTTCCGGTTCGCGCCCCGGCGCCGCCAGCCGGCCTTCTCGTGGCTGCTGCTGGGCGCCGCGCTGTCCACGGCGCTGTGGTGGGGCATCAGCGCCATGCTGGCCCTCTACGTGCAGGGCAGCGGGGCGTTCGGCGCCACCTACGGCTCGCTGACCGGCATCATGGCCCTACTCCTGTGGGCGAACGCGACGGGCGTCGTGCTCTTCTTCGGCATCGCCTTCGGCGCCCAGCTCGAGGCCCGCCGCGTCGGCGTGCCCGGCCCGGTGATGCCCGACCGCTGGGCGCCCCCGGGCGTCGAGGAGGCCCCATCGGCGCCC
This sequence comes from Dactylosporangium sp. NPDC049140, assembly GCF_040648435.1. Taxonomy (NCBI): domain Bacteria; kingdom Bacillati; phylum Actinomycetota; class Actinomycetes; order Micromonosporales; family Micromonosporaceae; genus Dactylosporangium; species Dactylosporangium sp. NPDC049140. The sequence goes on along the minus strand of NZ_JBEZDS010000002.1, from coordinate 347,126 downwards.
GGGCCGAAGCCCGCCGGGGCGGCGTCCCAGCCCCGGTGATGCCCCACCGCTGGGCGCCCCCGGGCGTCGAGGAGGCCCCATCGGCGCCCGGGCCGGTCAGCTCCGGGCGGTGACCTCGGCCCGCTTGGTCGTCTCCACCCGTACCGCCCCCAGGTCGGCCCGCCGCCCGGCCGCGCTGCCCGCCTCGAAGCCCCCGCCGCTCAGCCGTCGCCGGCGACCGGCCCGGACGTTCGGGTACTCCGCCTCGACGGCCAGGTCCACCGCGCGGTCGCGGTCGGCCAGGACCAGCGCGGTGCCCGGCGCCGGCGGCTCCTCGGCCCGGGCCGCCTCCGCGGCGAAGCGCTGCTGCACCGCCGAGCCGAACCCGACAAGCCACGAGCGCCGCCACGCGGCCGCCTGCTGCCCGTCCGGGACGGCCTCCCGCAGCAGCCCGCGCGCCGCCTGCACCAGCAGCGAGGCGAACAGCAGCTCGACGCCGGCGACGTCGGACTCGAAGCCGAAGAGGTGCACCGACACCCGCAGGCCGTCGGCGGTACGCCGCTCGAGCCGGATCGACCGGCAGCGCAGCGCGGCCGCCACGATGTGCAGCAGGTACGCCTTCTCCCGCAGGTAGGGCGCGGACAGCTCGACGAGCCGGTTGCCGACCACCGGCGCGCGCTCGGCGCGGGCGTCGAGCAGGGCCTGGTCGATGCCGTACTTCGCGATGAGCGCCAGGGCCTTGGCGGTGAGCGCCTCGGCCTCCTCCGGCGTGCAGGCCGGGTCCTCCGCCTTGGCCAGCAGCTTGCGAACCTTGTCGAGCAACCCTTACTCGCTCGCGACCGGCGCGGCCGCGGCGATGCTCGCGTCCGCGGCGCTCCCGTCGGCCGCGCTCGGCGCCGGGGTGCCGGCCGGCCGGGACCGCAGCTCGTGGCCCACGCTGGTGAGGCAGCGGCCGCTGGCCAGGTCGAACTTCCAGCCGTGCAGCTGGCAGGTCAGGGTGTTGCCGTCGACGATGCCGAAGCGGGTGAGGTCGGCCTTGAGGTGCGGGCAGCGGCGCTGGACGATCCAGTCGCCGAGCTTGATGTCCTCGGCGTCGGGCTTCTGCTCGGCGTACCAGCCCTCCGCGTACTGCAGCCGCTCCTCGGACAGGCACTTGAAGAACGCGTAGACGAACTCGTTGTACTGCCCGATGCGCGCGGCCGAGAACCGGCAGGACAGGAACAGCGAGTTGACCCAGTCGACCTCCCCGATGAACAGCAGGTGCTCGACCAGCGCGCGATCGGTGCGGAAGCGGTACCGCACCTTCTCGTCGGCGTAGGCCCGCACCTGCTTGCCGGGGAAGTCCACCACGATCGACTCGACCGACTCGCCGTCGTAGCCGACCAGGTCGAAGCGCACCGGGCCGCCGACGCCGTTGGCCAGGTAGATCGACTCGTCCAGCAGCGGCTCGATGCGCCGCTGCATCTCCTTGAGCACGTCGACCTCGGGGTGGCGCCAGCTCGCCTTGGCCGCCTCGATCACCGGCTTCTTGCGCTCGCGCATCTCCTCGAGGTGCTCGCGCTTGTGCGCGAAGAACTCCTCGACGTCGGTCGGGTGGGTGGTGACCGCCGAGTCCGCGGTGAGCTCCATCACGGAGCCGGGCAGCAGCACCGTCGAGTTCGTGCCGCCGGCCTTGGCGTACTCCTGCTGGAACACCCACTGGTCCGGGAAAATGTTGCCCTCGTCACCGAAGATGTCGTTGAACTGCCAGAGCTCGTCGTCGAGGAAGCACGGCGGCCCGGCGATCGGCACGACGTTCGCGGCCCTCAGGTCGTCGATGTAGCGGAAGGTCCGGTCGAACTGCCTGTCGCGCTTCTGCTTGCCGAACGCGCGCTTGGCCGCCTCGGGCAGCTCGTACACCATCGGGTACCAGATCGCGCCGGAGAACTGCAGCAGGTGCGCGTGGACCGGCCCGAGCGCGTTGAAGACGGTCAGGTCCGTCGGGCGCGCGTCGTTCTGGTTGAGAATCCGGACGCCGTCGTACTCCACCCAGAGCGCCGAGTCGCCGATCGGCCCGTCGGTCGGGGAGGTCAGGGCCTGGACCATGATCTTGAGGCCGCCGTCGAGCTCGTGCACCTGCTCCGACTTCGTCTCCAGGAACCGCGTGAAGCCCAGCGCCTCCAGCTCGTCGCGCATCTCGCTGGTCGGGAACTCCGGCAGCAGCACGGTCGCCCGCTTCGACACGAACCGCTTGAGGTGCTCGGCGTCGAAGTGGTCCCGGTGCAGGTGGGAGACGTAGAGGTAGTCGCAGTCGCCGAGCGCTTCCCAGTCCAGCAGCGAGTTGTCCGGGAAGGGGAACCACGACGCGAAGTAGGCGGGGTTGACCCACGGGTCGCACAGGATGCTCCCGGCCGGCGTGTCGATGCGCAGGCTGGCGTGGCCGGTCCCGGTGATCCGCACCGCTGTCCTCCTCGATCGGTACCGCAGATTGCGCGATCGACGCTACCCGACCGACCCGCAACCGTCCGGGCCGGTGCCGCATGCCAGACTCAGTACGGAAGTTCCGGCCGCCCAGCGCGGCACCCTGTTTGTCGCAGCCCGAAAGGACGAGCCGTGTCCGAGCACGAGCCAGTGACCTCACCCGACCAGCTCAAGCCGGGTCACCCGCGCGCGGCCCGCGCCGGTGCCGCCATTTCGGCGCTGATCCTGCTCACCATGCTCGTCGGCAACCACCGCGGCCGCGTCGAGGACATCTTCCTCATCGCGGGCGCCGGCCTGCTGATCCTCGCCCTCGTCGGCGACTGGGTCCTGCGCCGCAACGGCCTGCGCTGATGTGATCGCAATTCGTCACGCTGGGTAATGACGAGTATCTGTCGTATTTCGAACTGTGCAAATGATTGAGGGCGCGTCCGGCCGAGCCGGACGCGCCCTCTTCAGCTTTGGGCCACGAGTCAGCGACGCCGTGTGACGATGTCGCGGACCTCCTTCAGCGCCGCGTCGACCTCGGCCTCGAAGTAGCCGCCGGGCACCAGGTTGAAGTGCGACGGGTCGAGGTCGCCGTCGGTCAGCGGGCCGCCGCGGCCGGTCAGCGAGGCCATGACGCCCTCGAAGAGCCGGTCGACCTGCGCCCGGTCGTAGCCGCTGCCGAAGCGGCGCAGCTGGAACGTGCGGCGCAGCTGGTCGATGCGAGCCACCTCGGTCGACTGGTGCTGCGGCGGGCCGCCCTGGGGGCCGCCGCCGCCGTACGGGTCGCCCTGCGGCGCGCCGTACGGGTCGCGCTCGGGCGGGGCGCCGTAGGGGTCACGGTCCGGGCCAGGGCCGCCGCCGTAGGTGGACGGCTCGGGCCGATCCATGCGGATCTCGGCCGTCATGTCGGCCCGAGGGGCGCGCGGGCCCTGGTCGTAGCCGCGGTCGTCGTCGAAGGCACCGCCGTAGGTGGGCTCGTCGTAGCGGCCGTAGCCGGGGCCACCCGGGCCGCCGGGCGGGCCGGCCGGGGGCTGCGTGGGCCGGGTCGGCAGCGGCGCGCCGGGCGGTGGCGGCGCGGGGCGCTCCATCGTGCGGTCGACCGGCCGGTCCATGCCCATGGTGCGGTCCGCGGGCCGCTCCATCGGCGGCGGACCCATGCGGTCCATGCCGGGCGGGCCCATGCGGTCGGGTCCGGGGGGACCCATGCGGTCGGGTCCGGGCGGGCCCATGCGGTCCATACCGGGGGGACCCATGCGGTCCATGCCGGGCGGCCCCATACGGTCCGGCCCGGGGGGACCCATGCGGTCGGGCCCGGGCGGGCCCATCCGGTCGGGCCCGGGCGGGCCCATCCGGTCGGGGCCCGGGGGCGGGCCCATGCGGTCGGGCGGCGGAGGCGCCATGCCGACGCGGTCGGGCATGCGCTGCGGCTCCATCCGCTCCGGCATCCGCTGCTGCTCCATGCGGTCGGGCATGCGCTGCTGGTCCATGCGCTCCGGCGCCATCCGCAGCTCGCCGCTGCGGGAGTCCAGGGCCCGGCCGAAGCCGCCACCGCCGCTGCCGCGCTCCTCGTGCTCGGCCAGCTGGCGCTCGACGCGGTCGAGGTGCAGGTCGACCTGCCACTCGTCGTAGCCGCCGAAGCGCACGCGGAAGACCACGTCGTGGACCTCCTGCGCGCTCACGGGCGCACCCATGGCGTCTCCGGAGAGGGTTGCCTCCACCCGGTCGAGGAACGAGTCGACCTCGTCGACCTTGTATCCCCGACGCATCGCACGGCGCCGGAACCGCTGACCCTGGCTCACTGTGTCTCCTCGTTCGCTCGCCGTGCTAGCAAGCCGTCCTCACGCTCTCCCACCTTGCCACCTCCGGAGGCCGCAAGCTGCCCGCAGGCTCCGTCAATCTCCCGACCACGGGTGTCACGCACAGTAGTGGAAACACCAGCGGCCCGGAGGCGCCGGACGAACTCCCGCTCGACCGGCTTGGGGCTCGCGTCCCATTGGCTCCCCGGTGTCGGATTGAGCGGGATGAGATTGACATGCGCGAGACGCCCGGACAAGAGCCGACCGAGCAGATCCGCCCGCCATGGATGGTCGTTCACATCCCGGATCATTGCGTACTCAATGGACACGCGCCGACCGGTGCGAGCCGCATACTCGAACGCGGCATCAAGCACTTCGGCGACCTTCCAACGTTGGTTGACCGGTACAAGCGTGTCGCGCAGATCATCATCGGGCGCGTGCAGCGACAGCGCAAGCGTCACCGACAGCCCCTCCTGCGTCAACCGGCGCATTGCGGGGACCAGCCCGACGGTCGACACCGTGATGTGCCGCTGGGACAGCCCCAGGCCCTCCGGAGCGGGCTCGGTCAGGCGACGGACCGCCGCCACGACCCGGTTGTAGTTGGCCAGCGGCTCGCCCATGCCCATGAACACGACCCGGGAGAGCCGGTCCGGGCAGCCGGGCAGCGCGCCGCGCGCGGCCAGCCCCGCGAACCACACGACCTGGTCGACGATCTCCGCCGTGGACAGGTTGCGGGTCAGGCCGGCCTGGCCGGTGGCGCAGAAGGGGCACGCCATGCCGCAGCCGGCCTGGCTCGACACGCACACGGTGACCCGGTCGGGGTACCCCATCAGCACGCTCTCCACCAGCGAGCCGTCGTGCAGCCGCCAGAGCGTCTTGCGGGTGGTGCCGTTGTCCGTGGCGAGCTCGCGCATGGGGTGCAGCAGCCGGGGCAGCAGCGTCCCGGTGATCGCCTCACGGGTGCGGGCCGGCAGGTCGGTCATCTCCTCCGGCTCGCGCACCAGGCGGCCGAAGTAGTGCGCGGAGACCTGCTGGGCGCGGAAGCCCGGCTCGCCCAGCTCGGTGACGGCGGCCTTGCGGCCCGCGAGATCGAGGTCGGCGAGGTGGCGCGGGGGCAGCGCGGCGCGGCGGCCGTCCGGGGTGGTGCCGGCCGCGCTGGAGGACAGGTTAAGTACGGGAAGCTGCGTCATGGCCGTTCCAGTGTCCCATGCCCGGCCTCATGATCTGTAAGACCGCTGGCCAGCACGGCCGGGCGACTCCGGGCGCCCGTTCTACCTGCTCCAGGGGACGAGGAAGGCCAGCACGGCATAAGCGGTGGGCAGCGCCAGCAGTACCGAGTCGAGCCGGTCCATCAGCCCGCCGTGCCCCGGCAGCAGGTTGCTCATGTCCTTCACGCCGAGGTCCCGCTTGATCAGCGACTCCCCGAGATCGCCCAGAACCGAGGCGATCGACACCGCGACGCCGAAGATCGCGCCGTGCCACCAGACGGCGTCGTCGAGCAGCAGCGGCAGGGCGATCGCGCTGCCGGCCCCGGTCCAGACGACCGACCCGGCGAACCCCTCCCACGACTTGGCCGGGCTGACCGACGGGGCCATGGGGTGCTTACCGAGAAAAACACCGGTGGCGTACCCGCCGGTGTCCGACAACACCACGGCGAGAATGGTCACCAGGACCCGCACGCTGCCGTCGTGGGCCGGATAGGCCAGGAGGGCCGCGAACGAGCCGAGGAAGGGCACGTACACGGCGATGAGCGCGCCGGCGGTCACGTCGCGCTGATAATGCGGAACCCCGTCGGCGAACCGCCAGACGAAGACGAGCAGCAGCGTGGCGATCAGCCCGAGCGGCAGCCGCTCGGCCCCGCCGAACCAGGCCAGCCCGACCATCAGCGGCGCGCCGAGGAGCAGCGGGACCAGCGGGGGGCGCGCCTTCTGCAGGCTGACCGCCCGGACCATCTCCCAGACGCCGATCATCACGGCCGCGATCACCAGGCCGAGGAACAGCCACTTCCACACGAACAGCGAGATGACGACGAGGCCGCCCATGCCGGCCCCGACCCCGATGGCGGCGGGCAGGTTACGCCCGGCACGACTCTTACGCGGCGCGGGCGCGGAGGCACTCGCGCCGTCGGCGGCCATCGCGGGCGCGGACGCGCCGTTTACGGGGGTCGCAGGCGCGGACGCGGCGTTTACAGAGGTCGCAGGCGCGGACGCGGCGTCGGCGGGCTTCGTGGGCGCGGAGGCGGCGTCGCTGGACGTGGCACGCGCGGGCGCGGCGTCGCCGGACGTGGCACGCGCGGGCGCGTCGTCGGAGGGCGTCGCGTCGTCGGCGGCCATTGCGGGCGCGGACGCGCCGTTGGCGGGCCTCACACGCGCGGAGGCGGCGTCGCTGGACGTGGCATGCGCGGACGCGTCGTCGGCGGGCTTCGTGGGCGCGGACGCAGCGTCGCCGGACGTGGCACGCGCGGACGCGGCGTCGGAGGGCCTCACACGCGCGGAGGCGGCGTCGCTGGACGTCGCGTCGTCGGCCGCCTTCGTGGGCGCGGACGCGGCGTCCGTGGGCGTCGCGCCGTTGGAGGGCGTCGCGGGCGCGGGCGCGGTGTTGGGGGGCGGGGTGGTGGGGGTGGGAGGCTCTTGAGGTACCGAAGCCGGCTCTTCCGCTTTTTGGTCTTCCGCGGGCGGCTCGGGCGCGGCATGGTCCTGCCGCGCCCGCGTCGATGACGGGCCGGGGGCCTTCTGAGCCCGGTCGAGATGGGCCATCAGACCTCGAGTAGCTCGGCTTCCTTGTGCTTGAGCAGCTCGTCGACCTGCGCGACGTACTTGTGCGTCAGGTCCTCGAGCTCCTTCTCCGCGCGGCGGACCTCGTCCTCGCCGGCCTCGCCGTCCTTGACGATGCGGTCGAGCTCCTCCTTGGCCTTGCGGCGCACGTTGCGGATCGCCACGCGGGAGTCCTCGGCCTTGTTGCGGGCCACCTTGATCATGTCGCGGCGGCGCTCCTCCGTCATCTGCGGCAGCATGATGCGGATCTGGGTACCCTCGTTGTTCGGGTTCACGCCCAGGTCGGAGTCGCGGATCGCCTTCTCCATCGCGTTGAGCTGCGACGCGTCGTAGGGCTTGATGATCGCCATGCGCGGCTCGGGAATCGCGATCGAGGACATCTGCGGCAGCGGGGTCGGGGTGCCGTAGTAGTCGACCATCACCTTGCCGAACATCGCCGGGGTGGCGCGGCCGGTGCGAATGACCGCGAACTCCTCCTTGGCGTGGTCGATCGCACGATCCATCTTCTCTTCGGCCTCGAAGAGTGTCTCTTCGATCACGGGGTCTGTCCTCCTCGATCCGGGACGGGCTCGGCGGTGATGAGCGTGCCGATCCTCTCACCACTCAGCGCGCGAGCGACGTTGTCCTCCCCCTCCGCGCCGAAGACCAGCATCGGCAGCGCGTTCTCCTGGCAGAGGCTGAACGCCGTCTGGTCCACCACCCGCAGCCCCTTGAGCAGCGCCTCGGCGAACGTGAGGCTGTCGAGCTTGCGGGCGGTCGGATCGGTGCGCGGGTCGGCGGTGTACACGCCGTCGACGCCGTTCTTGCTCATGAGCACGGTGTGCGCGTGGATCTCCAGCGCGCGCTGGGCCGCGACCGTGTCGGTGGAGAAGTACGGCAGGCCGGCGCCCGCGCCGAAGATGACGACGCGGCCCTTCTCCAGGTGGCGGATCGCCCGCCGGGGGATGTAGGGCTCGGCGACCTGGGCCATGGTGATCGCGCTCTGCACGCGCGTGTCGATGCCTTCCTTCTCCAGGAAGTCCTGCAGCGCCAGGCAGTTCATCACCGTGCCGAGCATGCCCATGTAGTCCGCGCGCGAGCGGTCCATCCCGGCCCGGGAGAGCTCGGCGCCGCGGAAGAAGTTGCCGCCGCCCACCACGACGGCGACCTGTACGCCGCGGCGCACGACCGCGGCGATCTGGCGCGCCATGCCGCGCACCACGTTGGGGTCGACGCCGACGGCGCCGCCTCCGAACACCTCACCGGAGAGCTTCAGCACGACACGCCGCGCCCCCAGCGGGGCGGGGGTCAGGGACTGCCTGGCCGCTTCGACGGCGGTGTTCGTCATCTGGGCACCCTTCTGTCTGCTTGTGGAAAGGGGGTCACGGTCTCCATCCGGTGGACCGTGACCCCCTTACTGCTGCTGTTGTACCGCGGTCAGGCCTGGCCGACCTCGAAGCGCACGAACCGCGTCACTTCGATACCGGCCTCCGCCAGCACCTGCTTGACCGTCTTCTTGTTGTCGCTGACCGAGGGCTGCTCGATCAGGACGAAGTCCTTGAAGAAGGCGTTGACCCGACCCTCGATGATCTTCGGCAGGGCCTGCTCGGGCTTGCCCTCCTCGCGGGCGGTCTCCTCGGCGATGCGCCGCTCGGACTCGACCACGTCGGTGGGTACCTCGTCGCGCGTGAGGTACTTCGGCCGCATCGCGGCGATCTGCATCGCCACCGCGCGGGCGTCGGCGACGGCCGCCTCGTCGGTCTTGCCGTTGAACTCGACCGCGACGCCGACCTGCGGCGGGAGGTCGGGGCTCTTGCGGTGCATGTAGATCGCGACCGGCTCGCCGAGCACCGCGATGCGGTTGATGACGAGCTTCTCGCCGATGCGCGCCGACTCGACCTGGATCAGCTCGGCCACGGTGGCGTCGCCGAGCTTGGAGGCCAGCAGGCCGTCCACGTCGGCCGGCTTGATCGCGTCGACCTGGGCCGCGAGGCGCTGCCCGAGCTCGACGAACGCCTCGTTCTTGGCCACGAAGTCGGTCTCGCAGTTGATCTCGACCAGGCCCGAGCCGGAGTGCGCGACGAGGCCGTTGGCCGTGGTGCGGCCGGCACGCTTGCCGACGTCCTTGGCACCCTTGATGCGCAGCAGCTCGACGGCCTTGTCGAAGTCGCCTTCGGCCTCCTCGAGCGCCTTCTTGCAGTCCATCATGCCGGAGCCGGTCAGTTCGCGGAGCCGCTTGACGTCAGCGGCGGTGAAGTTGGACATGACTCTCTCTCGCTCTGTGGGTTACGCCTGGTTGTTCTCTTCGGCGGCGTTGCCCGCCTCGGCGGCGTTGCTCGCGTCGGGGGCGCTGTTCACCTCGGCGGTGCTCGCATCGGTGGCGGCGCTGCTCGCCTCGGCGGCCGGCGCGGCGGCGGTCGCCTCAGCGGCCGGCGCAGCGGGCTTGGCGCCACCTTCCAGCAGCTCGCGCTCCCACTCGGCGAGCGGCTCGTCACCGGCCACGACGCCCGGCTCGGGCTTCTGGTCGGCGCGGGTGGCCCGCCCGGAACGAGCGATCAGACCGTCGGCGACGGCGTCGGCGACCACGCGGGTCAGCAGCGCCGCGGAGCGGATGGCGTCGTCGTTGCCCGGGATCGGGAAGTCGACCTCGTCGGGGTCGCAGTTCGTGTCGAGCACGGCGATGACCGGGATGCCCAGCTTGCGAGCCTCGTCGACCGCGATGTGCTCCTTCTTGGTGTCGATGACCCAGATCGCCGACGGGAGCTTCTGCATGTCACGGAGACCACCCAGCGTGCGGCTGAGCTTGGTCTGCTCGCGGGACAGCTGGAGCGTCTCCTTCTTGGTGTACCCCTGAGCGGTACCCGTCAGGTCGAGGCTCTCGAGCTCCTTCATCCGCTGCAGGCGCTTGTACACCGTCTGGAAGTTCGTCAGCATGCCGCCGAGCCAGCGGTGGTTGACGTACGGCTGCCCGACGCGCGTCGCCTGCTCGGCGATCGCCTCCTGGGCCTGCTTCTTGGTGCCGACGAACAGCACCGAGCCACCCTCGGCCACCGTGTTGCGGATGTAGTCGTACGCCTTCTCGATGTAGTCGAGCGTCTGGCGCAGGTCAATGATGTAGATACCGTTGCGCTCGGTGAAGATGAAGCGCTTCATCTTCGGGTTCCAGCGGCGGGTCTGGTGCCCGAAGTGCACGCCACTCTCGAGCAGCTGACGCATCGTTACAGCCATGTCGGCAGGGATCCTTTCGATCCTGGTTACACACGGTGGACCGGTCGGCCCGCCGTCCTGGCGCCCAGTCGTCGGCCGTCTCACCCGTCGCACGCGCGGTGGTGCACCACGTGTGCTCTCGGGACCAGGGCGGCCGCCGCCCTGGAATGCTCACCCGGCGCGGAAAGAAATGCGGCGGGCTAGGGAGGGCGCGCGAGGTCGACCGCACGGTGTGCGGTCGCCGGGGGAAAGTGTACGCGCCGGGTCTGCGCTTCTACGAATGCCCCCACTGTCGTGGAGTTTGGACGGGTATTTCTGGTGTGGGCGGGTTGTCGTGTTTGTGGGGGGCGCGGCGGCTGTTTCGGGCTTGGTGCTGGGCGTCTTGCACGCCGCTTCGGACCGCGGCCGTGGGCCGTGGCTGTCTTCTGTGGCTGCTGTCGGCGTGCCACCTTTGCCCCGGCGTCTCCGTACGGCCGCTTCGTTCAGCCACGTCCGCCGCCTCCGCCGCGGCGTCTCGTACGGCCGCCGGCGTCGCGGCGTCTCGTGGCGGCCGCCTCCGCCGCGGCATCTCCCACGGCCGCTTCGCTCCGCCGCTTCCGCCGCGGCGCCCCCTACGGCCGCCGGCGCCGCGGCGTCTCGTGGCGGCCGCCTCCGCCGCGGCATCTCCCACGGCCGCTTCGCTCCGCCGCTTCCGCCGCGGCGCCCCCTACGGCCATCTGGCCCCACTGCCGCGGCGTCTCCGCCCTCTGCCTCGGCGTCTCTCGGCCGCTCAGGCCTGCCGGCGTCGGCAGCTCTACGCCTTGCCGCCTCCGCCGCTTACGCCCTTGCCACCTTCGCCGTTTACGCCTCTGCCGTGCCGCCTCTCCTGCGGCGTCTTATGGCTCTACGCCTTCCGCCGCGGCACCAAATTGCGAACTTCGTCCCCTAGGCAGCGAGCCCGGCCGCAACGAACAGCAGCAGCGCCACGGGCAGGTAGGCAAGCGGCGTACGCAGCCAGGCCCGAACCCCGGGCGCCGCAGCGGCCGCCCCACCGATCAGCCCGTACAGCCCGAGCGAAAACATCGGCAACGCCGGAATCATGAACATTCCAGCAAGCGTCGCTCCAGCGGGCACATCACTGGCGGTCATGGCCTGAATGAAAAGCCGCAGCACCGGTACCTCGAACAGCACGGTCAGCACCACGAGCGCCACAGCCAGCCCGGGCCGCTTGCTCTGGTACACCGCACCGCCCACCTCCGGCCCCGCCCCGTACTGCCGCGGCGCAGGCACGGCCGCGGTGAGCGCCGTAGGCCCGGCGAAGGCATGGGGCATCGACCCGGCGCTCCCGGCCGCACCCCCTCCGGCCTGGGCAAACTCGCCGCCGACCGGCGCCCCGGACCCGGGTACACCCGAGACGGGCCCACCGGACACCGGCCCGGCCGCGCCCGGCGCGTAACCGCCTGGCGCGAAGCCCCCGGGCGCCCCAAATCCAGGCGCACCGCCGCCGCCAGAGGCAGCAACCCCAGGCGCCGCAACTCCCGACCCGGCCGATGCCACCCCGAGCGGGCTGGTCGTGCCCGGGGCGAGTCCCGCGCCGCCGACGTGTCCGAGCGACCCGGCGCCGCCCGGCCCAGCAGGTCCACCCAGCCCAACTGATCCGCCTGGCCCGCTGTGCCCGAGCGACCCCGTGTTGGACGGCGTGACGGTCGGCAGCCCCTGGATCGGCGACCCGGAGGTGTTGAGCCCCGGGATCGAGGCCCCGGCCACCCCATCGGAGGCGCCTCCGCCCGACACCGGCCGCTGCAGCGAGCCGCGGTCGATCGGCTCCGAGCGCCGCGACCGGCTCACGAACTCCCCGGAGTACTCGCCCGAGTCCCCGCCCCGCCCGATGGCCGCCGGACCGAACTGCCCACTGGGACTGTCGCCGTAGCTCAGCGGATCGGCACCGTACCCACGGCCCCCTCCCCGCGGCTCCGGAACCCGGTACCCGCCGTCGTCGTACTCCCGCTCGTCCGCATACCGCGTCGGCGTGTACCCCCGGTCATCGCCGTAGCCGCGCTCGTCGCCATACCCGGAGTCGGCGTCGTCCCGGCCGTGCGAGTCCCGGGAGCGCTCGTCCCGGCCCCGGTCACTGCGGGCGTCATGCCCGCGATCGTCACGGCGGTCGTCGTACCCGCGATCGTCGTATCCAGGGCCATCCGGGTACCAGCGCGATTCCGCGTCCGGGTCGGAGGGGAAGTTCCGGCGTCCATCCACGGTCCGTCACGGTAGGCCCTCGGCATGATCCTCGCCACCCGGCAAAGGTGCCTGTAATCTGCGTCGCTGCCCTGACCAGGCCTGTCGGGATCACACGCGTTCCCCATTTCTGCCCCTGTCCCTCGCACAAGTCGCCCGATTCCGGACTGTTCGCAGGCCGCGCTCGTCGGCCGCTGCCCCTCCAACGGGGCGCCCGATCCCGCACCGGCCACGGAGAGGGCCGCACTCCTCCGGAATCGCTCCTCCGACGGGCCGGCAGCCCTCGGCCGGCCGCAGGCGGGGCCGTACTCGCCTGCCAATGCCTCGCCGACGGGGCGTCCGAACCCGGACCGACCACAGGCCAGGCGGCCCGCGGTCGGCGCAGGCTCCCATCGACCCACACGGCGCGCGGCACCCGGCCCGCCCCTGCCCCTCCGACTCCGGCGGCCAACCGACAACCGCGCCTTCCACCAGACAGCCCCGACCGCACCGGCAAGCTCGGCCGCATACTCGGGAGGTGACAGACGCCTCGCGTGATCCGCTCATCGCCCGCATGCGCCCGTTCGGCACGACGATCTTCGCGGAGATGTCGGCGCTCGCCGTACGCACCGGCTCCGTCAACCTCGGGCAGGGCTTTCCCGACACCGACGGACCGGCCGCGATGCTGGACGCGGCGGCCGCGGCGATCCACGGAGGCCGCAACCAGTACCCGCCCGGCCCCGGCATCCCCGAGCTGCGCACCGCGATCTCGGCGCACCAGCGGGCCTTCTGGGGCCTCGAGTACGACCCCGACGGCGAGATCCTGGTCACCGTCGGCGCGACCGAGGCGATCGCGGCGAGCATCCTCGCCCTCTGCGAACCCGGCGACGAGGTCGTCTGCTTCGAGCCCTACTACGACTCGTACGCCGCATCCATCGCGCTCGCGGGCGCCGTCCGCCGCCCGGTGACCTTGCGGGCCGCCGACGGCCAGTACTCCTTCGACCCCGCCGAGCTGCGCGCCGCGTTCGGACCGCGGACCCGGCTGGTGCTGCTCAACTCCCCGCACAACCCGACCGGCAAGGTCTTCACCGCGGCCGAGCTCGCCCAGATCGCCGAGCTGTGCACCGAGTACGACGTCGTGGCCGTCACCGACGAGGTGTACGAGCACCTGGTCTTCAGCGACGCGGCCGCCCCGCACGTGCCGCTCGCCGGGCTGCCCGGCATGCGGGACCGGACGCTGCAGATCTCCTCCGCCGGCAAGACGTTCTCGTGCACCGGCTGGAAGATCGGCTGGGTCTGCGGCACCCGCCCGCTGGTCTCGGCCGTGACGCGGGTGAAGCAGTTCCTGACGTACGTCAACGCCGGCCCGCTCCAGCCCGCCGTCGCGGTGGCCCTGGCGTCGCCGACGTCCTACTACCAGGAGTTCCGCGACGACCTGCAGCGCAAGCGCGACCGCCTGTGCAAGGGCCTGGCCGAGGCCGGGTTCGCGGTGCTGCAGCCGGAGGGCACGTACTTCGTCACCGCGGACATCACGCCGCTGGGCGGCACCGACGGCGTCGAGTTCTGCCTGGCGCTGCCGGAGCGCTGCGGCGTCGTCGCGGTACCGACCCAGGTCTTCTACGACGACGTCGAGGCCGGGCGACGGCTCGTGCGGTTCGCGTTCTGCAAGCGGGACGAGGTCCTCGACGAGGCCGTGGCCCGGCTCCAGCGGCTCTGACCCGGTCACCTCTCTTCCTCCTCGCCGATCGGACCCCGCGGCGGGCTGCTGAGCCGGTACCCGTCCGGTCCCGACAGCACGAACCCCAGCTCCTCCAGCAGCGGCAGGTTGCGCCGGGCATCGCGCCCGCTGACTCCGGCCACGGCGGCAATCTGCTCCGCCGTCGTGGCCTTGCGCGGCCGCACCGCGTCGAGGATGCGCGCCTGGAGCGCGTCGAGAACGTCCTCGGGCCGCCCCGCACCCTGGATCGGCGTGGCCAGCTCCCCGACACTTCCGATCTCCTCGACGATCTCCTCGACCCGGGTCACCAGCACCGTGCCCGGCTGCCGCAGCTCCACGTGGCAGCCGACCGACATCGGCGAGTTGATCGGCCCGGGCACGACCATCGCGGAACGTTGCAGCAGCCTGGCGTACCCGAGGGTGTTGCGCGCCCCGCTGCGTGACCCGGCCTCGACCATCACCGTGCCCCTGGTTGCCGCGGCGATGACCCGGTTGCGGGTCAGGAATCGCGTCTTGTGCGGCTGCGTGCCGGGCGGCCACTCGGTCAGCAGCAGACCCTCGTCGCCGATCTGTTCCAGCACCGCGGTATTCGCCGCCGGATACGCCTTGTCGATCCCGCACGCCATCACCGCGACCGTCGCCCCTCCCCCGGCCAGCGCGCCCCGATGTGCGGTCACGTCGACGCCGAGAGCGCCGCCGGAAACGACCGTCCACCCGCACTCCGCGAGCCCGTACCCGAACTCGGAGGCCACGTAGCCGCCGTACCCGGTGACCGCCCTCGCCCCCACCACCGCCACGGACCGCTTCAGCGTCTCGGCGAGCCGCAACGGCCCGCGCAGCCAGACGCACATCGGCGGGTCGGTGTCCCGGCGCAGCATGTTGCCCTCGCGGCTGGCCCGGACCAGGTCGTCGAGCACCGCCGGCCATTCCTCGTCGGCCGCGGTGATGATCCGCGCACCGAGCCGCTCCGCCAGCTCTCCCATCTGCTCGGCGAGCTCAGCACCCACGTCCGCCGAGCCGTCCACGCCGGCGATGCGCAGTCTCGCCTGTACCGCACCAGCCAGCCCGGGCGAGATGCCGAACCCGCCGACGGCCCGGGCCAGCGCCTCAGGTGCGCCCACCGAACGGACCAGCAAGCCGAGCTCGCGAGAGCCGGGCTCGACGAGCGTCCCGAGCGCCATGCGCGCCTCGCGCTCCTCCGCCGCCCTCATCGAACGGTCCTCGAGCGCAGCTCCAGCGCCTCACGTACGTCAGCCGCCTCAGGCCGTTCCCGCCCATCGAGGTCGGCGATGGTCCAAGCCACACGCACCGACCGCTCGAAGCCTCTCGCCGACAGCCGGCCCCGATCCATCTCGATCGTCAGCGGGTGCAGCACGAACCGCGAAAGCCGGAACTTTCCCTCTCGCAGGACCGCGGCCGGCACATCCCCGTTCGTCCTGGCCTGTCCTCCCCAGCGGGACGCGGCCGTGGCCCTGGCCTCGAAAACCCGCTTGGCGATGATCTGGGACGGCTCCACGTGTTCGGTGCCGAGCAGCGCGGCGGAACGGACCGGGTCAAGATCTACCTGTAGATCCACCCGGTCCATCAAGGGCCCGGAGAGCCGGGCCTGGTACCGCCGGCGGACGATCGACGGGCACTGGCACGTCTGCCGGCCTCCCGGCTTCGCGCACGGGCAGGGGTTGGCCGCCATGACCAGCTGCGCCCGGGCTGGATAGATGGTCTCGCCGTACGTACGCCTGAGCCTGATCTCACCCTGTTCCAGCGGTTGCCGAAGGGCGTCGAGCACACCGGAGGCGAACTCGGCGCACTCGTCGAGGAAGAGCACGCCGTGGTGGGCGAGGCTGATCGCCCCTGGCTTGGCGAGACCTGATCCGCCGCCGACCAGTGCGGCCACGGACGCTGTGTGATGGGGGGCCTGGAGCGGCGCCCGCCTGACGAGTGCACCGCTTGGAGCGAGAGTGCCGGCGATCGAATGGAGCGCCGTCACCTCGATCGCCTCCTCATCGTCGAGCGGTGGCAGGACTCCGGGCAGGCGGGCGGCGAGCATGGTCTTTCCGGCGCCCGGCGGGCCGAACATCGCGACGTGGTGCCGCCCTGCCGCGGCGAGTTCGATGACGCGGCGCCCGCGCTCCTGGCCCAGGACGTCGGCGAGGTCGAGCGGGGCAGCCTCGGCCGTCGGCGGCACCGGGGCCGGGTCCAGCAGGTTCTCCGAGCCGTGCAGGAAGCCGATGATCCGGCCGAGACTGTCCGTGGCGCGGACCTCGATGTTGGGCACGAGCCGGGCCTCGGTGATGTTGGCCAGGGGTACCAGGGCCAGCTCTTTCCCGGCGCGGCTGGCGGCCAGGACCGCGGGCAGCACCCCGCGGACCGGACGGACGGTGCCGTCCAGGCCGAGCTCGCCGAGGACCACGGCCTGCTCGAGGCGGCCGATGGGCAGGGCCGCACCGGCGGCGAGCACCGCGATCGCGACGGCGGTGTCGAAGCCGGAGCCGTGCTTGCGGACGTGAGCGGGCAGGAGGTTGACGGTGATGCGCGCCTGGGGCCAGTAGGCGCCGGAGTTGTGCACGGCCGCTCGGACGCGGTCGCGGGCCTCGCTCAGCGCCGCGTCGGGCAGGCCGGAGACGACGAGGCTGGGCAGGCCGGGCGCCACGTCCGCCTCGACGACGATAACCTCGCCGGCCACGCCGTGCAGGGCGACGGAGTAGACGCGGGCGTACCCCATCAGAACGCCCCGCGCAGATGCTGTAGCGCCACGGACCGGCCGATGAGCACGCTGATCACGTCGAACCGGACGCGTTCGCAGGGCACGTCGTTGTCGGACAGCCACATCCGGGCGAGCGTGCGCAGCCGGCGGACCTTGGCCGGCACGAGCGCCTCGACAGGTTGACCGAACCGCGTGCTCCTGCGGGTCTTGACCTCGACGAACACCACGTCGGCGCCGTCGCGGGCGACCACGTCGAGTTCACCTGCCCGGCTGCGCCAGTTGCGGTCGAGCAGCACGAGGCCCTGTGACACGAGGTATCGGCAGGCGACGCGTTCGCCGTAGCCGCCGACGAGCTGGTTGTGGTTCGTCATGCCGGCGACTCTGGCGGATCGTGGCGATCACCGCGCCGCGACGAAGATCAATCTGTGGACAACGAGGTGCTTGTGGATAACTCCTTGCTGGGTGGGAGATGCGCGCCGCAGGTTGAGCAGGCTTGGGGCCACGACCGGGCCGCCTTCAGAAAACTTTGCGCCAGTTCTGGTGCACGAGATCATGGCCGTACGCCGGCTTGCGCTCCTCGTGGTCGAGCTCGAATCCGGCCCGCTGATACAGATGGCGCGCGGCGGTCAGGATGTCGTGGGTGAACAGGACCATGTCGCGATACCCGGCACCGCGGGCGAAGCGGACGCATTCCTCGACGAGACGGCCGCCAACGCCCAGGCCGCGGGCCTTCGGCTCGACGAACAGCAGCCGGAGCTTCGCGGTGTCCCCGCCCGCGCGGACGCAGAAGATCGACCCGACGGGCTCGCCGTCGACCTCGGCGATCCAGGCGCGGTCCCAGCGCGGATCGTGCGAGTCGGCGTAGTCCGCGACGATGCGCGCGACCATCGCTTCGAAGTCGCCGTTCCAGCCGTACTCCGTGGCGTAGAGCGCGCCGTGGCGCTGGACGACCCAGCCGAGGTCACCGGGCCCCGGCGGGCGCAACACGACCGTGGGCGCGGATGCGGTACCGCCGCCGAGGATCGTCTCGATGGCGCTCATGGCACCGATGAGGCGGCGCCGGTCCATGTCCGTGACCGCGCCCAGCAGCGCCGCCGCCTGCGCGTCCGAGCGCTGGTCGAGCTCGGCCTGAGCCGTCCGTCCGGCGTCGGTCAGCCGGATGCGCTGCTTGCGCGCGTCCGCGTCCGAGCGCTCCCGCACCACGAGCCCGTCGCCCTCGAACCGGCCCAGGATGCGGCTCAGGTAGCCGGCGTCCATGTCGAGCCCCTGGCGCAGCTCCGCGACGTCGAGCATGCGCGCGGGCGCGGCGGCGAGCTCGTACAGCACCCGCGCCTCGGCCAACGAGTACGGCGAGTCGAGCAGGCCGGCCCGCAGTACGCCGATCAGATTTGTGTAGAAGCGGTTGAACCCCCGGAACGCGGCGACCGACTCGATAGTCATAATTGACATCGTCATCAGATTCCTTGACGTTGTCAACGAACTTCCCGAAAGCGGCGCGACGTGGCGTCGTAACTGCCGGGAAACGCGGCCTCGCCAGGCTTGGCTCATGTCGCTGCGCCACATGATCGTCGAACTCCCCGACCGGCCCGGCTCGCTCGGCCAGGTGACCACCCTGCTCGGTCGACTCGGTGTCGACATCCGCCAGATGCGGGTGCTCACCCGCGACGGCACCGTGGCAACGGACGAGTTCGTGGTCAGCGTGCCGGGGCCGGTGATCGACCGGACGCTGCCCGAGCTACTCGAGGAAGTCCAAGGTGTACGCGTTCGATCGGTCGCGCGGATCGATAGCGATAGCGGGATATCGGGCGCTATCGTGACCGTATGACTGCTCCGGTCGACAAACTCGTGGAGCTGCTCGAGACGCTCCCGCCCGCAGCCCGCCAGGAGATCACCACCTGGCTGCTCGGACGCACCGTTCCACTGGATCGCAGCGCGCTCTTCGCCACCGCGGCGCTGCGCGGGCGGAACCTCCTCGGTCCACCCGATCTCGGCCAGGAGACGGCCTCGCACGGCGTGCTGGGCGGCTCCCTCCCGGTCGGCGAGGAGAGCCAGCTCGTGACGTTCCGTCTGCCGGCGGAGCGGCACACCGAGCTGCGCGCCTGGTGCACCGAGCACGGCTTCACGATGGCGGCCGTGGTGCGCGGGCTGATCGAACGGTTCCTCGAAGAGCAGCAACGCCGTTGAAGCCGCAGGACCCCTCGCCGGACGGCCCGCAGGCCGGCAGCGGCGGGAGCGCGCCCGCGCGTCTCCGCGACGTAGCAGCGACCGCCCAGGCTGCCGCCGATGCCCGGCGCGCCCGCGCGGCGAAATCCGACGCCACAGGCAGCCCGCGGGGTGACGCCGACGCGGGTGAGTCCACGACCGCGCCCGCGCAAAACCGGGCGAGACGGGACACCACCGCGCAGGCCAGAAGCGGGCGCAGCACGACCAGCCAGGCCCACACGGGAGACGGCCCAGCCGCGCTGGAACGGACGGCCGAAGTCGCCGGCACGCCGGCCGGCGCACCCGCGCGGGGCGAAACCGGGCGGGATATCACCACGGCGAGCGGGAAACGTGGCGGTCCTGCGACGTCGCGCGGCGGCGGCAGTATCGCCCGCACGGGGCGCGGCCGGACGCGTGGGCGGATCGACACGCCCGCGCCGGGGACCGCTGAGATGCACGAGCGGATGCCGGTCGCCATGCGCGACGCGGTCGACGACTTCGCGCGCTACCTCGCGGCCGAGCGAAACCGGTCCGCGCACACGGTGCGGGCGTACGTCGGCGATGTCGTGTCGCTGCTCGACCATGCCGCGGCCGGAGGCGCGGACGCACCCGCCGGGCTGACGCTCGCCGTGTTGCGAGGGTGGCTCGCGCGGAGGCGCGCCGCCGGGGACGCTCGGACGAGTCTCGCCCGGCACGCCGCGGCCGCGCGGACGTTCACGGCCTGGGCGAGGCGCGAGGGGCTGCTCGAGACGGACCCGGGTCAGCGCCTGGCCAGCCCGAAGGCGCACCGAGACCTTCCGACGGTGCTCCGCGCGGACCAGGCCGAGACGCTGATGACCTCGCCGTCGGGCCGCGCGGACGCGCTCGGGCTGCGCGACCGGCTGGTGCTGGAGCTGCTGTACGGCACCGGGATCCGGGTCAGCGAGCTGTGTGGCCTCGACCTCGGCGACGTCGACCGGATGCGGCGCGTCGTGCGGGTCGTGGGCAAGGGCGACAAGGAGCGCGCGGTGCCGTACGGGCTGCCGGCCGACGCTGCGCTGACCGCCTGGCTCCGGCACGGCCGCCCGGCGCTCGAGAACGCCCAGAGCGGCCCGGCGCTGCTGCTCGGCGCGCGCGGTGGCCGGCTTCAGGCAGGCGCGGCACGGCGGATCGTGGACTCGTACGCGCGGGCGGCCGGGCTGCCGCACACGTCGCCCCACGATCTGCGGCACTCCGCGGCCACGCACCTGCTGGAGGGCGGCGCCGATCTGCGGTCCGTCCAAGAGCTGCTCGGGCACGCATCGCTGTCGAGTACCCAGATCTACACCCACGTGTCGATCGAGCGTCTGCGCACCGCATACGAACAGGCGCATCCGCGCGCGTAGCACCGGAGGTTCCCGAAGGCTGCGTCGCCTGGCAGCCTTAGGGCTCGAGCTTTCGTTGGGCGGTGTACGGGGCGATCGAGCGGGGTGGTGCGCGGCAAGTGGGCGCGGGGACGGGGACGGAGCCCTAAGATCGTGGATGTGTCCGCTCCCGAGCCGATTGCCGGTGCTCGGCTGCTGTTCTCGCACGACGCAGCCGTTGCGCACCTGAACCACGGGGCGTTCGGGATGGTGCCCATCGCGGTGCAGCGGGCGCAGCAGCGGGTACGCGAGGAGATGGAAGCCAACCCGCACCGGTTCTTCGCCGTCGGGCTCGAGGAGCGAATCGCGCACGTGCGGCGGCATCTCGCCACCTTCGTCGGTGCCGATCCCGAGGGAACCGCACTGGTCGAGAACGCCTCCACGGGCACGTCGATCGTGCTCGGGAGCCTTGATCTCGGTACCGAGGACGAAATCGTGACGACCGATCACGGCTATGGGGCCGTGGATCTGGCGGTGGCGGCCACGTGCCGGCGCACCGGCGCGGTGCGTCGGGTCGCGCGGGTGCCGCTGGGGGCGGACGACGCGACGGTCACGGCAGCGGTGCTGGAAGCGACCACGTCCCGGACGCGGCTGGTGATCATCGACCACATCACCGCCGCGACCGCGCGGGTGTTTCCGGTACGGCGCATCGTCGAGGCGGTGCGCGGACGCTGGGGCGACCAGGCGGCGGTGCACGTCGACGCCGCGCACGTGCCGGGCATCCTCGACCCGCAGGTCAGCGACCTCGGGGCGGACTTCTGGGTCGGGAACCTGCACAAGTGGGGATACGCGCCCCGCGGCACGGCGCTGCTGTCGGTCGCGCCCGCGCGCCGGGCGCGAATCCGGCCGCTGGTGCTGTCGTGGTCGACTGAGGCCGGCTTCCCCGCGAGCCTCGAGTGGCTCGGGTCGCACGACTACACACCCTGGCTGGCCGCGCCGACGGGGCTGTACGTGCTGCGCTCGCTGGGGATCGAGGCGGTGCGGCGGCACAACACAGCGATGGCCGAGTACGGGCAGCGCGCGGTCGCGGAGGCGATCGGGGCTGACCTGCCGCCCGCGACCGGGCTGCCGATGACGCTGATCCCGCTGCGCCCGGGCGTGGCGAGCGACCCGGAGTCGGCGACCGCCCTGCGCCGGAGGATCTCGGATGAGCTCTCGGCCGAGGTAGGGATGACGGCTTGGCGCGGGCGCGGATATCTGCGGCTGTCGGGCCAGATCTACAACCGGCCCGAGGACTACCAGCGGCTGGCGGCGGGGCTGCCGAAGCTCCTCGAACACCTTTAAGCGTTCGCTCGGACGCGCGGCAACAGCAGTTCAGTGCCGCATCGAACCTGACGCGCGCGGACGCTGCGCAACGCCGGCTCGGGAGTGACCAGCCAACGACCAGCGCGGAAGCGGCGCAGCGCCAGCTCAGCGGTGACGCAACCAACGACCAGCGCGGAAGCGGCGCAGCGCCAGCTCAGCGGTGACCCAACCAACGACCCGCACGGACGCTGCGCAGCGGCAGCTCGAGAACGAACGACCCCCCAAGACGCACGGACGCGGCGGGGCGGAAGCCCGACGAAAGCGCAGAGCATGGAAGCGACGGCCCGGGTATCAGGTGGTGGATTCGCGAAAACGGCGGTCCTGCGACGGCCTCAGTGCGAGCGCGTGGCACGGCGAATGCGGCGGAGCGCGACTAGGCAGGTCAGTGGCGGACGGCGAACACCCTGGCGAGGGGGCGAACAGCAGGCAGGTACAGCGGCGAGAAGCAGAGACGAGAAGAGGGCTGAGAAGGTGAGCGGGACAGGAGAAGAGCGAGTCAGTTCAGCGGCAGCAGGCGGACCTGGGCTGGGCGGAGCAGGGTGAGCGGGTCCAGGTACACGTTGTCGTCGGTTCTCAGGCCCCAATGCAGGCAGGCCGTCACCGGGCAGTTCGGGTGGCCCGGTCTCAGGGTGCCCAAGGGCGTCCCCCGCGAGACCACCTGCCCGCGCACCACCGTCGGCGCGACCGGCTCGTACGTGGTGCGCACGCCGCCCGGATGCTCGACGCTCACCACCGGCCGTCCGCCCACCAGGCCGGCGAAGATGACGGTGCCCTCGCCGGCGCTGCGTACCGTCTGGCCGGGGACGCCCGCCAGGTCCACGCCGCGATGGCCGGCGGCGTAACGGTCCGAAGGAGGCTCGAAGCCCCTCGTCACGGTGACCGGGCCGTCGAGCGGAGCCTGGAAGACACCGTCGCCGGGGGCGAACGCGAACGGCCCGGTCACGGGACCCCAGGCCGGGACGCCGGCGGGAGCCCAGGAACGCGCCTGAGTGAACGGACCACCCGAGTCTGCACCGGCCGCCGGCGGGGCCTCAGCGGCCGACGGTGAGGGCGTGGCCGGCTCCGGCTTGGAGCGGGCCGCTGAGACCGCCGCGATGGCCGTCGAGGCCGCTGCGATGGCGGTGGCGGCAAGGACGAGGAGACCGAAACGAGCCATGTTCTTCAACATGGCCGCGAGCGTTGTCCAATCCGGCGGCCGAGGCAAACGCGATCATGAAACCTGTGGACAAGCCCGTGGATCAATCACGGACCAGGCGGTACGAAACGGGCAAAAAATTAACCCGGCCCGCACACTTGGTGACGGGCCGAGTTACGAGGTGTGACGAGGATCAGCCACCGAAGCCGTTGTCCGGGAGCGAGATGTCAGGCTTCTCGAGCTCCTCGACGTTGACGTCCTTGAAGGTCATCACTCGGACGTTCTTCACGAAGCGGGCAGGCCGGTACATGTCCCAGACCCAGGCGTCGTGCATCTCGACCTCGAAGTAGACCTCGCCGTCGGAGTTGCGCACGTGGAGGTCGACCTGGTTGGCCAGGTAGAACCGGCGCTCGGTCTCCACCACGTAGGAGAACTGACGGACGATGTCGCGGTACTCCCGGTAGAGCTGGAGCTCCATCTCGGTTTCATACTTCTCGAGATCTTCGGCGCTCATCGCGGTCCGCCTTCCATAGCCACATTGTCGCCCACTTGCGCCGGAACCCGTGCGGCCTCGCCGGGCGCCACGCCGACGTTACCGCGCCGTGAGCCCGGCCGCCCCACCGCCGCCACGTTCGCGTAGGAGAAACGGTGCTCGGGGCACGGGCCGTGGGCCACGAGAGCCGCGCCGTGCACCGGAGTCGAATAGCCTTTGTGCTCGTCGAAGCCGTACTGCGGGTACGACTCGTGCAGTCGCTCCATGATGCGGTCCCGCGTGACCTTCGCCACGACGCTGGCGGCCGCGACGCACGCGGCGACCTGGTCGCCCTTCCAGACCGCGAGGCCGGGAATGCCGAGGCCGTCGACCTTGAAGCCGTCGGTGAGCGCGTACTCCGGCCGCACCGCCAGGCCCGCGAGGGCGCGACGCATGCCGGCGAGGTTGCACACGTGCAGCCCGCGGCGGTCGATGTCGCCGGGCGGGATCACGATCGCGGTCCACGCCTCCGCGCGCCGCACGACCTGTTCGTAGATGCGCTCCCGCGCGGCCGGGGTGAGCAGCTTGGAGTCGTTGAGATCCTCGATCTCACCGCGGCGTCCCTGGGGCAGGATGACGGCGGCCACCACGAGGGGCCCCGCACAGGCCCCACGACCCGCCTCGTCGGCGCCGGCGACGCGGTTGAATCCGCGGCGCTGCAGCGCGCGCTCGAGAGCCCAGAGGCCCGCTGCACGATGTACGACGGTGCGCGGAGGCGCCAGCATGCTCAGGCCACCTCCCGCAGCAGTGCCGCCAGGTCCTGCGGGTAGAAACGCTGCGACGTAGCGGCAAGCTCGTCCGCGGACCACCACCGGGTGTCGTCGACGCTGGTGATCTCGTAGTCGGCGAGGTGGGAGAGATCCGCCGTGAAGGCCTCCGCGCGCACCACGAAGAACGTCTGCTCCTGCGAGTACCAACGGCCATCGAAAGGAAACTGGACCTGATCCGTGCGGACGGGCCCGACCAGGTCCGCCGCGGTGATGCGCAGGCCGGTCTCCTCGTAGACCTCGCGGACGGCCGCCTCGGCGAGCGACTCCCCCGCCTCCAAGCCGCCGCCGACGGTGAACCAGTAGCGGTGCTCGGGGCGGGCCGGGTCGCATCCGCGCAGCAGCAGGACACGCCCGGACGGGTCGAGTAACAGCACCCGCGCCGCCCGGCGGTCGATGTCTGCCGCGGCCTCCGTCATACCGACGAGACTACGACGCAATCATCTGGACGTCGGATCCGGCACCTTGTCGAAGGTGTCGGGCACGCTGAGCCACTTCGCCCGGTTGAAGGGCCAGAAGACCACGAAGGCGCGGCCGATCACGGCGTCCTCGGGGATCGTGGCCTGGTTGGGATCTTTCGTGCGGATGAAGTTGTACCGCGAGTCGCCCGATCGGGACCGGTGGTCGCCCATCACCCACAGGCGGTCCTTGGGCACCGTGACGTCGAACTGTTCCTCGCTCGGGAGGTCCTGCAGCCCGTCGGCGTTGGCGTAGATGTAGGTCTCGTCCAGCGGCGTGCCGTTGACCGTGATGCGCTGCTTGTCGTCGCAGCACATGACGTGGTCGCCGCCGACGGCGATGACCCGCTTGATGAAGTCCTCTTCGGACGGGTCGTTGCGCCAGGAGTCGGGTGCGGTGAAGACGATGACCTCGCCGCGATGCGGGGAGCGGAAGTCGTACACCAGTTTGTTGACGAGCACGCGGTCCTTGATGAGCAGCGTGTTCTCCATCGACTCGGACGGGATGTAGAACGTCTGCAGGACGAAGGCGCGTACGACGACGGCGACGATGATCGCCACGCCCAGCAACACCGGCAGTTCTCGCCAGAAGCTACTGGGCTTTTTGGTTTGCTCGTCAATCACGCCCTGAAGGGTACGTGCTCGTCACCATTGGCGACGCCTCAACCGCTCCTGACGCGCCGATCGGGTCGAAAGCGAAGCCGAGACAGCGATCGGCACAAGTACCATATCCGGGACCAACGGCGCATTGTGCTCACGCGTCACATGTGGTCCAGGCGCGGGAAGAGCCACCGGTTTCGGGACATTCTTGAACGTATCGGGCACGGGTAGCCAGCCCCATCGGCTGCTCGGCCAGAGGATCACGAAGGCGCGGCCGATCACGTTGTCGATCGGCACCTGACCCTGGCAGCGCGAGTCCTGGGAGACGCCGCGGTGGTCGCCCATCACGAACATCTGCCCGGCCTGAACCTTGATCGGGCCGAACCGGCGCGCCGTGCACTGCCTCGGGTTCGGGGCGGCGTCCAGCGGCGAGTTGTCGTAGAGGTACGCCGACTCATCCAGTGGATAGCCGTTGACCGTGACGCGCCCGTCGACGTCGCAGCAGGCGACGGTGTCGCCGGGCAGGCCGATCACCCGTTTGATGAAGTCTTTCTCACCCGGTTGGGAGAACCCGACGAGGTCCCCGACGGTGCGGCCGAGCTCGGCGAAGAAGCCGGCGTCCTTGTCGACCTGGTTCTCCGGCGCCCAGGTGTCGGGCCCGGTGAACACGACGACCTCGCCGCGCTCGGGCTCCCGCACGTCGTACAGCACCTTGTTGACCAGCACCCGGTCGCCGACGAGGAGGGTCTCCTCCATCGAGCCCGACGGGATGAAGAACGCCTGCACCAGGAACGTGCGGATGAGCACCGCCAGGCAGAACGCCACGATCAGCAGCAGCGGCAGCTCCTGCCACAACGGCATATTCTTGCGCTTGCGGCGGACCTTGCTGCGCCAGGTGGAGACGGAGTCGTCCTCGCTGGACGCCTCACGGCGCGGGCGGGAACCCGAGCCCGTGGAGCGCTCGCCACGGTCATAGCTGCGTTCGTACCGATCCGCGCGCTCTCGCTCG
Source organism: Dactylosporangium sp. NPDC049140 (assembly GCF_040648435.1). NCBI lineage: Bacteria > Bacillati > Actinomycetota > Actinomycetes > Micromonosporales > Micromonosporaceae > Dactylosporangium > Dactylosporangium sp. NPDC049140. The sequence continues at coordinate 320,942 of NZ_JBEZDS010000002.1, read as the reverse complement.
CGACGTTCCCGCGAATCGTCGTATCCGGCCGCGTCATAGCCGTTCTCGCGCTCGAACGCGCGGTCGCGCACCATCGGCGGCTCGTCGCGGTCCCACTGGCCGCGCCGGGAGCCGTACGGGTCGTCGTCCCAGGAGCGCTCGCGGTTCCAGTCGTCGCGGCTCCCGCCGCGGTCACTGTCGCGGCTCCAGCCGCGCTCCGGCTCGCGACCCCAGTCGCCCCGGCCGGTGCCGGTCGCGCCCCATTCGTCGTCGCGCTGGTAGCCACCGCGGCCCGGCGCAGGATCGCGACCGGGCACCACGTCACGACGACCGGGCACCACGTCACGGCCGGGCGGCGCCTCGCCGCGCCCGGAGGCGTTGCGGTCGTCGCGGCTCCAGCCGCCGTCATAGGCGCGCGGCCCCTCTTCGGCGTCCGGGCGCCCCTGGGTCGACCAGTAGTCGTGACCTGGGTAGCTGACGCCGCCGAAGGGTTGCGGCGGCTGCCCGCGCCGGCCGTCCGCCTGGTCCAGGCGGCGGTCGTGCGGGTACTGGTCGTCGGCACGATCGTCGTAACCATCGCGGCCGTAGGGGTCACTTGCCATCGGCGTCAGCCTAGATGCACAAGACCACTTTGGGGAGACCGGCTCCAGATGACCGAAAGACCCGATCCCGGACACGACGCAGGGAGGGTGCGCACCGCGCCCCTCCCCGTCGGTGATCCGGCGAAACGCAGAAGGTCAGCTGCTGACCTTGGTCTCGCGCTTCTCCTTGATCTTGGCCTTCTTGCCCCGCAGGTCGCGCAGGTAGTAGAGCTTCGCGCGGCGCACGTCGCCGCGCGTCACGACCTCGATCCGGTCGACGGCCGGGCTGTTGACCGGGTAGGTGCGCTCGACGCCGACGCCGAAGCTCACCTTCCGGACGGAGAAGGTCTCCCGCAGGCCGGCACCCTGGCGACGGATCACGACGCCCTGGAAGACCTGGACCCGGGACCGGTTGCCCTCGACGACCCGGGCGTGCACCTTGACGGTGTCGCCGGCGCGGAAGCTCGGGATATCGGTCCGCTGCGACTGTGCGTCCAGCGCGTCCAGCGTGTTCATCGCGGCTGTTCCTCGTCACTCAAGGCACGCCCGATCTCCGCGGCGCGCGAGGGTTTGTGATCATGGCTGCCGGACGCGTAAGGCCGCGGCAACCTCACTACTTTGCCACATCGACGTGCCGAACCTGAAATCAGGCTCCTTGATCACGCCGTTCGAGCGCAGCGATGAGGTCCGGGCGGCGCTCGGCGGTGCGCTGGATCGCCTGCTCGCGCCGCCACCGCGCGATGCGACCGTGATCACCCGAGCGCAGGATCTCGGGCACGTCCAGGCCGCGCCAACTCGGCGGCTTCGTGTACATCGGCGCCTCCAGGACGCCGTCGGCGTGCGACTCCTCCAGCAGCGAGTCGGCGTTGCCCAGCACGCCCGGGAGCAGCCGCGTGATCGCCTCGAGCACGACGAGGACCGCGACCTCGCCGCCGAAGAGCACGTAGTCGCCGAGGGAGACCTCGCTCACCCGCATCCGCGCGGCGGCGTGGTCGAAGACGCGCTGGTCGATGCCCTCGTACCGGCCGCACGCGAACATCAGGTGCTCGTCGCCCGCAAGAGCACGCGCGGTCGCCTGGGTGAACGGGGCGCCGGCCGGGCTCGGGACGATCAGGTGGGTCTCGGGGCCGGCCAGCGCGTCCAGGGCCTGGCCCCACGGCTCGGGCCGCATCACCATGCCGGGGCCGCCGCCGTACGGCGTGTCGTCCACGGTGCGATGCACGTCATGCGTCCATTTCCGCAGATCGTGTACCGCCAGCCGCAGCGTCCCGTTCGCACGCGCCTTGCCGATCAGGGACAGCTCGAGCGGCGCGAGGTACTCCGGAAAGATCGTGACGACGTCGACCCTCATAGGTCGAACAGGCCTTCCGGCGGGGTGATCACGATGCGCCGCCCGGGCACGTCGACCTCGGGGACGATCTCGCGCACGAACGGCACGAGGCCGGTACGCCCGTCGGTGAGCTCCACGACGAGCAGGTCGTGCGCGGGCGCGTGGTCGACGCGCAGCAGCTTGCCGACGCTTTCCCCCGCGGCGTCGACGATGTCGAGGCCGATCAGCTCGTGGTCGTTGAACTCGTCCGGGTCGTCGCTGGCCGGGATCGTGGCGCTGTCCACGCACAGCAGGACGCCGCGCATGTCCTCGGCGAGGTTGCGGTCGTAGATGCCCTCGAAAACCACCAGGAGGCGACCCTGGTGCGGGCGTACCGATTCGATGGTGAGCGTCGGCGGAGGCTGCCACGCGCCCGGAGGCACGGTCTGCAGATGCCGCACCGCCGTCGAGTCGGTCGCGAGGACCGACCCGACGGCGAAACGCTCAGCCGGCGCGTCCGTGCGCAGGTCTACGACGACCTCGCCGCGGACGCCGTGCGCGCGGAAGATCTGACCGACGACGAGCAGCATGCGGTCAGTACGCGTCGACGATCTCGACGCGCACGCCGCGGCCGCCGATCGACATGATGACCTGCCGCAGCGCCTTGGCCGTGCGACCACCGCGCCCGATCACCGTGCCGAGGTCCTCCGGGTTGACCCGGACCTCCAGCCGCTGACCGCGACGGGAGTCGACCATCCGCACGCGGACATCGTCAGGATTGTCGACGATGCCCTTGACCAGGTGCTCGAGCGCCGGGCGCAGCACGTCAGGCCTCCGCGCCGGCGCCGGCACCGGACTGCTCCTCCGCCTGCGCAGCCGGAGCCTCGGCCTCGGCCTTCTTCTTCGGTTCGGCGGTCTTCTTCGCCTTCGGCGCGTCGGCGAGACCGGCGGCGGCCTGCGCCTCGGCCTCGTAGGCGGCCTTGCGGTCGGGCGCCGCGGCGGCGACCTTCAGCGGTTCGGCCGGGGCCGGCAGACCCTTGAACTTCTGCCAGTCGCCGGTCTTGGACAGGATGGCCCGCACGGCCTCGCTCGGCTGCGCGCCGACGGAGAGCCAGTGCTGGACACGGTCGGAGTTGACCTCGATGCGCGAGGGCTCCTCCTTCGGGTGGTACAGCCCGACGAACTCGATCGCCCGACCATCACGCTTGGTGCGCGAGTCGGCGATGACGATGCGGTACTGCGGGTTGCGGATCTTGCCCATCCGCAGGAGCCGGATCTTGACGGCCACTTGGTTGCTCGCTCCTGGATCTGTTGGAAGCCGAGCGACCGCCCGGACACCGTGGGGATGGTGCCGTCGGCTGCTCTGTTGGACTGGCACTACGCCGGGTTAGAGGGCTCGACGCACACCGGATACCAGCAGACCATTGTGCCAGACCCGCTACCGTGCGCAAAAACGACCCCGTGAATGCCGATCCTCCCCTGCCTCGCGAGGACTTTTTCCCTTTTCACGCTTTTTCGTCGGTACCACCCACGCGGTCGGCTTTTCACCTCCGCCGCCACCCGGCACTCGGACAGCCACACGCGCGGACGCGTCGGTCCGACTCGCTCAGCGCAGCGGCGGGCGGTCCCAGCCGGGTTCGAGGCCGGGCACCTCCCACTCGGCCGGCGGCTTGAAGTCCGTCCAGGTGCCGTCGAAGGGGAAGTCGCCGGCCTTGATCTCCTTGACGACGCGGAGGCCTTCCTCGCGTACCGCCGCCTCGTCCGCCACCCAGTAGTGCTCCGGGAGGGCGAGCCGCTCGAGGAACTCCTCCTCGTCCTTCCACTCCCAGCTCCGGTCGGGCGCGACGAGGATGTCCAGGTCCTCGTCGGTCACGTCGACCCCGGACGCGCCGCCCGGGTCGCTCCAGCGGATCGCCGGGCGCTCCAGGTTGACGTACCACCCGGTGAACTCGCCCGCGTCGTTGCGGAACCACCACACCGAGTGCGCGAGGTCGCCGGGGCGGTGCAGCTTGAGCACGCCGGGCCCGCCCCAGGTGCCGTGCTTCAGCGACGTCCCGAGCGTGACGTACTCGGTGAACGGCATCGTCCGCATCCCGCGCCCGTCCCCGGACACCTCGTTGACGACCGGCGTGTGCCGCGCGACCCACAGCAGCAGCCCGCGCTCGTCGTCGGACACGACGCGCGCGGGCCGGACCCACCCGATCCGCCCACGGCGAACGTTGCGATGCATAACCACCTGGCCGGGCGTGAAGACGACGCTCAACCGTGCTCCCTAGATAAGCCGCGCGTCGCGCGGGGTCCGGTGACACCTGCCCGCGCACGGACGTGCGGCGAGGCGATCACGCGCGCTGCCGGGGCCGGTCCCAGCCCTCGGTCACGGGCTCCGGGACGGTCCACTCGTCCGGCGGCCGGAAGTCGGTCCACGTGCCGTCGAACGGCCACTCCCCCGCCTCGATCGCGGGCACGACCGCGCGGCCTTGGGCCCACACGGCGTCGGGGTCGCTCACCCAGTACGCGTCCGGGTAAGCCAGCCGCTCCTCGAGCTCGTCCTCGTCCTTCCAGCCCCATCGCCGGTCGGGCCAGACCCACATGTCGAGGTCCTGGTCGGTGAGGTCGATCCCCGCGACCGCGCCGTCGTCCCACGTCACCGAGGGCTCTTCGAGGTTTACGTACCACGCGCGGAAGCGCAGCTCGGGATCGAACAGCCACCACACCGAGTACGCGGCCCCGCGCGGATGAAACTTCAACGTGCTCGGCCCGCGGTACACGTCCTGGATGATCTTCTTCGGCTCCTCGAGCCACTGCGCGAACGGCATCCCGCGCGGCCCCGCGCCGTCCTCACTGACCTGCCGGATCACGGGACTGCCGGTGGCGAGCCAGAGGCGGGTGCCCTGCTCGTTATCGGAGACCACGCGCGTCAACGGTGCCCAGACCAGGGTGTCGCGGGTGAAATGCCGGTGCAGGATCGGTCTTCCGGGACGCAGCGGCACGCGCCAATTGTATCGGGCCGCGCTCCCGAGCCCCGCTCCGCACATCGCCGTGGCAGCTCACCGCGCGCGCCGACGCACGTCCGGCCTCCCGCCGCGCCGACACGCCGGCCGACGGGTGCCCCGGCATCCGCCGCGAGGACACGCCGGTCCACGTCGAGCCTTCCGCGCGCGGATGCGGCGGCCGACGCCTCGGCATCCCGCCACGCGGACGCACCAGCGCACGACCAGCCCATCGCGGACACGGCGGCCCACGCCCCGCCTTTCACGAACGCGGCGACCCACGTCCAGCCTCCGCGCGCGGATGCGGCGGCCGACGCCTCGGCATCCCGCCACACAGACGCACCAGCGCACGACCAGCCCATCGCGGACACGGCGGCCCACGCCCCGCCTTTCACGAACGCGGCGACCCACGTCCAGCCTCCGCGCGCGGAT
>NZ_JBEZDS010000002.1:205969-315554 GCF_040648435.1 Dactylosporangium sp. NPDC049140 | reverse complement strand
GATGCGGCGGCCGACGCCTCGGCATCCCGCCACGCGGACGCACGGACTCGCGCGAGGCCGTCGGGGGCGGCCCCGTATCGGCCACCGGCGTGGACGGGCAGCGCGAGGGCCCGAGGCGAGAGGACGCGTGGAACGACGGAAGCGAGGAGGCGCGGCGTCGGGACGCGCGGGCGCGTGGTGCAGGCGACCGCGGTGCGGCAAGCGAAAGGTCAGCGGACTACGCGGCCGCGCAGGACGATGCGGCGGGGGCGGAGCAGGGTGGTGAGGTCGGTGCGGGGGTCCTCGGCGTACACGACCAGGTCGGCCAGGCCGCCCTCGATCAGGCCCGGGAAGCCCAGCCACGCGCGGGCGCCCCACGAGCCCGCGCGCAGGACGGCCTCGGCCGACAGGCCCGCCTCGCGGTGCAGCAGGAGCATCTCCTCGGCGGCCAGGCCGTGCTCGATGCCGCCGCCCGCGTCGCTGCCTACGTAGATCGGGACGCCTGCCTCGTGGGCGGCGCGCACGATCGACGGGAAGCGGTCGCGCAGGGCGAGCATGTGGCGGGCGTACGCCGGGAACTTGTCCTCCGCCTGAGCCGCGATCCCGCCGAACGTGGCGATGTTGATCATCGTGGGGACCAGGGCCGTACCGCGGCTGGCCATCTCGTCGATGTCCGACTCGTTCAGGCCGGTGCCGTGCTCGACGGAGTCCACGCCCGCGCGGACCAGGGCAGCTACGGACTCCTCGGCGAAGGTGTGGACCGCGACCCGCGCGCCCGCGGTGTGGGCGGCCTCGATCGCGCCGGCCATCGCGGCGACGTCCCACGCGGGCGCAAGGTCGCCGACGCCGCGGTCGATCCAGTCGCCGACGAGCTTGACCCAGCCGTTGCCGAGGCCGGCCTGGCGGGTGATCTCGCCGGGCAGGTCCGCCTCGCCGACCTCGACCCCGATGTCGCGCAGGTACCGCTTCGGGGGCGCCACGTGCCGCCCGGCGCGCACCAGGCGGGGCGTGTCGGGGTCGTCGTCCAGGGAGGCATACGGGATCGGAGACCCGGCGTCGCGAATCGCAAGGACGCCCGCGTCGCGGTCCACGACGGCGAGCGACCGCGCCTGGTCTACGCCGTCGGAGGGCCGGCCGCCGGGCTGGATGCCGAGGTGACAGTGGGCGTCCACGAGGCCGGGCAGGATGTACCCCTCGTCGGCGACCGTGAGTGCCCCGGCGACCGGCGAGAACGTCACGCGGTCGCCGACCAGCCAGAGGTCGCGGCGCTCGCCGGAGGGCAGCAGCGTCCCCCGCACATGCAGCGCCGGACCGGTCTCTGCTCCCCGCGCGGACGCGCCGCTGACGCTCGCCTCGGACACGCCGCCGGCACCCCGCGCGGACGCACTGCCGGTGCCGGTGCGGGTGCCGGTGCCAAACTCAGGCGCGGTGCTCGAGGCCGGCGCAGGCGTCAGGGACCGCTCCGCTGCCGGTCGAACGGTTAGCGCGCCTTCTTCGGTGGGCTGGGCGTCAGGAGTCCTTGTCACGCTTCTGCAGCTTCGAGAAGTCGATCTTCGGAAGGCGGAAGCCCGGGGGCATGCCCGCGGCGTTGGGGTCCATCGCGGCGGGGTCGAAGCCCGGCGGCAGCTGCGGCATGCCGCCGCCGATGCGGGGCTGGCGCATGCCGCCACCGGCGTTGCCGCCCTTGGTGCCCTTGCGCTTGTTCTTCGGCGACTTGGTCGCCTTGCGGCGGCCTCCGGGCAGGCCCATCATGCCGCCCATCTGCTTCATCATCTTCTGCGCGTCGGCGAAGCGGGTGAGCAGCTGGTTGACGTCGGTGACCGAGACGCCCGAGCCGTTGGCGATGCGCACGCGGCGGGAGGCGTTGAGGATCTTCGGGTTGGTGCGCTCCTTCGGGGTCATCGAGCGGATGATCGCCGTGACCCGGTCGAAGTGTTTGTCGTCGATCTCGGCCAGCTGGTCCTTCATCTGGTTCATGCCCGGCATCATGGCCAGCACGTTGGCGATCGGGCCCATGCGGCGCACCGCCTGCAGCTGCTCCAGGAAGTCCTCAAGCGTGAAGTCCTCGCCGCCCATGAGCTTGGCGGCCATCCGCTCCTTCTCGTCGTCGGCGAAGGCGCTCTCCGCCTGCTCGATGAGAGTGAGCACGTCGCCCATGCCGAGGATGCGCGAGGCCATCCGGTCGGGGTGGAAGACGTCGAAGTCCTCGAGCTTCTCGCCGGTGGACGCGAACATGATCGGCTGGCCGGTGACGTGGCGGACGGAGAGCGCGGCGCCACCGCGCGCGTCGCCGTCGAGCTTGGAGAGCACGACGCCGGTGATGCCGACGCCGTCGCGGAAGGCCTCGGCGGTGGTGACCGCGTCCTGGCCGACCATGGCGTCGATGACGAACAGGACCTCGTCGGGGTCGACGGCATCGCGGATGTCGGCGGCCTGCTGCATCATCTCGGCGTCGATGCCGAGGCGGCCGGCGGTGTCGACGATCACGATGTCGCGCATCTGGCGCTTCGCGTGCTCCATGGAGTCGCGGGCGACCTGGACGGGGTTGCCGACGCCGTTGCCGGGCTCGGGCGCGTACACCTCGACGCCGGCGCGGCCGCCGAGCACCTGCAGCTGGTTGACGGCGTTGGGGCGCTGGAGGTCGGCGGCGACGAGCAGCGGCTGGTGGCCCTGGCCTTTGAGCCAGCGGGCGAGCTTGCCGGCGAGGGTCGTCTTACCGGAGCCCTGCAGACCGGCGAGCATGATCACGGTCGGCGGGTTCTTGGCGAACTGCAGCCGGCGCGCCTCGCCACCGAGCGTCGCCACGAGCTCCTCGTGGACGATCTTGATGACCTGCTGGGCCGGGTTGAGCGCCTGTGACACCTCCGCGCCCCGCGCCCGCTCCTTGAGCCGCGCGATGAAGGACTTGACCACGGGCAGCGCGACGTCGGCCTCGAGCAGCGCCAGGCGGATCTCCCGCGCGGTCGCGTCGACGTCGGCGTCGGTGAGCCGTCCCTTGCTCCGCAGCTTCGAGAAGATGCCGGAAAGCCGGTCACTCAGGGTGTCAAACACGACAGATCCGTCCTCGGTGTAGGAGTCCCTTGAAGGGTACGCGACCGCGGACAGTGCGGCGCGACCCGCGACGACGCGCGCCACGCCGTCCGCAAATCGGACGAAACGCTAGAAAGCCGACCGCCGGAGCGCGGGCGAGGCATCAGGAGGGGGTCGCGGCCTTCAGCACCGCCGCCTCCACACGCAGCCGCGCGGCCGCGTCCCACTCGCCCTCCAGGTAGAAGGCGTCCACCACCTCGCCGCCCAGGGTGGAGATGCGCGTCGAGCGCACGTCGGCGCCGATGTCGCCCAGCGCGCTCGCCACCCGGAACAGCAGCCCCGGCGTGTCCGTGGCGCGCAGCTCCAGCACGGTGGCGTCCGTCGCCGCCGACGTCGGCTGCCACACCACGCGCGGGGGCGCGGTCGCGGTGCCGCGGCGGGACGAGCGCTCGCGGGCCGCCAGGCGTTCGGCCACCGGCAGGTCGCCGGTCACGGCGCGGCGCAGGTCGGAGACGACGGCGTCGCGGTCGATCTCGCCGCCGTAGCGGGGCTGCACCGCACAGACCATCCGCGCGAGGCCGTCCACGGTCGCGGTGTCGGCGGTCACGACGTCGAGGCGATGCAGGGAGAGGCAGCCGGCCACGGCCGCGAGCAGGCCACGACGGTCGTGGGCGGTCACCGACACCGAGTCGGTCTCCAGGTGTACCGCCGGCAGCTTCGCCGGCACCGCGAGCCCGGCGACCGGCGAGGGCGGCGGTGCGACGACGCCGGTGTCCAGCGCGCGCTCGACGTGGCGGACGAGCTCGGCGATGAGCCGGCCCTTCCAGTCCGACCAGGCCGCGGGGCCGGTCGCCACCGCGTCCGCGCGGGCGAGGGCGTGCAGGAGCGACAGCGTGGAGGCCTCGCCCACGGCGCCGGCGACGGTCGCGATGGTCTGCGGGTCGGACAGGTCGCGGCGGGTGGCCGTGTCGGGGATGAGCAGGTGGAGGCGCACCACCTTCTCCACCTGGGCGACGTCGGCGGCGCTGAGGCCGAGGCGGCCGGCCACGGCCGCGGCGATGGGCGCGCCGACGATGCTGTGGTCGCCGGGCAGGCCCTTGCCGATGTCGTGCAGCAGGCCGCAGAGCACGAGCAGGTCGGGGCGATCGACGTCGCGGGTGAGCCGTGCGGCCTGGCGGGCGGTCTCGACCAGGTGGCGGTCGACGGTGAACAGGTGGACCGGGTTGTGCTGCGGCAGGCTGCGCACCCGTGCCCACTCGGGCAGCCAGTTGACGACGAGGCCGTACCGGTCGCAGGCCTCCCACACCGAGATCATCGCCGGGCCGCTGCCCAGCAGGGTGAGCAGGGCGTCGCGCGCGGGAGCGGGCCAAGGGCGGGGCATGGGGCCGGCGAAGCCGCCGAGCCACTCCAGGGTGGCGTGCGAGATGGGCAGGTCGGCGCGGGCGGCGGCCGCGGCGACGCGCAGGGGCAGGGCCGGGTCCGGCCGCGGGGTCACGGCGGCGCGGGCCAGGACGACCTCGCCGCGCTGCTCGACCACGTCGCGGGCGAGGGGGCGTCGTTCGGCGTGGCCGCGGGTGCTCGGGGCGGCCCAGCGCTCCACGGCGCGCCAGGCGTCGTCGCTGGCGTACGCGATGGTACGGGCGGACTCGGCGATGCGGCGCAGGACGTCGTCGCGGTCGCCGTAGCCGAGCATCTCGGCGACCTCGTCGCGATCCTGCGCGAGGAGGCGGTCGACGCGGCGTCCACGCACGGTGTGCAGGGCGTCGCGGACGTCGAGGAGGGTGCGGTGGGCGCCGCGGACGGCGGGGCGGGGGCCGTCGGCGACCCCGGCGAAGCCGATGCCGCGCAGGACCCCGAAGTCCCGCAGGCCTCCGCGCGACTCCTTGACGTCGCCTTCGAGGAGGAACGCCAGCTCGCCGTGGGCCTTCCAGCGGTCCTGGGTGAGGGTGCGCAGGCCGGGCAGCAGATGGCGGGCCTCCCGGCGCCACTGGGCGACGGCGTCGGCGTGCAGTGCGGTGAGGATCTGGGCGTCGCCCGCGACGAGGCGGGCGTCGAGCAGGCCGAGGGCCGCCTTGAGGTCCTCGCGGGCCACGGCGAGCGCCTGAGCCGGGCTGCGCGTGGAGTGGTCCAGGGCGAACTTGGCGTCCCAGATCTGGTACCAGATGACGCGCCCGAGCTCGTCGGCCGCCGCCTCGTCCCCCGGCCCGCCCGGGTGCAGCAGCACCAGGTCGAGGTCGCTGCGCGGGGCACACTCGCGTCGGCCCAGGCCACCGACGGCGACGAGGGAGGCACCGGAGGTACAACCTCCGGCTTTTGAAAAGAGCTCTCCGAGCCACTCGTCGATCGCGTCCGAGCGCTCGGCACGCGCGTCGGCGCCCGCCCCGGTGGAAAGGACCGGAACGGGCGCCGACGGATGTGTCATGTGATGAGGATAGAGATCAGCAGCGGCTCAGAGCGCGTCGAGCCCGCGCTCGCCGGTGCGGACCCGGACCACCTCGTCGACCGAGGTGACCCACACCTTGCCGTCACCGATCTTGCCGGTGCGGGCGGCGGTGACGATGGCGTCCACGACCTTCTCGAAGTCGAGCTCGTCGGTGACGATCTCGACCCGGATCTTGGGGACGAACTCCACCGTGTACTCCGCACCGCGGTAGACCTCGGTGTGGCCCTTCTGACGGCCGTAGCCCTGGACCTCGCTCACGGTGAGGCCCGCCACGCCGAGCGCGTGGAGCGCCTCTTTCACCGCGTCGAGCTGATACGGCTTGATGACCGCGGTCACCAGCTTCATGCCCATTCCCTCCGACATCCCTCGACGCTAACCGGCTACCGATTCCGACGCCGGGGCTTCCGCCGCCGACGCAGGGGTCTTGCTTGTACCGACGCCCGCCAGGGCGAACGCTCCGGCGCTGCCGCCGCTGTTCGGCGTCGTGTCGTAGGCGCTCTCCGCGTGCTCGGCGATGTCGATGCCCTCGACCTCGGCCTCGGTGCTCACCCGGAAGCCGATCGTCTTCTGGATGACGAAGGCGAGGATGAAGGCGACGGCGAACGAGTAGACCGTGACCATAGCGCTCGCACCGGCCTGCGCGCCGAGCTGGTGGACGCCACCGCCCATGAACAGGCCGTTCTTGGCGCCACCGAGCGCCGGGTCACTGATGTACGAGTTGAGCTTGTCGTTGGCGAAGAGGCCGATCCACAGCGAGCCGATCCACCCGCCGACGAAGTGGACGCCGACCACGTCGAGCGAGTCGTCGAAGCCGAAGCGGTACTTCAGGCTGACCGCCAGGGCGCAGACGATGCCCGCGACGAGGCCGAGGAGCACGGCCGCCCACGAGTCGATGAAGCCACAGGCGGGGGTGATCGCGACGAGGCCCGCGACCGCGCCGGACGAGGCGCCGACGAGGGTGGGCTTGCGGTCGCGAATCCACTCGACGATGACCCAGCCGAGCAGGGCGGCGGCGGTGGCGACCTGGGTGTTGACGAACGCGAGGCCGGTGACGCCGTCGACCGTCAGCTCGGAGCCGGCGTTGAAGCCGAACCAGCCGAACCACAGCAGGCCGGCGCCGAGGGCGACGAAGGGCACGTTGTGCGGCTTCATGCTCTCCCGCGGCCAGCCGATGCGCTTGCCGAGGACAAGAGCGACACCGAGGGCGGCCGCGCCGGCGTTGATGTGGACGGCGGTACCACCGGCGAAGTCGAGCGGGTGCAGGTGCTGGTAGATCCAGCCGCCGCCCCAGACGTTGTGCGCGACCGGGAAGTAAACAAGGGTGGCCCAGCCGAACGCGAACAGCAGCCAGCCGCCGAACTTCGCGCGGTCGGAGATGGCGCCGCTGATCAGCGCGACGGTGATCACCGCGAACGTCATCTGGAAGACCATGAAGACGTACGTCGGGATTCCGTTACCGCTGGGGTTGTCCGTGGTCGCGAGCCACATCTGGTCGATGTAGGTCTTGCTGCCGAAGTACTGGCCGAGGTCGCCGAAGAGGCCCCCGGCGCTGTCGGCGCCGAACGATGCGCTGAAGCCGTAGAACAGCCACAGGATGCTGACGAGCCCGATTGTCGAGAAGCTCATCATCATCATATTGAGGACGCCTTTATTGCGGTTCAGGCCCCCGTAGAACAGGGCCAGGGCCGGCGTCATCAGCAGCACCAGAGCGGTCGAAACGAGTAGCCACGCGGTGTGGCCCGGATTAATGGTCGCTTCAGGCACGCGGGCCTCCTGGTAGTCGAGATCCTCCCTCCCGACCTTCGAGGCAGCGTTGCCCTCCAGCCGGTTGCGCGAGAGCTTGTCGGGCTCACGTTTCGCGCACCGGCGCTGCGCGGTTTCTACCGCGTCACGTCATGTTTCCAGCGTGTGAAGAAAGGCTCACACAACGGAGACGTACTAGCGGAGCGCGTACTCCAGCGTGTGTCGCTCGTAATCGATGAGCCGCAGGTCACGCACCGGACGCCGGAGATGCCCCTTGTGCACGATGCGCACGAAAGCGGGGTCGCCGGCGGCCGCCATGCGTCGAATGCCCTCGATGTGATCGACGATGCGTTTCCGAATGACGCGCACGAGGCGATGACGGTCGCGCGGCGTCAGCCCGTAGGCGTCGGCGAACATGCGCAGCCGGCGCGGGCGGTTCGGGCGCTTCCAGCCCAGCGTGTAGGAGTCCCGGTCGGAGAACAGCGGCACCCAGGTCCACGCCGCGTACGCGACGTCGTAGATCCGCGCCCCGGGCGAGGCCAGGTCGAAGTCGATGAGCGACAGCGTGCCGTCCGGGCGCCAGATGACGTTGTGGGGCGCCGCGTCGTGGTGGCAGATGACCTCGGTGTCCGGCGGCGGGGGGCCGAACGAGCGCCAGACCGCGCTCGGGGGCGGCCGGAAGCCCGCCTGGGCGTCGTGGAACATGCGCAGCATGGTCGCGACGGTGACCATCGCCTCGTCGGTCACCCAGTGCGGGGCCAGCGGGTACTCGCCGCACTCACCCTCGAGGTACTGCAGCACCTCGCGGCCGCGTTCGTCGATGCCGAAGGCGCGCGGTGCGCCGGTGAACCCGACGTACTCCAGGTGGCGCAGCAGCGCGTGCACCGCGGGCGTCCACGGGCCCGCGTTGCGGCGCACGGTGTCGCCCGAGCGCACCACGACGGAGGTGTTCCCACCGTGGAGCGGGATCTCCTGCTGCGTCACGTCTTCGTCCTTCGCCTGACCTGACCGGGGGGAACCGAGCTGTACTGCCGTCTGCCGGCCGCCGGAAGCACGCGGCCGGGCCTTACCGTCTCAACGTACCGTCCGAGGTTACGCGTCCGCGCCAATGAGGGCGTCGACGAACTGTCGGGCATCGAACGGAGCAAGGTCATCGGGGCCCTCCCCGAGACCGACCAGCTTCACCGGAATGCCCAGTTTGCGCTGTACCGCAATCACGATGCCGCCCTTGGCCGTGCCGTCGAGCTTGGTCAGTACGACGCCGGTGACGTCCACCACCTCGGTGAACACCCGCGCCTGCTCGAGACCGTTCTGCCCCGTCGTGGCGTCGAGGATGAGCAGCGTCTCGTCCACCGGCCCGTGCTTCTCCACGACCCGCTTGACCTTGCCGAGCTCGTCCATCAGGCCGACCTTGTTCTGCAGCCGACCGGCCGTGTCGATCAGCACCGTGTCCACACCCGCGTCAATACCCCGTTTGACCGCATCGAACGCCACCGAGGCGGGATCCGCCCCTTCGGGGCCGCGCACGACGTCGGCGCCGACCCGCCCGGCCCACGTGGCCAGCTGCTCGGACGCGGCCGCGCGGAAGGTGTCGGCGGCGCCGAGGACCACCGTGTGCCCGTCGGCGACAAGCACCCGGGCGATCTTGCCGCAGGTGGTGGTCTTGCCCGCGCCGTTGACGCCGACGACGAGCAGCACCGCGGGGCGCCCGTCGCGCGGGGTCGCGGCCAGGGAGCGGTCCATCTCCGGCTGCAGGGCCGCGACGAGCTCGTCGGCGAGCATGCCGCGCAGGTCGGACGCGGTGGCGGTGCCGTGGATGCGGGCCCGCTCGCGCAGCTTGGCGACGATGTCGGTGGTCGCCTGGACGCCGACGTCGGCGCCGATCAGCGTCTCCTCGATCTCCTCCCAGGTGTCGTCGTCGAGCTTGTCGCGGGCGAGCAGGGCGAGCAGGCCCTTGCCGAAGACGTTCTGCGAGCGGCTCAGGCGCGCGCGGAGGCGCACGAGGCGGCCGGCCGTCGGCTCGGGCGTCTCGATCTCCGGCGCCGGGGGTGCGGCCGGCGGCTCCTCGACGACGACGGGCGCGGGCGCGGGGGCCTCGATCACCGTCGGGGGCTCGGGCTGCTCCTTCCGCTCGATCTCCGGCTTGACCTCCGGCGGGGCTGGGGGCAGCGTCGGAGGCTTGCGGAAACGGGGCGCGATCAGCGCAAGGGTGGCCCCGATCATGACGACTAGCAGCACCAGGCCGAAGACGATGTACGACTCCATGGCTCGAATCCTCCCAGACGCGGTGCCCGGGGGCCTGCAGTGGCGCCGAGACCGGCCGAGCAGGATCATTCGGGTTGCACACCGCCTCACCCCAAGTAGGCCCGGAGGTCGCATCGTCATGTCCGAAACCGAGCTCGACCACGACCGCGGCCCGCTGGTGCTCGGCCCGGTGCTGCGGCGCGTCGAGGGCGACCGGGCGACGGTCTGGGTGGAAACCGCGCGACCGGCGACCGTGGAGGTGGACGCCGCGCCCGCGGGCGGGGCGGCCCGGACGTTCAGCGTGCACGGGCACCACTACGCGCTGGTCGTGGTGGACGGGCTGCCGCCGGACGCGGTCACGTCGTACCGCGTGCGCATCGACGGCGTCGAGGTGTGGCCGGCGCCCGACGACCAGTGCCCGCCCCCGGTGATCCGCACCCGTCCGGCGGGGGCGCCCGTGCGGCTGGTTTTCGGTTCGTGCCGCGAGGCGAGTCCGCTCAGCGTCACGCGGTACCCCCCGGACGCGCTCGACGCCTACTCGGCGCGGCTGATCGAGTCCATCCGCTCGGACGCGCCCACCGAGTGGCCCGACCTCCTGGTGTTGCTCGGCGACCAGGTGTACGCCGATGAGACCCCAGAGAAGATCCAGCGCTGGCTCAAGCGGCGCCGGCGGCAGCGCCGCGCGGACGCGCCCACGACGCAGGTGGTGGACTTCCACGAGTACACGAAGCTCTATCTCGACTCCTGGGGCGACCCCGAGATCCGCTGGCTGCTCTCGACCGTCCCCAGCGTGATGATCTTCGACGACCACGAGATCATCGACGACTGGAACACGTCGCAGCGCTGGCGCGAGCAGATGGCCGGGCTCAGCTGGTGGCCGCAGCGCATCCAGGCGGGGCTCGCGTCGTACTGGGTGTACCAGCACATGGGCAACCTGGCCCCGAGCGCGCTGGCCGAGTGCCCCGTCTACGCGGCCGTGAGCTCGACGGGCGACGCGACCGAGATCCTCGACGACTTCGGCACGCGCGCCGACCGCGACCGCGCGGCGGCGTACCGGTGGAGCTACGTCCTCGACATCGACCGCACCCGCCTCGTTGTGCTCGACAACCGCGCCGCCCGCGAGCTCGAGCAGGGCAAGCGCGCGATGCTGCCCGACAGCGAGTGGGCCTGGTTCGCCAAGCAGCTCCCGGGCGACTACGACCACCTGGTGATCGGCTCCTCGCTGCCGTGGCTGCTGCCGCCGGCCATCCACCACCTCGAGGCCGCGACCGAGCGGCTGGCCGAGTCGCCGCGCGGCTGGGTGGGCCGATTCGGGGAGAAGCTGCGCCAGGCGGTGGACCTCGAGCACTGGGCGGCGTTCGGGCGCTCCTTCGAGGCGCTGAGCGCGATGCTGGCCCAGATCGGCGCCGGGCATGGCGGCGTGTCACCGGCACCGGCGTCGATCAGCGTGCTCTCGGGTGATGTTCATCACTCCTACGCCGCGCGGGCCGACCTGGGCTCCGAGGTGGAGAGCGCGGTCCACCAGCTCACGTGCTCGCCGGTGCACAACGACATGCCGAAGCTCGTCCGGCCCGCCATGAAGTTCGGCTGGAACCCGCCGGCGGCCCGGATGATGCGCTCGGTCGCGCGGTCACTGGGGCTGCGCAAGCCGCCGGTGCGGTGGCGCAAGACGGCCGGGCCCTACTTCGGCAACGCGGTCGGGCTGCTGCTGCTGGAGGGGCGCTCGGCGCACGTGGCGATCCAGGGCACCCGGCCGGACAAGACCCTGGGCGAGGTGGCCGCGCTCAAGCTGAGCTGACGTGCGGGTACGTCACCGCCGGCTCGTTGAGGTCCGCCCAGGCCCAGTGGGTCGCCACCCGGGCGCGCCCGGTGAGATATGCCACAGCCGGCTCGCGGATCGGGGCGAACCACATCCGGCCCAGCCGGTCGACGGCCTCCTCCAGCGGCACCCACGCGCCCGAGCCGTCGTGCGGGCCGACACCGGTCACCTCGAAGCCCAGCATCTCGTACTCGACCCCGCCCGCCGGGTAGCGAGCCACCCAGAGCAGCCGCTCGGCGAGCACGGACGCGAAGCCCGCCTCCTGGCTGACCTTGGCCAGCACCGGCTCGCCCGGCTCCACGGCGCCGCCCGGGAGCGCCCAGTCCGGCGGGTCGCTGATGAGCAGAACGTCCTTGCCGCGGCGCAGCACGGCGCCCACGGCGAGCTGATGACCGGTCACGCTTCACAGTAGGCCCCGCGCCGCCCGGCATACGATCACCGGCATGAGCTTTTACGACGTCGAAATCGCCGACCTGCAGGGCAAGCCGCTCGATCTCGGGCAGTTCCGCGGGCGGCCGGTGCTCGTGGTCAACGTCGCGTCCCGCTGCGGGCTGACGCCGCAGTACGCCGATCTCGAGGCGCTGCACAAGGAGTACGAGGGCCGCGGGTTCTCGGTGCTGGGCGTGCCCTGCAACCAGTTCGCGGGCCAGGAGCCGGGGACGTCCGAGGAGATCGCCGAGTTCTGCAGCACCACCTACGGTGTGACGTTCCCCATGACCGAGAAGGTCGAGGTCAACGGCGAGGGCCGGCACCCGCTCTACGACCTGCTGACCCCGGTGGCGGATGCCGAGGGGCACACTGGCGACATCCGGTGGAACTTCGAGAAGTTCCTCATCGCGTCGGACGGCACGGTCGCCGCTCGCTTCGGGCCGCGTACCGAGCCCAAGGCCGGCGACGTCGTCCAGGCGGTCGAGGCCGCCATCTGACCGTGGGCTACGGGGCCCGGCGCCTGCCTTCGACCGCGGGTAACGGGCCCGGCCTACAGGCCGAGCGCCCGGCGCGGATAGGTGAGGTCGTCACCGGGCGTGTAGCGGTACGCCGAGAGACCCGCCGCCCGCGCGCCGCGGATCATCCGGTCGGTGTCGTCGACCAGCAGGCAGCGCGGCGGCGGGGTGGCGATCAGGGCGCAGGCCGCCTGGAAGTACTCCTTGGCCGGCTTGTGCACGCCCAGCTCGGCCGAGAGCGCGACCGCGTCGAACTCGCCGGTCAGGCCGAACGAGGCGAGCACGTCGTGGAACTCGATCGTCGCGTTGGTCGCGAGGCACACGGGCAGGCCCGCGGCGCGCACGTCGCGGACGAAGGCGAGGACGTCCGTGGCGACATCGCCCGGGTACACCTCCCACTCCGCCATGAGCTCGGCGGCCCGCCCGGGGCCGCCGACGCGGGGCGCCAGGTCGGCGGCGACGGTCGCGAGCCACTCGGCGCGCGTCATGCGGCCCGTGATGGCCGGCAGCAGGCGATCCCATTCGAGGGCCATGTCGAGAACCGTGCCGGGCTCCAGGCCGTACCGCTGCTCGATCTTGGCATTGGTCGAGGGGTCGAACGTGCGCAGGACCCCGTCGAAGTCGATGAGCAGGGCCGTGGGCCGTTGAGTCACGCTGCCTCTTCCGTCCGCAGGCGCTGCGAGATCACCTCGGTGACGCCCGATCGCATGGTGACGCCGTAGAGGGCGTCGGCGACCTCCATCGTGCGCTTCTGGTGAGTGATGATGATCAGCTGGCTGCGCTCGCGCAACTGCTCGAAGAGGGTGATGAGGCGGCCCAGGTTGACGTCGTCCAGGGCGGCCTCGACCTCGTCCATGATGTAGAACGGGCTGGGGCGGGCGCGGAAGATCGCGCAGAGCAGGGCGACGGCGGTCAACGACCGCTCGCCGCCGGAGAGCAGCGACAGGCGCTTGATCTTCTTACCGGGCGGCCGGGCCTCGACCTCGATGCCGGTGGTGAGCATGTCCTCGGGGTCGGTGAGCACGAGGCGGCCCTCGCCGCCCGGGAAGAGCACCGAGAAGACCTGCTCGAACTCGCGGGCGGTGTCGTGGTACGCGCTGGTGAACACCTCGAGGATGCGGTCGTCCACGTCCTTGACCACGGTGAGCAGGTCGCGGCGGGTGGCCTTGAGGTCCTCGAGCTGGTCGGAGAGGAACTTGTACCGCTCCTCCATCGCCGCGAACTCCTCCAGCGCCAGCGGGTTGACCTTGCCCAGGAGGTTCAGCTCGCGCTCGGCCTTGGCGGCTCGCTTCTCCTGGGTGGCGCGGTCGTACGGCACCGGCTCGGGCACGGGCCGCCGCTCGGCCTCGGCCGCGGCGACGTCGGGCGCGGTCGGCGGGACGGGCAGGTGCGGGCCGTACTCGGCGACGAGGGTGTCGGCGTCGAGCCCGAACTCCTCGGCGGAGCGGGCCTCGAGCTGCTCGATGCGCATGCGCTGCTCGGCGCGGGCGACCTCGTCGCGGTGCACGGCGTTGGTGAGCCGGTCGAGCTCGGACGTGAACTGCTTGGCGCGCCCGCGCACGTCGCTCAGGGCCGACTCGCGCTCGGCGCGCGTCGCGGCCAGGCTGTCGCGGGTCTCCTGTGCCTCGGCGATCGACTCCTCGAGCCGTTCCAGGGCGAACGCGGCGCCCTCGGCGACGGCCTGGGCGATGCGGGCGCCGCGGGCGCGGGTGGCCTTACGGGCGGCGGCGCGCTCCCGGGCGGCCCGTTCGGCGGCGGCCTGGCGCAGCAGCCCGTCCGCACGGCCGGCGAGGGCGCCGACGCGCTCCTCGGCGGTGCGCACGGCGAGCCGCACCTCCATCTCCTGCTGGCGCGCGACCGGCACCTCGTCGGCGAGGTCGTCGCGCTCGTGCGTGGAGGGATCGTCGTCGACCGGCGTGGACTCGGCCAGGGCCAGGCGCTCCTCGAGCTCGGCGAGGCTGGCGCGGCCGGACTCGCGGGCCGACTCCGCCTTGTTCTTCGCCGCGGCGTGCCGCTCGACCTCGGCCCGGGCCGACTTCGCGGCGGCGCCGAGCTCGGCGAGGCGACGCGCGGCCGCGTTGCGGACGCTGTCGGCCTCCTTCTTGGCCGCCGCGGTCTCGGCGACCGCCTGCTTGGCCGAGGTGGCCGCGTTACGGGCCAGGGCGAGCAGCTCCCGCGCCTCGGCGACGCGCCGCTCGGCGTCGACCTTCTGCTGGCGGGCCTCGTCGACGGCCGCCTGCACCTCGATGAAGCTGGGTTGCTTGCCGGAGCCGCCAGCGGCGGCGTAGGCGCCGATGACGTCGCCGTCGGGCGTGACGGCGCGCAGCGCGGGCGCGTAGGAGACGATGCGGCGCGCGGTCGCGAGGTCGGGCGCGAACACGACGTCGCCGACGGCGCGCTCCAGCGCCGGGCGCAGCTCGTCGGGGAAGCGCACCAGGTCCATGGCCCAGGCCGCGCCCGGGGGCAGCGGCACCCGCTCGATCGGCGGGGCGTCGAGCATGGGCGCGGACGCGATGATCAGTGCGGCCCGGCCGGCGTCGTCCTGCTTGAGCATCTCGACGGCCGCGACCGCGCCCTCCACACCGGACACCGCGACGGCGTCGGCGAGGGCGCCCAGCGCGGCGGCCAGGGCGGCCTCGTGTCCGGTCTCGACGGACAGCAGGGCGGCGACGCTGCCGAGCAGCCCGGGGACGCGGTCGGAGCGGGCCAGCAGGGTGCCGGCGCCGTCCTTGCGGCGCAGGCCCATCGCGAGCGCCTCCTCGCGGGCCTTCCACTGCGCGGCGTCCTTCTCGGCGGCGCGTTCGGCATCGTTGTGCTGGCGCACCTCGTTGTTGATCGCGTCGAGCTCCTGGGTCGCCTCCTGGTGGCGCATCTCCAGGTCGGCGTTGGCGTTGTCGGCCACCGAGGCGCCCGCGCTAGCCTCGTCGTAGAGGCCCTGGGCCGCTTCCGCGCGCGCCTCGGCCTCGGCGAACTGGACCGTGAGGCGCTCGATCTCGTCGCCGGCGGCGTTCGCGCGGGAGCGCGCGGACTCGACCTGACCGGTGAGCTTGGCCAGCCCCTCGCGGCGGTCGGCGATGGCCTTGTGGGCCGCGACGATGGCCTTCTCGGCGAAGGCGAGGCGGCGCTCGAGGTCCTGGCGGCGCTCGACGGCCTCGGCGAGGCGCTCCTGGCTGGCCTCCAGCGCGGCGCGCAGCTCTTCCTCCTGCTCGCGGACCTTGTCGGCCTCGGCGGTGAGCTGGTCGGGGTCGCGCCCGGGCCGCTCGTCGACCGGAGCGGCGGCGAGGTTGCGGTGGCGCTCCGCGGCGAGCTGGTGCAGGGAGCGGTACCGCTCCTGCAGCGTCGAGAGCTGGTACCAGGTGTCCTGCGCCTCGGCCAGGACCGGCGCGTCGGCGGCGTGCTCGGCCTCGAGGGCGGCGAGGCGCTCGTTGATCGACTCGACCTCGGCCTCGACCTCCTCGCGGCGCGCGCGCAGGGCCGTCTCGTCGGCGATCTCGCGGTCGAGGGTCTCACGCAGCGTGTGCAGGTCGTCGGCGAGCAGTCGCAGCCGGGCGTCGCGCAGGTCGGCCTGGATGCCGGCGGCGCGCCGGGCGACCTCGGCCTGGCGCCCGAGCGGCTTGAGCTGGCGGCGCAGCTCGGTGGTGAGGTCACCGAGGCGGTTGAGGTTGGCCGCCATCGCCTCGAGCTTGCGGATGGCCTTCTCTTTGCGCTTGCGGTGCTTGAGGACGCCGGCGGCCTCCTCGATGAAGGCGCGGCGGTCTTCGGGGCGGGCGTGCAGCACGCCGTCGAGGCGGTTCTGACCGACGATCACGTGCATCTCGCGGCCGATGCCGGAGTCGGACAGCAGCTCCTGGATGTCGAGCAGGCGGCAGGAGTTGCCGTTGATCTCGTACTCGCTTTCACCCGAACGGAACATCCGGCGGGTGATCGACACCTCGGTGTAGTCGATCGGCAGCGCACCGTCGTTGTTGTCGATCGTGAGGGTGACCTCGGCGCGTCCCAAGGGGGCGCGGCTCGCGGTACCGGCGAAAATTACGTCTTCCATCTTTCCGCCGCGCAGCGCCTTCGCGCCCTGCTCACCGAGCACCCAGGAAATGGCGTCCACCACGTTGGACTTGCCGGAGCCGTTCGGCCCGACGACACAGGTGATGCCCGGCTCGAGCTTCAGCGTGGTGGTCGACGCGAAGGACTTGAAGCCCTTGGCCGTCAGGGTCTTGAGGTGCACGGATCTCCACGGTGGTCGAGGTGTGTTACCGGGCAGGCTACCGCCGGGACACTACCCTTCCCTGCAGTACCGCACACCATAATGCGCGTGTCGTGGACACAGCGCCCACTCTGACCCCTTGAGTAACCAACGGGACGACCGGGTCGTTACATGACTGCGCGCCGAGACCCAGAGGATGTCGGCGCGCGGGTTTACTGTGCAGTTCTGCGCAGGCTGCGGTGACCTGAAATCTTCAGGCCATCGCCGGCTCGGCGAGCCGGACCAGGTGGTCCGCCTCCGACGCCGCCGCGGCGAGCCGGTCGTTTTCGGCGCGGAGCCGAACAACCTCGAACTCGAGCGCCCGAACCTTGGCGCGCAGTTGGGTGACCTCGTCGACGAGGCGCCGGTCGGGCGCGCTGCCTACGTGGCCGTAGAGGGCCTTAGCCATATCGTCTCCTTGTTAAGCGCAGCCGGTCGATTCCGGCAAACGCGCGCCCAGCACCCGCGACCGAAGCACAAGGGCATAATTGGGCGCGACTGGCGACCCCTCTATGTTCCGTCCGGGGGGCGACTTAGTCAAGCGCAGAGGCACGCCAAACGTCCTGGCCAGGGTGTTCTCACTCACCCGGGTGCGTGATCCACACGCCGCGCCGATCGTGGCAGTGTGCCACCGGTTGCCCCGCGGCGCCACCGCAAAGTAGCGTCATGTCTGGGAAATCTGGGGACGACGGGACCGGGAGAGTGCGATGACGGGTCTCACTGCGAGACTCGGGCCCACCGGGATAGCCGCGATCGTCACCGCTGTGCTCATTGTCTTCGGCCTGGGCGCCGTGATCATTCCGGCGCTCGCCGGCGGCGGCGACTCCTCGACCCCGCACGCCGCCGCTCCGCCGCCCGACGTGGCGCCTCCGAGCGCTGCCGACACCAGCAGCGCGCCCGCGCCCACCACCGAGACGCCGACGACGGCCCAGACGACCCTCGTGGCCGCGAACTTCAACGCCGGCTACGAGGACCGCGTCGTGCAGCTGATCAACAGCGAGCGGCGCAAGAAGCGGTGCGAGGCCGTACAGGTCGACACGAAGCTGCGCAGCGCCGCGCGGGGGCACGCGGCGGACATGGCGGCCAAGGACTTCACCGACACCAGGGGCAGCGACGGCAGCAGCCCGCAGGACCGGGTCAACGCGGCCGGCTTCAGCGGCGGGTTCGCCGACGAGCTGACCGCCAAGGGCGGCGACGCGGGCGACGTCGTCAAGCACTGGCTGCGCGACGACAACGCGAAGGACACGCTGCTCGACTGCGACACCACATCGATCGGTGTCGGGGCCGCCATGCGCGGCCGCACGCCCTACTGGACCGTGGACACGGGCCGTGCTTGAGGGGGCCCAGCATCGTTAGTCCGGTCGTGGACCGGGTTCCGACGCTCCTGCCACTGCGGGCGCATCCGCTGGCCCGGCCATACGCATGGGAGATCGTCGCGAGCCACGGTCAGGCGTTCACCGTCGTCGTCGACGTCGCGGGCGGGCCCGGCAGCGGCCGCGACCCGCTGTGGACCACGGCCATGAGCCGCCTGGCCGCGGCGGGCGTCCGGCTGCTCGGCTACGTCGACATCGACTACGGCACGCGCCCGGTCGCGCAGATCCGCGCGGACGTGTACCGCTGGAGCGGGTACCCGGTGCGCGGCGTGTTCCTCGACCACACGCCCGTGAGCCCCTACGCGATCGGCCCGGTCGCTGTCGTCGCGCAGTCCGCCGCCCGCGCCGACCTGCCCGAGGTGGTGCTGAACCCGGGCGAGCCGCCGGACGAGGCGTACCGCGAGCTCGGGCTGCCCGTATGCGTGTTCGACGGCAGCTGGCGGGAGTACCGGCGCTGGTCGGGCGAGGGCGCGCGCCCGGGCGACGGGCACCTGGTGCACGCCGTGCCGCCCCGGAAGCTCGACGAGGCCGCTCACCTGCAGGTCAGCCGCGGGGCCGGCTTCGGGCTCGTCACCGACCTGGGCGCGCCCGACCCGTACGCGGACCTGCCCGCCTGGTGCGGCCTCGTGCCCAGCCTGGCCGAGCTCGGGGCCGAGCGCGACCGGCCGACCCCGGCCCCGCGGCGCCCGCGCCCCTACCGCGCGCTCAGCGTGGTGCGAGACGGGGCCGCGGCTGGCAGCGCGGGCAGGAGTATGAGGACCGGTTCATGAACGCCTCCCGGCGGATCGGGCTGCCGCACCGGTTGCAGGGCAGGCCCTCGCGGCCGTAGGCGTTCAGGGAGCGTTCGAAGTACCCGCTCTCGCCGTTGACGTTGACGTACAGCGAGTCGAAGCTCGTCCCGCCCTGCCCGATGGCCTCGTTGAGCACGTCGCGGACGTGGCCGAGGAGGCGGCGGGCGACGGGCCGCGACAGCTGCGACGTGTCGCGCGCGCCGTGCAGCCGGGCCCGCCACAGCGCCTCGTCCGCGTAGATGTTGCCCACGCCGGAGATCAGCGTCTGGTCCAGCAGCGCGCGTTTGACCTCGGTGTGCCGTTTGCGCAGCCGCTCCACGAACAGGTCGTCGACGAAGAGCGGGTCGACCGGGTCGAGCGCGATGTGCGCCAGCTCGCCCGGGAGCACGGCGCCGCCCAGCGAGACGTTCAGGCCGCCGAACGTGCGCTGGTCGACGAAGCGCAGCTCCGGCCCGTCGTCGTCGAAGGCGACCCGCACCCGCAGGTGGATCTCCGCCGCGGCGTCGACGGGCTGCATCAGCAGCTGCCCGGACATGCCGAGGTGGCCGACCAGGGCGTCCTCGTCGTCCAGGGGCATCCAGAGATACTTGCCGCGGCGCATCACCGCGCCCACGCGCCGGCCCGCGAGGACGCCCGCGAAGTGCTCGGCGCCGGGCAGGTGGCGGCGGATCGCGCGCGGGTGCAGCACCTCGACCGTGGCGATGCGCCGGCCGGACACCCACTTGTCGAGGCCACGCCGGACGGTCTCGACCTCGGGCAGCTCAGGCATGGAATCCCTCTAGATCGCGTAGTGCCAGACGGTGATCAGGTACGAGCCGTACCACAGCCCGAACGCACCGCAGGCCGCCAAGACTAGCGCCGCGGTGCGCGGCCGCGCGCGTCCGAGCGCGACGGCGGGCGGCACCAGGATCAGCAGCGCGGGCACGAGCAGGCGCGGCTTGGAGTGGTAGTACCCGGCCTGGCCGAGCACCAGGACCAGGACCAGGACGCCGTACACGGCCAGCGGCGGCCACACCCGCCGCACCAGCGCGACGACGGCCAGGATCACGACGCCGACGAGCATCCACGCGATGCTGACCTGGATCCAGCCGTCGCCGGCCTTGAACGCGTCGCGCAGGAAGGTCAGGGTCGAGGAGCCGTAGTCGAACGTTGTGCCCCAGCCGGCCGTCTGGATGTCGAACCATGCGCCCAGATCGCCCACACGCAGCCCGACCCACAGCAGATAGGCCGGCACGCCCGCGAGGGCGATTACGGCGCCCAGGATCGGTTTCCAGACCCCCGCGGGTGTACCTCCTGTGCCTCTCGGCTCCGCCGCGTCGCCCGTCGCCGTGGGGCGATCCTCAACGGCCCCCGCGCGGCGCTCTTTGCCGGCCCCCGCGCGGCGTTCTTCGACGGCCCCCGCGCGGCGTTCTTCGACGGCCCCCGCGCGACGCTCATCGACGGCCGCCACGCCACGCTCATCGACGGCCGCCGCGCGGCGCTCTTTGACGATCGCCATTGCCGCGGCTACGGCCAGGGCGATCGCCGCGGCCGCGCCCGTGGGCCGGCTCAAACCGGCGGCGAGCCCCAGGATGCCGGCAAGAATCCAGTCGCCCCGGTGCGCGAAGAGCAGCATGGCGACGACCAGGGCCGTGAACAGCGCCTCGGAGTACCCCATCGACAGCGCCATCGACATGGGCTGCAGACAGAACAGCGCGGTGAGGGCCAGGCCCACCCGCTCGTCGTACAGCCTCGTGCCGAGCGCGCACAGCAGCACGGCCGCGACCCCGCCGGCCAGCCACGACACCGTGATCGCGGCGGTGCCGTAGTCCAGGCGCGTGACCAGGTGCACGAGGCGGACCATCATCGGGTACCCGGGGAAGAACGCCAGGCCGTTGCCGGTCAGGTGGCCTGCGCCGTCGTACGTGTACCCGGACGGGTAGCCCTCCTCGGCAACGCGCACGAAGTGCCCGCCGTCCCAAGCGAGCAGGCGGTCACGGATCTTGTCGTCGGGCGACATCCACCACAGCAGCGCCAGCTGCACGAGGCGGCTCAGCGCATAGATGCCCAACGGAAATGCGATGAGCGTGGTGCGGGCGCGCTGGGTGATCTCATTGACCGGCGTCATCGTCGTCATCGGGGCGCGGTTCCTCGGCGGTGTCGGTCTCGGTGATGTCCGCGTGCGTGGTGCTGGTCGTTTCGTGCCTGTCCGGATGCTGCTTGGTCAGACCCGCGTCCTGCTTGGGCGCGTCCGCGCCCCGCTTGCCCAGGTCGGTGCTCTGCTTGCTGGTGTCCGCGTCCGCGCGTGGCTTGGCGGTCTTGCCGTTGCCGGCGTCCCGGGCCTTGCCGGGCTCGGCCTTATTGGACTCGGCCTTGCTGGACTCGGCTCTGCCGGGCTCGGTCTTGGTGGACTCGGCCGCCTCCAGGACGCTGTAGGCGGCGGACTCCGGCTGGACACCCGACAGCTCGCGCCAGGCCGCCTCGGCCGCGCGCTGCTCGGCCTCCTTCTTGCTGCCGCCCTGCGAGCCGCCGTAGCGCTTCCCCGCGACGATCACCCATGCGGTGAACCGCTTGGCGTGGTCGGGCCCCTCCTCGTCGATGCGGTACTCGGGCACCCCCAGCCCACGCCCGGCGGTCAGCTCCTGCAGGCTGGTCTTCCAGTCCAGGCCGGCCCCGCGCATCGCCGCCTCGGCCATCAGCCCGTCGAACAGCTTGTGGATCACCTGCGCGGTCATGTCCAGGCCGTGCTGCAGGTAGATGGCGCCGATCAGCGCCTCCAGCGTGTCGGCGAGGATGCTGGCCTTGTCGCGGCCGCCCGTCGCCTCCTCGCCGCGGCCGAGCAGCAGGAACGGCCCGATACCTCCGGGCCCGAGCCGCCGCGCGACCTCCGCGAGGGCGCGCATGTTCACGACGCTGGCGCGCAGCTTCGCGAGCTGACCCTCGGCGAGCGTCGGGTGGTTCTGGAACAGGGCGGTCGTGATGACCACCCCGAGCACGGCGTCGCCGAGGAACTCGAGCCGCTCGTTGGTGGGCAGGCCGCCGTTCTCGTACGCGTACGAGCGGTGCGTCAGCGCCCGCTTGAGCATGTCCGGGTCGAACTCGACACCGAAGGCGGCCTCGAGGCTGTTCTGGTTCTTCACGAGCGCTCTCCCAGTGCGTCACGGATGGTGAGCCCGCCGGCCGAGGAGAGTTCGGTCAGCAGATCATCGGCGAGTCCCGCGACCGCAGGGGTGATGCGGTAACGGTGTAGACGTGCGGCGAGGGCGATACCGTCGGCGATCTCCGCGCCGCCGGCTGAGCCGTGGCAGACGACGACGTCGCCGGCCACGCCGAGGAGCACGGCTGCGGCCTCATGCCGCGCGACCGCGCCCCGGGGTGCGGCTCCCCCGCCCCCGGACGTGCCCACAGGCGCGGCTCCCCCGCCCCCGGACGTGCCCACAGGCGCGGCTCCCCCGCCCCCGCGCGTGCCCACAGGCGCGGCTCCCCCGCCCCCGTGCAGGTCCTCGGGTGCGACTGCTCCGGCCCCGGACGTGCCCACAGGTGCGGCTCCCCCGCCCCCGTGCAGGTCCTCTGGTGCGACTGCTCCGGCCCTGGACGTGCCCACGGGCGCGGCTCTCCCGCCCCCGGGCCTGGCGTCGGGTACGGCACCCCCGCCCGCGGACCTACCCTCAGGCGCAGCTTCCCCGCTCCCGCGCGCCGCCTCAGGTGCGGCTTTCCCGCCCCGGGACGTGCTCGTGGGCGCGGACGCGTCGTGGCCCATGTCCGCGCCGTCGCCACGTCGCGCGGACGCGTCGTGGTCTCGGCGGGGATCGAATGCGGATGCGTCGTGGGAATCGGGCGCGGACGCGTCCGAGCGCTGTGCGGGCGCGTACGGGGCAGGTTCCGGCGCGGCGAAGGCCACGCGAGCCGCGGCCATCGCCCCCTCGATGCCCTTGAGCAGGACGTTTCCGGTGAAGCCGTCGGTCACGATGACGTCGGCAGGGCCTCCGCGCGGTACATCGAAACCTTCAACGAGACCCACGTAGCGCCCGCCCGCGGGCAGCGGAATGTCCGACAGCGCGATCGACACCGACCGGCGCAGGCGGTCGCCCTTGCCCGGCTCACTGCCGATGGACAGCAGCCCGACGCGCGGGCGCGCGATGCCCAGGGCGACGGAGGCGTACGCGGTACCGAGGACGGCGTGCTGGACGAGCTCCAGCATCGTCGCGTCGAGGGTCACCCCGACGTCGAGCAGGAGCACAGGCCCGTGCTCGGTGGGCAACTGGGCGGCGAGCCCGGGCCGGCGCACGCCACGCAGGCGGCCGAGCACATGCGCGGACGCGGCGACGGCGGCGCCGCTGGAGCCCGCGGAGACCATCGCGTCCGCGCGGCCGGTGTAGACCGCCTCCGCGGCCGCGCGCACCGACGTGGAGCGCCGGATGTTGCGCAGCGGGGACTCGGCCATGCCGATGGCGGCGTCGACGACGATGACACTGACGCGCTCGCGGTCAGCGACCGGGAGCGCGCCAATGACCTCGTCGGCCACTTCTTGTGGTCCGACAAGGAGAAGGTGGAGGTCTGGATCGGCGCTGCATGCGCGCAGAGCGCCGTCAACCACGACGGCGGGAGCCCCGTCCCCGCCGAGGAGGTCGACGGCGATCCGCGCGACACCGGACGGGGGCTGCCCGCCGTGCGGCGATCGGTCGGATCGCGTCACCCGGATCCGGTAATCAGACCTCGATGACCTGACGGCCGTTGTACGTGCCGCAGACCGAGCACGCCGCGTGAGGCAGCTTGGGCGAGCGGCACTGCGGGCACGGCTGGGTGGAAACCGCGACGGCTTTCCACTGGCTCCGGCGCGACCGGGTGTTGCTGCGCGACATCTTCCGCTTTGGAACGGCCACGGGACCTTACTCCTCTGACGTCTTGATCTGGGACAGGGCGGCCCAGCGCGGGTCGACCTGCTCGTGGGTGTGACCCGCGGGCAGTTCGTCGATCGGCACCCCGCACTCGGGGCACAGACCTGGGCAGTCTTCACGGCACACGGGGTTGGCGGCCAGGGAGAGCACCACCGAGTCCCGCAGTGCCGGCTCCAGGTCGATCAGGTCGCCCTGCAGCCGTCCGACTTCGTCCTCGTCGGTCGTCTCGTCCGTGGTGCTGTGCTCGTAGGCATAGAACTCTTGGAGCGGGACGTCCAGCGTGTCACTGATCGGGCGTAAGCAGCGCCCGCACTCGCCCGCCAGTGGGGCGGTGACGATGCCGGAGACGAGTACGCCTTCGGACACCGACTCCATCCGTAGCTGGAGATCGAGTTCGGCGCCATGGGGCACGCCGATCAGCTCCAGGCCGAGGTCCTTGGGCGCCGGCACCTTCCGCTGTACCGCATGCAGAGCACCCGGTCGGCGTGGGAGGTCTCTAGTCTCGAGGACCAGCGGCGACCGGGGATCCAGGTGCGGGTGCTGTGGTTGATGTGGCATCTTTCAGACTCCGGCCAGGCAGGGCCGACGGACTAGGGTACCCGAGCGGCAGATCTTCCGTCGAATCGGCTCTAACAGTACCGCGCCCGTCAGAACGGCAGCGGCCGGTCGTCCTCACCGGACGGGGTGAACGAACCGATCTCCCGGAGCGCGTGCATCTTGTCACGCCCGCGCTCGATCGAGGCCAGCGACCGGGTGAGGAACTGCTCGAAGTTGGCCAGCGCCGTATCGACGTAGTCGTCGACCTCGTCGCGCAGCCGCTGCGTCTCCGCGCGGGCCTCGTTGATCATCCGCGACGCCTCGTGCTCGGCCGAGACCACGATCTCGTTGATCGACACGAGGCGCGTGTGCTCGGCCTCGGCCTCGGCGATGATCCGCTCCGCCTCGCGCCGTCCCGCGTCGACGATCTTGTCGCGCTCGTCGAGCAGTGCACTGGCGCGCCGCAGCTCACCGGGCAGGTCGGCACGCAGCTGGTCGAGCAGATTGATCATGTCGGCGCGGTCGAACACGAAGTTGCTCCGCGACATCGGCGCCGACCGCGCACCCTCGACCAGCGCAATGATCTGGTCGATGCTCTCGAGCGGATCCACCTGCGGTCACTCCTGTTCCAACGTCGAACGACGTAACCATCATGCGGCCCGGACCCCCAAGCCGCTCCATCGCCACTCGGGTGTTGCACTTACTTTCGCGCCGAGGCGAACCGTTCACGCAGGCGATTCGCCACGAGATCGGGTACATGTGGCGAAACGTCGCCGCCCCACTTGGCGACCTCTTTGATGAGGCTCGACGAGACGAAGGAGTACTTCGGGTTGGTCGGCATGAACAGCGTCTCGATGCCGCCGAGGCCGTAGTTCATCTGCGCCATCTGCAGCTCGTAGTCGAAGTCGCCGGCCACACGCACGCCCTTGACGATCGCGCCGATGTCGTTGGAGTGGCAGAAGTCGACCAGCAGCCCCTGAAAGGCGTCGACCCGGACGTTGGCGTACGGCGCGGACACCGCCGCGAGCATCTCCAGCCGCTCGTCGACCGTGAACAACCCCGCCTTGCTCTGATTGATCAGTACCGCAACGACAACCTCATCGAACATCTGCGATGCCCGACCCACGATGTCCAGGTGCCCGTTGGTGACCGGATCGAACGAACCCGGACAGACCGCGCGCCTCATTGCACCAGCCCAAGCCTCATGAGCGGGGACCGTACCAAAGGTTCGCTTAACTCGTGCGCGAGCCATCCTGCTCGCGTCGGCCGCACCACAGTGCCGCCCGGTCGCCCCACCCAGCGCACCGCGCCCGACCAGGCCATCAGCGATCAACTCCCGCACCCGCGCGCTCGCTCGGCTCGTCCGCCGCGATTGCCTTGACTCAGCCAACCGCCGAGCGGTCCCCACCGCGCCCGCGCGTGGCAAACCCGCGGAGACATCGCTTCGCCACGTCGATCGCCTGATCACGGCTTCGTGATCGTGGCCGCCCGAATGCGGCCCGCGTACGGAGTCCTCGCGCCTGGAACGGTTGCGTTGCGTCCGGCTCCGTTCTGATCGCGCCGGCGCGGCCCTGGGGTGCGCCCGCCGCGCCCGCGCGCAGCCACCGACCCCTGCCTGGCTACCTCGTGCCCGAGTCGTCCGGATCACGCTGGGCGTACCACAGCGTCGTCTCTCCGTACCGCCGCTCCGCGACCGCGCGCAGCCCATCGGGCCACGCCATCGGCGCTCCACGGCTGGACCGCTCGACCACCACGACTGCGTCCGGGGCGAGCCAGCGCTCCGCGAGCGCCTCGAGCACCGCGCGGACGCGGTCGTCGGCCACCGCGTACGGCGGGTCGATGAACACCGCGTCGTAGGCCCCGTCCGACTCCCCCGCGAGCAGGCGCTCGACCTTGTCCGTCACCAGGCGCACGCGTCCCGCCACCCCGAGCGCCGCGATGTTGCCGCGGATGATGCGGGCCGCCTTGGCGTCGGCCTCGGCGAGCAGCACGTGGGCGGCCCCGCGGGAGCAGGCTTCCAGCCCGACCGCGCCCGAGCCCGCGTAGAGATCGGCAAAGCGCGCCCCGTCGAGGTCGACCAGATTGTCGAGGCTGCTGAACAGCGCCTCGCGCACCCGGTCCGAGGTGGGGCGTGTGCCCTGTCCGGCCGGCACCGTCAGCCGGCGCCCACCGAGCACCCCGGCCACGATCCGCGTCACACGATCCAGATTAAGCGGTGACGTACACCACGCGACGCTCCCGGGGCACCAGCACGGCAGCACCAGGCGACGTACGCCACGCGGCCACGCGACCGCGCGGCGCAACGGCCACTGCGCCGCGACATCGGCTCGGTAGGCCAAAGCCACGCGACCGCGCGTCGCAACGACCACGACGCCGCGACGTCGGCTCGGTTGGCCATCGCCGCGCGACCGCGCGCCGCGATCACCGCGAGGACGTCGGGGTGTGAGTCGCGTCACCCCTTTTCGAGGTACTCGGCCCGCTCCTCGTCCACCAGCCGCGCGATGGTCGCCGCCAGGGCCGGATGCCGCTCCAGCTCCCGATCCTCCGCGATCAGCTCAGTCGCCTCCGCGCGTGCCTCCCCGATCAGCTCCGCGTCGCGCAGCAACGAGAGCAGGCGCAGGTGCGAGCGATGCCCCGACTGCGAGGCCCCGAGCACGTCGCCCTCGCGGCGCTGCTCCAGGTCGAGCTCGGCGAGCTTGAAGCCGTCCGTGGTGGAGGCGACCGCGTCCAGGCGCGTCCGCGCGGGCGTGCCGTCCCCGGACTCGGTGACCAGGAGGCACAGGCCGGGCGCGCTGCCCCGGCCGACGCGTCCGCGCAGCTGGTGCAGCTGGGAGACGCCGAAGCGGTCGGCGTCGAGAATCATCATCATCGTCGAGTTCGGCACGTCCACCCCGACCTCGATGACGGTGGTGGCGACGAGGACGTCGAGGCGGCCCTCGGAGAAGGTACGCATGACGGTGTCCTTCTCCTCGGCCGGCAGGCGCCCGTGCAGGATTCCGATGCGCAGGCCGTGCAGCGGCCCCTCCTCCAGCTGCGGCGCGACGTCCAGCACCGCGACCGGCGGCCGGCGCCCGTCGTCCCCGGCGGGCGGCACGTCCTCGCCGTCGGACTTGGCGGCGTCGCCGATGCGCGGGCACACGATGTACGCCTGGTGCCCCTTCGCCACCTCCTCGCGCAGCCGCCGCCAGCCACGGTCCAGGAACGCGGGCTTCTCGGTGACGGGTACGACATGCGAGGCGATCGGCGAGCGTCCGCGCGGCAGCTGGCTGAGTACCGAGGTCTCCAGGTCACCGAAGACGGTCATCGCGACCGTGCGCGGGATCGGGGTCGCCGTCATGACGAGCACGTGCGGCGGCTGGTCGGCCTTGGTGCGCAGAGCGTCGCGCTGCTCGACGCCGAAGCGGTGCTGCTCGTCGACGACGACGAGGCCGAGGTCGGCGAAGTCGACGCCCTCGTAGAGCAGCGCGTGGGTGCCGACGACGATGCCCGCGGTACCGCTGCGGAGGTCTTCCAGAACCTTCCGTCGCGCGGCCGCGCCTAGAGACCCGGTGAGCAGAGTGACCCGGGTCGCCTCCGGTGCGGCGTCGAGCTCGCCGGCCCGGGCCATGGCGCCGAGCAGGTCCGTGACGTTGCGGTGGTGCTGGGCGGCCAGCACCTCGGTCGGGGCCAGCATCGCCGCCTGGCCGCCGGCGTCGACGACCTGCAGCATGGCGCGCAGGGCGCACAGTGTCTTGCCGGAGCCGACCTCGCCCTGCAGCAGGCGGTGCATGGGGTGGGCGCGCTCCAGGTCGGCCGCGATCTCCTCGCCGACGTCGCGCTGGCCGCGGGTCAGCTCGTAGGGCAGCCCGGCGTCGAAGGCGGCGAGCAGCCCGTCCGCGCGGCGCGGGCGCGGCACCGCCGGCCAGTCCTCGGCGCGCTTCTTGCGCTGGACCAGGGTCAGCTGGAGCGCGAACGCCTCGTCCCACTTCAGCCGCCTCCGCGCGATGGCGAGCGACTGCTGCGACTCCGGCCGGTGGATCTCACGCAGCGCCTTGTCCAGCGAGCTCAGCCGCCGCGTCGCGCGCATCGTGGACGGCACGGGGTCGGGCGTCGGCGGCAGCACGTCCAGCACGGTGCGCACGGCCGAGGCGATGCGCCACGTGGGCACGCGCGCGGTCGCGGGGTACACCGGGATGATCGCTCCGGCGAACTCCTCGACCGCCTCCTCGCCCTCGCCCGCGTCGAGCAGGACGTAGTCGGGCTGGTTGAGCTGCAGCTTCTGGTTGAACCGGCCCACCTTGCCGGAGAAGAGCCCCCAGCGGCCCGGGCGCAGCTGGTTCTCCCGCCACGGCTGGTTGAAGAACGTGACGCTGATCTCGCCACCGCTGTCGTCGCCGATGACCGCCTCGACGAGCGAGCCCCGCTTGCCCCGGGTGTTGCCGCGCTGCTGCACGAACTGCCGGGCGTTCACGCGTTTGACCTGCCCGAACACGGTGACGTCGGTGTCGATCTCCAGCGCCCGGATGTCGGTGTGCTCGCCGCGCTCCTCGTACCGGCGCGGGAAGTGGTACACCAGGTCGCCGACCGTGTGCAGGTCGAGGTGCTCGGCGAGCAGCTTCGCGCCGTTGCCCCCGAGCACTTTGGACAGCGGCGTGGTCAGGTCGATGTCGGCCAACTCCAGGCTTCCTCTACTCGACGCCCACCAGGAGTGGGTAGTGCGGCTGGCCCCCTTCGTAGCACTGGACCTCCACGAACGGCCACGAGCCCTCCACGTGGGCACGCAGGGCCGCGCCGAGCCCCTCGGGCGCGTCGCGGCCGGCGATCAGCGTCACCAGCTCGCCGCCGCCGGTGAGCATCCGGTCCAGCAGCAGACAGGCGGTCTGTGGCAGATCCTGCCCGATGAGATTCACTTCGCCGTCGACAATGGCCAGCACGTCGCCCGGCTGGCATCGCCCGGCGACCGTCAGCGCCTCCCGCCCGGCGATGGTGACCTCGGCGGACCGGCACCGCGCGGCCGCCTCGGCCATGGCGATCACGTCGTCCTCGAAGCGCCGCGCGGGGTCGCGCACGGCCATCGCCGCGAGCGCCTGCACCGGCGAGCGGGTGGGCACCACGCCCGCGCGGACGCCCGCGGCGCGCGCCTCGCCGGCCGCGGCGGCGGCGACGGCCAGCACGTTCGCGTCGTTGGGCAGCACGACGACGTGCTGCGCGCCTGTGCGCACGATCGCGTCCACGAGCTGGCGCGTGGAGGGGTTGCCCGTCAGCACCGTCGCCCCCTCGGACTCGAGCAGGTCCGCGAGCCCCGGCCCGCTGCACACGACCACGACCGCACGTTCCTGCGGTACGGCCGCGGCCTCGGCGCGGGCAGACCGCCCGGCGATCTGGTCCTCGAAGCGGGTCACCGTGATCCGGCTTGGGCGCCCCGCCTCGACGCCGGCCTCGATCGCCGCCCCGACGTCGTTGACGTGCACGTGGACGTGCCAGGTCGGCTCGTCGCCGACGATCACGAGCGAGTCGCCGAGCCCCGCGAGGGCGCCGCGCAGCGTCTCGACCGCGTCCGCGCGCGCCTCGAGCAGATATTGCACCTCGTAAGCGAACTCGGCCGACCCGGTCTCCCGTTCGACGGTCGCGCCCGGGCGCGCTCCAGCGGGTACCACCGCCGCCGTAATTGGATCGTCGGGCGGCTCCTCGCCGGTCAGGGTCGCGACCAGCGCGTCGAGCAGGACCACCAGGCCGCGCCCGCCTGCGTCAACGACCCCGGCCCGGGCCAGCGCCGGCAACTGCTCGGGCGTCCGCGCGAGGGCCTCCCGCGCTCCCTGCGAGGCCGCCCGGGCGACGGCGACAACGCCCCCGCGCGCCGCGGCGTCCACGGCGGCCTTCGCGGCGGCGACGCCGACGGTCAGGACGGTGCCCTCGACGGGCTCCGCGACCGCGTCGTAGGCCCCGCGCGCCGCATGGTCCAGCGCCCCGGCGAGCACGTCGCCGGTGACCGGCTGCGCGCCCGCGCGCTCCAGCCCGGCCGCGAGCCCCTTGAACAGCTGGGCCAGGATGATTCCGGAGTTCCCGCGCGCGCCGAGCAGCGCGCCCCGGGCGGCGCCGCGCACGACCTCGGCGGCCGTCACGCCCGTGGCGGCCTCGACCGCTGAGGACATCGTCAGCACCAGGTTCGTCCCGGTGTCGCCGTCCGGCACGGGGTACACGTTGAGCGCGTCGATCTCGGCCCGGTGGCGCCGCAGCGCGGCCAGGCCGGCGGCACACCACCGGCGGACGGCGGCGGCGTCCACACTGTCTGGCACGCGGCAGAGCCTAACGGTGAAGACGGTCATTCCCCACCGACGCGGACGCCGACAGGGCCGATTGGGTGTCGCGGGGGCGGATCAGGTAACCTTGCTGGGTTGCCCGCCGTTCACCCGGCCGGCGGCGTTTCCGGAACTTCGTTCCGGCTCAGGACTGCAATCAACCCAGGAGATCCCCGTGGCTAGCGTGTGCGACGTCTGCGGCAAGGGACCGGGCTTCGGCCACAACGTGTCCCACTCGCACCGGCGGACCAACCGCCGTTGGAACCCCAACATTCAGACGGTGCGCACCCCGGCCGGTGGCGGCACCACGCGGAAGGTGCAGGTCTGCACCTCCTGCCTCAAGGCCGGCAAGGTCGTCCGGGGCTGACCCAGGCACCATAGAGGCCCCGTGACGCCGTCACGGGGCCTTTTGTCGTGCCCGGAGGGTGGTTAGAGGTCGCGGCCGAACGAGCGGACGTCGGGGTAGCCCTTGTAGTGGCCGAAGTCCTCGATCCGCGCGTACCCGCATCGCTCGTACAGCCCGATCGCCTCCGGCTGCGCCGTGCCCGTCTCGAGCCAGATCCGCTTCCGCCCGGCCGCGCGCGCCGCGTCCTCGACGGCCAGGAGCAGCGCCTTGGCCACGCCGACGCCGCGGTACTGCGGCGCGACGTACATCCGCTTGAGCTCGGCCGTCGTCTCGTCCTCGACGAACGTGCGGAAGCCGACGCACCCGGCCGGCGCATGGTCCACGTACGCGACGAGGAACGCCCCCGCGGGCGGATCGAACTCGCCGGGTTCGATCGGGGTGGAATCGCCCTCACCGCCGTACCGCTCGCTCAAGTCGGCGAGCGCGGACGCGGTGAGCTCGGTGGCGACCCGCGAGCCGTAGCGGGTCAGCCGGATGTCGATCTCGGTCACGAGCGTAGAGGGTACCGGCCCTTACCGGAAGTGGTCCCATCCCGGGGCGCCACCCGTGTACCGGCGACCGTCCACGGTCACCCTGTCACCCGCCGTGAACAGGCTCGCAGCCATCACGGAGCCGACGACGAGCCACTCGGCACCCAGCTCTGCGTCGGGCGGGAAGGTGGCGGCCAGCGCGTGGTCGTCGCCGCCGGCGAGCAGCCAGCCGGAGGGGTCCACGCCGAGCGCGGTCGCGGCGGCGTGCATGGCCTCGGGAACGGTGAACGCGTCCCGGCGCAGATCGATGCCGACCCCGCTGGCCGCCGCGATGTGCCCGAGATCGGCCAGCAGGCCGTCCGAGATGTCGATCATGGACGTAGCGCCCATCCGCGCGGCGACGGGCCCCAGGTGGTACGGGACGTCCGGCCGCCGGTGCGCGTCGACGAGCAGCTTCGGCGCGCGGAAGCCGCGGGAGAGGATGGTGTACCCCGCCGCGGCGTGGCCGATCCGCCCCGCCACGGCCACGACGTCGCCCGGACGCGCGCCCGAGCGCACCACTGGTGCCCGCCCCTCGAGATCGCCGAGCGCGGTCACCGCGATGGTCAGCGTCGGGCTCGACGACGTGTCCCCGCCCACGACCGTCGCGCCGGTCTTCGCCGCCTCCGCGGCCAGCCCGTCGGCGAGCTCCTCGGCCCAGGTGATCTGGAGGTCCGCCGGGGCGCACAAAGCCACCAGCAACGCCGTGGGGCGGGCCCCCATGGCCGCGATGTCGGCGAGGTTGGCCGCGGCCGCACGGTGGCCGACGTCGCGCGCGCTGGACCAGTCGCGGCGGAAGTGGCGCCCGTCGACGAGCACGTCGGTGCTCGCCACGACGCGCGCGTCCGGGGTCGCGACGATCGCCGCATCGTCCCCGGGTCCGAGCAGTACCAAGGGCGACGCCGCCCCGAGCCGAGCCGTCACCCGCGAGATGAGCCCGAACTCCCCGGCGGTTGCTACGGTCACCCGTCCTCCAACCTGATGCTCGATAGTGTCGCCGAATCCGCGTGTCATGGCATGATCACGCACGGCGGTTGATTTGCCTCTTCCATTCTTGCGGTAGGTTGACGCCTGATCAGCGGACGGACGGCGCAGGGAGGGAGTCGTGTCGTGGTACAGGCATACATCCTGATCCAAACAGAGGTCGGCAAGGCCCGCGACGTGGCCACGGCCATTAAGGGCCTCAACGGTGTGGTGCGCGTCGACGCGGTCACCGGCCCGTACGACGTGGTGGTCCTCACCGAGGCCCGCAACATCGACGAGCTGGGCCAGCTCATCGTGTCCAAGGTCCAGTTGGTGCCGGGCATCACGCGCACGGTCACCTGCTCGGTGGTGCACTTGTAGTGGCACGACTGTCATGAGCACGGACGCGCCCGCGCGCCCGGGGCCGAGCCCGGCAAGGATCGCGACCATAGCCGCCCTGCCCATCGCGCTGGTGGCCGGCGTCGTCGCCTTCTGGGGCCTCGGAGGGTTTCCTGGAAAGCCGGATTCCTCAGCGGTACGCGCTGAGGCGCCCCAGCTCGACCCGTCCCCGGCCGCGGTGTGCCGTGCGCTGGTCGCCCGGCTGCCCCAGGACCTCGGCGGCCTGCACCGTCGCCAGGTGACGGCCGGCGGCGAACAGAACGCGGCGTTCGGCGACCCCGCGATCCTCCTGTCCTGCGGCGGCCCGGCACCGGCGGTGCCGCAGGACGCGCAGCTGCTCGGCCTGTCCGACGTGTGCTGGTACCCGGAGGAGCAGTCCGGGCAGACGGTCTGGCACAGCATCGACCGGCAGGTACCGCTGCGCGTCGTGGTCCCGAAGGCGGCCGACGGCTCCTGGCTGGTGAACCTTTCACCGACAATCGTGGCGACGGTACCGTCGGCTCCGACCGGCGACCTGCACTGCTGAGCCCTGTCCTTCCCAACGTCCGGCGCGTCCGCGCGGCGGCAATCAGCTCAGCGCGGCATCCAGCGCCCGGCGCACGTCCGCGAGCAGGTCCTCGGTGTCCTCGACGCCGCACGAGAAGCGCACCAGCCCCTCGGGCGCGTCGTCGCCCCACTGGGCCCGCCGGTCCGCCGAGGAGTGCAGCCCGCCGAACGACGTCGCGGCGAACACCAGCTCGGACGCGCCCAGGAAGCGGTCCACCGCCCCCTTGTCCGCGAGCACGAACGTCACGACGCCCGGGATGCGGCGCATCTGGCGGGCCGCCGCCTCGTAGGCGGGGTCGCCCGCGCGCCCAGGCCACCGCACGGACGCGACCGCGGGGTGGTCGGCCAGCAGCTCCGTCACCGCCGCCGCGTTGGCCGTCTGCCGGGCCAGACGCAGGTCGAGCGTCCCGAGCGAACGGTGCGCGAGCCACGCCTCGAACGCGCCGGGAATGCCGCCCGTCCGCGCGCGCCACGTGCGGATCGTCTCGATCAGCTGCGGGTCGCGCGCGCAGACGTACCCGAGCAGCATGTCCGAGTGCCCGGTCAGCGCCTTGGTGGCCGAGGCGACCGAGAAGTCCGCGCCGAGGTCGAGCGGCCGCTGCCCGAGCGGCGTCGGCGTGGTGTTGTCGACCGCGACCAGCCCGCCGCCCGCATGCGCCCGCGCGGCGAGGTCGGCAATGTCACAGACGTCGAGCCCCGGGTTCGACGGCGTCTCGAGCAGCAGCAGCCGCACGTCGTCCAGCGCCGGGTACGGTCCCGAGGTCGGCATCGTCCGCACCTCGACCCCGCGCCCGGGCAGGTGCTCGCCGGCGAAGGCGCGCGTGAGGTAGTACCCGTCGGAGGGCAGCACCACGGCGTCGCCGGCCCGCAACGTGGCGAGCAGCACCGCGGTGATGGCCGCCATGCCGGAGGCAAAGACGACGCACTCGCCGCCCTCAAGGTCCCCGATCGCCTTTTCCAGGCTTCGGTAAGTCCGGTTGTCCGACCGCCCGTACCCGTCCACACCGGCCTGCGGCCCCGCCACCGGATCAAGGTGGTAGGGCGCCCCGAACACCGGCGACGGCAGGAACGGCTCCCCCGCCACGGCCGCCGGCACTCCGGCGTGCACGACCCGCGTCCCATCCCCGCGCCCGAGCGGACCACTACCGTTCGCGTCCACGCTGCTGTCCCCCTTCATCCGATTACTTCCCACCGCGCCCGCCCAGGCCCGAAGGCCATCGTCGCCACCGCCGCCCGCACGCGTCCGAGCCGAGCCCACAACGCGCGGAGGCGACATCGCCGTCACCGCCCGGACGCGCTCGCGGCGATCCACCCACGCCGTACCCGGCGCAGAGCCGCTACCCGCAGCCCTGAAGCAACGTCGCCAGGCTGCAGCGCGCCGGTCCTACGGCGCGGTCGCGTCGGTGCCGCCACCGAACGGAAGCGGCCTCGAGACTTCCCGGCCGCCACACGTTCGCGCGCTGACGCACCGTCCGCGGCGCCTTTGCCACGGCTGGTGCGCATTGCCGGTCCCACGGAGCCGTCCAGGCCCCGGTCGGTCACTGGCCGGTCGACGGTACGCCCGGACGCTCCGGCTTCGTCTCGCGTGCCATCAGCGCCGCCAAGGCCTTCAGCGGGTCGACGCCCTCGTGGCAGACCTGCTCGACCTGCTCCGTGATGGGCATCTCGACGCCGACGCTGTGCGCGAGGTCTCGGATCGACTTGCAGCTCTTGACGCCCTCGGCGGTCTGGCGGGTCGCGGCCTGCGCCTGCTCGAGCGTCTCACCGCGGCCGAGGCGCTCGCCGAACGTACGGTTGCGGGACAGCGGGGACGAGCACGTCGCGATGAGGTCGCCGAGGCCGGCTAAGCCCGCGAATGTCATCGGGTTGGCCCCGAGCGCCGCGCCCAGGCGCGCCGTCTCCGCCAGGCCGCGCGTGATCAGGGTCGCCTTGGTGTTGTCGCCGAACCCGAGTGCGGAGGCCATCCCGTAGGCCAGGGCGATCGCGTTCTTCACGGCGCCGCCGAGCTCGCAGCCGACGACGTCGTCGTTGGTGTACGGCCGCAGGTACCGCGTGCTGATCGCCCGCTGGACGAGCTCGGCGCGGCCGATGTCCTCGCAGGCCACCACGGTGCCCGCGATCTGCTCGGCGGCGATCTCCGGCGCCAGGTTCGGGCCGGTGACGACGGCGACCCGGTCCGGCTCCACCGCGGCGACCTCGACGATCACCTCGCTCATGCGCTTGAGCGTGTCGAGCTCGATGCCCTTCATGAGGCTCACGAGCGTCGCGTCCGAGCGGATGGCGCCGCTCCAGGCCGAGAGATTGGTGCGGAGGGTCTGCGACGGTACCGCCAACACGACCAGATCCGCGCCGTCGATCGCCTCGTGCGCGTCGGAGGTGGCCGTGACCGCGTCCGGGAGCCACATCTGGGGCAGATAGTCCGGGTTGTGGTGCTCGTCGCGGATGGCGGCGGCGAGCTCGGGCCGGCGGGACCAGACGGTGACGGAGGGGGTACCGGCATCGGCGAGCACCTTGGCGAACGCCGTGCCCCAGGAGCCGGACCCGAGGACGGCCGCGCGCTGAATGTTCATGCCGTCTGCTCTTCGGAGCGCTGGGCGGGGCGCTTCTGGGTCCAGAGCGGCGGCGGCGTACCCCCGCGAATCTCCACCAGCATGTCGCGCAGGTGCAGCATGAGGTGGTCGGTGATCTCGTTCAGCGTCTGGGCCGTCGGCTGGGCGCCCGACCAGGCCGACAGGTCCAGCGGGTCACCGGCGACGATGGTGACCTTCGCGCGCGGCAAGAGCCTGAGCTTCTTCGTCCGCGGGTCGTAGATCTGCTCGGGCCCCCACATCACGATCGGGATGACCGGCGCGCGGGTGTCCAGCCAGAGCCGCGCCGCGCCGGTCTTGCCGCGCATCGGCCACAGATCCGGCTCCCGCGTCGTGGTGCCCTCGGGGTAGATGACCACGGCCTCGCCGGCGTGCACGCCCGCCCGCGCGGCCTCGAGGGCCCTCACGGCGTCGGTGGTGCCGCGGTGTACGGGGATCTGGTGGACGGCCTTCAGCAGGTAGCCCAGCACCGGTACCTCGAACAGGCTGGACTTGGCCAGGAACGAGGGCCACCGGCCGGAGTCGTAGATGTAGTGCGCGACGGCCAGCGGGTCAGCGTGGGAGATGTGGTTCACGACGATGATCACCCCACCGTCGGCCGGGATGTGTTCCATCCCTCGCCAGGTGCGGCGGGTCAGCACCTGGATCGCGGGCTTGACGGTCATGACGGCGAAACGCCGCCAGAAGCCGAGCCTCCGCCGCACCATCTCACCCTCCCCTCACGGTTCTGCTGCGAATCATGCCACTGCCGGGCGCCCGGTGGCCGTGTCAGGATGGCTCATGCACTGCCACGGCCAGTCGACGACCCAGCCGGCCGCGCCCGAGCGGGCGGCGGCCTGGGTGGCGGTGGTCCCGGTCAAGCCGCTGCGAGCGGCCAAGACGCGCCTGCGGGGCGCAGTGCCGGAGGCCGTACACCCCGATCTCGTCCTGGCCATGGCACGCGACACGGTAGCCGCCGCGCTCGCCTGCCGCGCAGTCGCCCGCGTCGTGGTGGTCTGCGACGACCCGACGGTGTGCGCGGAACTGTCCCAGCTCGGCGCGTTCTGCCTGCCCGACGCCCCTGCGGCGGGCCTCAACGCCGCCCTGGCCTACGGCGCCGAGGCCGCCCGCCAGCCCGGCCCCACGCGCGGACGCGCGGACGCGGCGCCCACGGAACCGAACCGCCCGGAGGCAGCGCTCGTCGCAGGCCGATCCGGCCGCAGGCGCGGACGCGCCGATGCCGCATCCGTGGTGTCCGAGCGCCCAGGCAGGACACCGGCCGAGCCGGACCGCCCGGACGCGGTCGGCGGGTCCGCGCGACAATCCGACCACGCGCGCGGACGCGCCGACGCCGTATCGGCCCGCTCGGACCGGGCGCTCGAGGTTTCGGCGATGCCTCCCGAGGGTGTCGAGGCCGCCTTGGGCGTCGTCGCGCTGCCCGCCGATCCGCCCGCGATGCTTCCCGAGGGTCTCGAGACCGCCTTGGGCGTCGTCGGCCTGACCGCCAACCCGCCCGCGAAGCGATCCGAGAGTCCCGAGGTCGCCCTCGGCGTGGTCGCTTTGACCGCCGACCTGCCCGCGATGCGACCCGAGGATCTCGAGGCCGCGCTGGTCGCGGCCGCTCGGACGGGGCGGCGGGCGTTCGTGCCCGACCTGGAGGGCACCGGCACCGTGCTGCTCGCCGCGCCCGCCGGTGAGGCCCTCGCGCCGCAGTTCGGGCCCGGGTCGGCGGCGGCCCATCTGCGCTCGGGCGCGGTACGACTCGATGGGGCCTGGCCGAGCCTGCGCCGTGACGTGGACACCGCGGCCGATCTCGATGCCGCCGCGCGGCTGGGACTCGGCGCACATACCGGACAAGTCCTCTGCACGGTAGCGTGATCGGCATGCAGGGCACGGTGGCGACGTTCGACGACGAGAGTCGCACCGGGACGGTGCTGCTCGACGACGGGGTCGAGGTGGCGTTCCCGGCCGCGGCGTTCGACGCGTCCGGGCTGCGGCATCTGCGGCTGGGTCAGCGTGTGCGACTCGACCACGACGATGTGGGCGTGATCACGAAGGTCACTTTGCCCACCCTTCCGTAGTGGCCAAGCAGCGGGAAGTTCATGTTCAGACCGGCACAAACGGGCCATGATGATCCGGTGGACGAGAGCCCGACCGGTCGAAGCCGCCCGCGCAGCGCCGCCCAGCGGCCCG
The DNA here is from genome assembly GCF_040648435.1 of Dactylosporangium sp. NPDC049140. Taxonomy (NCBI): domain Bacteria; kingdom Bacillati; phylum Actinomycetota; class Actinomycetes; order Micromonosporales; family Micromonosporaceae; genus Dactylosporangium; species Dactylosporangium sp. NPDC049140. The sequence continues at coordinate 277,673 of NZ_JBEZDS010000002.1, read as the reverse complement.
AACCGGCTGGTGCGTCGCCCAAGACGACGAGGACCGGTGGGAACGGGGCCCCGGCCCGGGCTCGTCGAGCCACCAAGGCCGCGCGCACTGCGCCGGCCGACGAAGCCACGGTGAGCGAGGTCACGGTGAACGAGGCCACGACAGAGTCGGCAAAGGCGTCCGAGCGGGTGCCGGCCCAGAAGACCCCGACAAGGCCCCCGGCAGCCAAGGCGGCGCAGCCTGAGCGCGCGGAGGCGGCGTCCACGGCGGCCAAGGCCACCGAGGCGGAGGCCACGGCAGGTGAACCGGCAACGGCCAAGGCTGAAGCGACCGAGCCGGTGGCGACCGAGCCGGTGGCGACAGAGCTGAGAGTAAGCAAGCCCCAGGCAGCCGGGGCGGCGAGCGGGCCGGAAGGACTTGAGCCCGGCGCGACCGAGCCTCGGACGCCTTCGCGTCCGGCGGCCAAGCCCACGGCGGACGAGCCGACGGCCGATAAGCCGGCTGTGAGTAAGCCAGCGGCGGATAAGCCGTCGGCCGCTACGACGCCCGCCGTGAAGCCGGCGACCAAGCCCGCGCCCGCCATCGCACGCCCCGCCACCAGGCCCACCACGGCCACGAAGGCGGCGCCCGCCCGGCCCGCGGCAGCGGCAGCGGAGCCGGCAACCGCCGCAGCGGCCGAAACCAACGGAGCGGCCGGAACCAACGAGGCCGCCTCGGCCAACGGGGCCGGCTCCCAGAACGGAGCCGCCGCGACCGGTACGAGCAGCGCGAACGGAGCCGCCGCCCCCACGAGCGGCGCCAAACCGGCGATCAACGGTCGCCGCACGGGTGCCGCCAAGCCGATCGAAGACGCCGCCAAGCTGGCCAAGGGCGCCTCCGCGCAGGCCGAGAGCGCCGCTGAGCCGCCGGCGGACAACGCCACTGCGAGAGCCGGAAACGCCTCCAAGGCGATCGAGAGCGCCGCTCAACCCGCGGACGAGGCCGGGCCCCACCCCAGCAACCCCGCCGAGCTCGAGGCCACTCAGAGCACGACAGAGGACGATCAGCGCACGAACGGAACGAACGCGGGCGCGACCGGGGCGGACGCGACCGCGCGCAACGGGGATGCCGCCACGGAGTGGTTCGGGTCCGAAGGGAGCGCTGTGCAGGTACAGGAGGAAGAGAAGCCGCTGCCGGAGGACCGGTATCTCAACCGCGAGCTTTCCTGGCTGGACTTCAACGCCCGGGTGCTGACCCTCGCCGAGGACCCCACGACGCCGCTGCTGGAGCGGGCCAAGTTCCTCGCCATCTTCGCCAGCAATCTGGACGAGTTCTACATGGTGCGCGTCGCCGGTCTGAAGCGGCGCCTCCAGACCGGCCTGCCGGTACGCCGTCCCCCGGGTTTCCTGCCCCCGACGGAGCAGCTCGAGCAGATCGCCGAGCGCACGACGGGCCTGATGGCGCGCCAGTCGCGGGTGTTCGCCGAGGAGATCGCGCCCGCGATGGCCGTGGAGAACATCAACATCGTTCGCTGGACCGAGCTGGACCCGGCCGAGCGCGAGCGGATGCGCGCCTCGTTCCGCGAGCAGATCTTCCCGGTGCTCACGCCGCTGGCGGTCGATCCGGCGCACCCGTTCCCGTACATCTCCGGCCTGTCGCTGAACCTGGCCGTCGTGGTGCGCGAGAAGGACGGCGGGCCGGAATTGTTCGCGCGGATCAAGGTGCCCAACAACGTGCCGCGGTTCTTCGCGCTGCACGCCGCGCGCGACGGGGCGCGGGTGATGCGCTTCCTGCCGGTCGAGGAGCTCATCGCCGCCCACCTCGGGCAGCTGTTCTCGGGCATGCAGGTGCTCGAGCACCACCTGTTCCGGGTCACGCGCAACGCGGAGGTGGAGCTCGACGAGGATCGCGACGAGGACCTGCTGCAGGCGCTGGAGCGCGAGCTCGCGCGGAGGCGTTTCGGGCCGCCGGTGCGCCTGGAGGTCGCGGCGTCCATCTCCGACCACGTGCTGGAACTGCTCGTCCGCGAGCTGGACATGGACTCCCACGACGTGCTGCGGGTGCCCGGGTGGCTCGATCTGACCGCCCTGTGGGAGGTGTACAACGGCGTCGATCGTCCGGACCTGAAGGACCCGCCGTTCGTACCCGCGACGCACCCGCACTTCGCCGAGGGCGAGACGCCGCGCAGCGTCTTCGCGCGGTTGCGCGACCACGACATCCTGGTGCACCACCCGTACCACTCGTTCTCCACGAGCGTGCAGCGCTTCGTCGAGCAGGCCGCGGCCGACCCGAACGTGCTGGCGATCAAGCTGACCCTGTACCGCACCAGCGGCGACTCCCCGATCGTCGACGCCCTCGTCGACGCGGCCGAGGCCGGCAAGCAGGTGGTCGTGCTGGTCGAGGTCAAGGCACGCTTCGACGAGAAGGCGAACATCGGCTGGGCGCGGACGCTGGAGCGGGCGGGCTGCCACGTGGTGTACGGCCTGGTCGGCCTCAAGACGCACACGAAGACGGCCCTCGTGGTGCGCCAGGAGGGCAACCACATCCGCCGCTACTGCCACATCGGCACCGGCAACTACCACCCGAAGACGGCGCGGCTCTACGAGGACTACGGGCTGCTCACGGCCGACCCGGAGGTGGGCGCGGACCTGACCGACCTGTTCAACGTGCTCACCGGCTACAGCCGTCAGACGTCCTACCGCCGGCTCCTGGTCGCCCCGCACGGGGTGCGCCGGGGCATCATCGAGCGGATCGAGCGCGAGGTCGCGTACGGCGCGGACGGTCTCGTCCAGCTCAAGGTGAACTCGCTGGTCGACGAGGAGCTCATCGACTCGCTGTACCGGGCCGGCCGCGCGGGGACGCGGATCGACCTGATCGTGCGCGGCATCTGTGCGCTGCGCCCGGGCGTGCCGGGCCTGTCGGAGAACATTCGGGTCCTATCGGTCCTGGGCCGGTTCCTGGAGCACTCGCGGGTGTTCCGCTTCGGCCATGGCGCCCGCGCGGAGTACTGGATCGGCTCGGCCGACCTCATGCACCGCAACCTCGACCGCCGCGTGGAGGCGCTGGTCCAGGTCACGGACCCGGCCTCGACGGAGGAGCTGCGCCGGGTGCTGACCCTGATGATGAGCGACGACACCGGCGCGTTCGAGCTCTCGGGCAACGGCGAATGGCACCGCCGGCCGGGCAAGAACCCCCAGGAGGCGCTGCTGCGCCGCATCGTCGACCGGGTGGAGTGAGCCCGTCCGACCTCTTTAGGGTGACTGGATGCTGGAGGAAGAGCGCAAGTACCTCGCCGACGACGGGTTCACGATGCCGGACCTCCGCCTCGCCGGGCGGATGAGCGCGCGGGAGCCGGTGACGCTGCGGGCGACCTACTACGACACCCCGGAGCGGCTGCTCGCGCGCCACGGGGTTTCGCTGCGGTACCGCAAGGGCGACGCCTCGTCGAAGGTGTGGACGGTGAAGCTGCCGTCCTCGCGGGCGGGGATCCGCCACGAGCACTCGCGCCCGTCCCAGGGCTCGGGCGTGGTACCCCCGCAGCTGCTCGACCTCGTCACCGCCTATCGGCGCGGGCGCCGGCTCGCCCCGGCCGCGATCCTGCGCACGGTGCGCACCGTGTACGAGGTGTGCGACGCGGACGGTGAGCTGCTGGCCGAGGTGGCCGACGACGCGGTGAGCGTGCTCTTCGGCCGCGACGTCGCGCTGCGCTTCCGCGAGATCGAGGTGGAGCGCGCCGGCGGCGACCGGCGGCTGCTGGACCGCATCGAGGAGCTGCTGCTGGGCGCGGGCGCGCAGGCCGGCGCGTTCGTGCCCAAGCACGTGCGCGCGATGGAGGCGTTCGCGCCCCTGGACGCGCCGGTGCTGGTCGCGCCCGCGCGGCGGCGCACCGCCTACGCCGGCGACGTGGTCACCGAGGCGATCCGCCGTGACGTGGTGCGCATCTTCAAGCACGACCCCTTCGCGCGGCTGCGCGAGACGATGCCCAACGGCGACACCCCGGTGCACCAGATGCGGGTCGGCACCCGGCGCCTGCGCAGCGACCTGCAGACCTTCCAGGCCCTGCTGGACCCCCACTGGACGGCGCGGCTGCGCGGCGAGCTGGCGTGGCTGGCCGGCGCGCTCGGGGGCGCCCGGGACGTGGAGGTGCTGCGGGAGCGCCTGCACCGCACGGCGGCGGCCGACCCGCTGGTGCCGGCCGACCCACGCGCGGTCGCGCGGATCGACGCGGCGCTGGCCGCCCGGCAGGACGCGGCGCTGCGGGAGCTGGACGAGGCGCTGCATTCGCGGCGGTACGTCAAGCTCCTCGACGCCCTCATCGGCGCGGTGGAGGCGCCCCGGCTGGCGCCCCTGTCCTGGGAACGGGCGGAGGAGGTGCTGCCCGGCATCGTGCGCAAGCCCTGGCGGCGCCTCGTCGAGGGCGGCAGCGGCGTCGTCGGCGCGGGCGAGCTGACCCCGGACCTCCCCGACGACGACTGGCACGAGGTCCGCAAGCGGGCCAAACGCGCCCGCTACGCCGCCGACGCGGTCTCGGCGGTGGTGGGCCCGGAGGCGCAGCAGCTGGCCAAGGCGGTCGGGCGGGCGCAGGGGGTGCTCGGCGAGCACCAGGACGCGGCGATCGCCGCGGACGCGTGGCTGGCCGCGGCGGCCGCCGAGCCGGGCGATCACGACCTCGCGGTGACGGCAGGACGGCTCTTCGAGCGCGAGCGGGCCGCGGTGACACGCGCCCGCGCGGACTTCCCGGCCGTGTGGGAGACGGTCATGGAGGATAGAAACATCGCATGGCTGAAGTGAACTCGGTGGTCCGCGCGGCGGGCGGCGTGGTCTGGCGGCGGTCCACCGACGGGGTCGCGGAGATCGTGCTGGTGCACCGGCCCCGATACAACGACTGGTCGCTGCCGAAGGGCAAGCTGGACCCGGGCGAGCACGAGCTGACCGCCGCGGTGCGGGAGGTCTTCGAGGAGACGTCGGTCGAGGCGGTACCGCAGGTGCGGCTGCCGTCCGTGCGGTACCTGACGGGCGAGCCGGGCGTCGAGAAGAGCGTGGACTTCTGGTCGATGCGCGCGGCCGCGTGGGCGCCGCGTGCCGCCGACCATGAGATCGAGGAGGCCCGGTGGGTCTCCGCGACCGCTGCGCACACGCTGCTGAGCTACGCGCACGACCGCGGCGTCGTCCGCGCGTTTCTCGACGTCCCGCCGGTGACGGGGGTCGTCGCGCTGGTACGCCATGCAAAGGCCGGCAAGCGCAGGGAATGGCACGGCCCGGACGCCGAGCGGCCCCTGGAGCCGTCCGGGGAACACGACGCGCGGGCCCTCAGCGGGCTGCTGACGCTGCTTCGGCCGGACCGGGTGGTGTCGGCCACCCCCCTGCGCTGCCGGCAGACGGTGGCGCCGCTGGGGCTGCCGGTCGCGGTGGACCCGGCGTTCGACGAGCAGGCCGAGGCCGGACCGGCCGCGGAGGCGCTTGCGGCGTTGGCGCTGCGGGGCGGTACAACCGTGGTCTGCAGCCAGGGCAAACTCATGCCGGCGCTGCTCACCGCGCTCACGAACCGGGCCGACGTCGACTTTCACACCCGCAAGGGCGCCGGCTGGGTGCTCTGTTTCGCCGGCGCTCGCGTCGCCGGGCGGGACCGGCTGGCGCCGCTGTCGCTGCGATAGCGGCCCGGAACGGCGAAAGGGCGGCCCCGCAATTGCGGGGCCGCCCTTTCTGCGATCTTGCCTACTTGGCGGCGGCCTTCTTGGCCGGAGCCTTCTTGGCGGCGGTGGTGGTCTTGGCGGCGGCCGTGGCCGTCGTCGTCTTACGAGCCGTCGTGGACGCCGCGGCGCGGGTCGTCTTGGCGGCGGTCTTCTTCGCCGGAGCGGCCTTCGTGGCGGCCTTGGCCGGGGCGGTCTTGGTCGCGGCGGCCTTGGCCGGAGCGGCCTTCGCCGTCGTCGCCTTCGCCGTCGTCGCCTTCGCCGTCGTCGCCTTCGCCGTGGTGGCCTTGGCGGTCGTGGCCTTCGCGGTGGTCGTCTTCGTCGCGACGGCCTTCTTGGCGGCCGCGGCGACCTTCGGCACCTTGCCGCTGGCGACCATCTCGCGGAAGCTGGCGCCCGCGCGGAACGCCGGAACCGACGTCTTCTTCACCTTCACCGCTTCACCGGTGCGCGGGTTGCGGGCGGTTCTCGCACCGCGGATGCGCTTCTCGAAGACACCGAAACCGGTGATGGCGACCTTGTCGCCCTTGGTCACGGCAACCTGGATCTCGGCCAAAACCGCGTCCAGCGCCGCGTTCGCCGACTTCTTGTCGCCCAGGCGTGCGCTGAGCGCCTCGATGAGCTCGGCCTTGTTCACGTTTCCTCCCGTACCAGAAATAAAGTCCCTGTGGGCAAGGTATCCCAACGCACACAGGATACAAACATATGACGGAAAAGAAATCGTTGTGGAGTAACGGATTTGACCGAAGGCTCATCGAGACGCCCTGCGGGGGCTAGCGAACGACGGGTGTCCACTCCGGACGGCCTTGTTCGAACGCGGTGATAGCGTCCTCGTGGCGAAGGGTGAGGCCGATGTCGTCGAGGCCTTCCAGCAGCCGCCAGCGACTGAAATCGTCCAGGGGAAAGTCCCATTCGTTTGCCCCGGCACGCAACTGGCGAGCCTGGAGGTCGACCGTTACCTCAAGCTTGGGGTCGGCCTCGATCGCGGCCCACAGCTTCTCCACGTTTTCCGTGCCGAGCTCGACCGGCAGCAGGCCGCCCTTGAGCGCGTTTCCCCGGAAGATGTCGCCGAAACGCGGCGCGACGACCGCCCGGAAACCGTAGTCCTGCAATGCCCATACGGCGTGCTCACGCGATGATCCGGTGCCGAACTCGGGCCCGGCGACGAGGATCGAGGCGCCCTCGTACACGGGATTGTTGAGCACGAATTCGGGGTCGGAGCGCCAGGCGTTGAACAGCCCGTCGGCAAACCCGGTGCGGGTGACGCGCTTGAGGTAGACGGCGGGGATGATCTGGTCGGTGTCCACGTTGGACCGGCGCAGCGGAACGGCCGTGCCGGTGTGGACGGTGAACTTGTCCATGAGTGTCCGTGTCCCTTTTAGTTCAGGTCGGCAGGGGCGGCGAGATGACCGGCGACGGCGGTCGCGGCGGCGACCGGGGGCGATACCAGGTGGGTGCGGCCACCACGGCCCTGGCGGCCCTCGAAGTTTCGGTTGGAGGTCGAGGCGGAGCGCTCGCCGGGCTTGAGTGTGTCGGGATTCATACCCAGGCACATCGAGCAGCCCGCGAAGCGCCACTCCGCGCCGGCCTCGGTGAAGACCTTGTCGAGGCCCTCCTCCTCCGCGGCCGCGCGCACGGAAGCGGAGCCGGGCACGACGAGCATCCGGACGCTCTCGGCGACCCTGCGCCCGCGCAGCACGTCGGCCGCGGCGCGCAGGTCCTCGAGCCGGCCGTTGGTGCAGGAGCCCAGGAACACCACGTCGACCGCGACGTCGCGCAGCGCCGTGCCGGGGGTCAGCGCCATGTACTCCAGCGCCTTCTCCGCCGCGACGCGCTCGGCGTCCTCGGTGAAGTCGTCCGGGCTGGGCACGAAGCCGCCCAGCGGCGCTCCCTGGCCGGGGTTGGTGCCCCAGGTGACGAACGGGGTCAGCTGCGAGATGTCCAGCGTCACCTCGGTGTCGAACTTGGCGCCGTCGTCGGTGCGCAGGCTCGTCCAGTAGCCCTTGGCGCGCTCCCAGGCGTCGCCCGCCGGCGCGTACTCCCGGCCCTCGATGTAGGCGAACGTCGTCTCGTCCGGCGCGATCATGCCGGCCTTGGCGCCCCACTCGATCGACATGTTGGAGATGGTCATCCGACCCTCCATGGACAGCTTCTCGATCGCGGGGCCGCGGTACTCCACCACGTGCCCGCGCCCGCCGCCCGTGCCGACCTGGCTGATGAGCGCAAGCACCAGGTCCTTGGCGGTGACGCCGGGGCCGAGCTCGCCGACGACGTTGACCGCCATCGTGCGCGGGCGCGCCTGCGACAGCGTCTGCGTCGCCAGGACGTGCTCGACCTCCGAGGTGCCGATCCCGAACGCGAGGGCGCCGAACGCGCCGTGCGTGGAGGTGTGCGAGTCGCCGCAGACGATGGTCATACCGGGCTGGGTCAGGCCCAGCTGCGGTCCCATCACGTGGACGACGCCCTGCTGCGCGTCGCCGAGCGAGTGCAGCCGGATGCCGAACTCCTCGGTGTTGCGCCGCAGCGTCTCGATCTGCGTGCGCGAGACCGGGTCGCTGATGGTCAGCAGGTTGTCGGTCGGCGTGTTGTGGTCCTCGGTCGCGATCGTCAGCTCCGCGCGCCGCACCGGCCGGCCGGACATGCGCAGGCCGTCGAACGCCTGCGGGCTGGTCACCTCGTGCAGCAGGTGCAGATCGATGTAGAGCAGGTCGGGCTCGCCTTCGGCGGACCGCACGACGTGCGCATCCCACACCTTCTCCGCCAGCGTGCGCGGCTGCTGTTGTGCTTCTCCCACCATCTGGACATCCTAAAATTTGGGAGGTATGTTTCGGCCTGTGGGACACAGTATGAGCGGTGTCGGCGTGCTCGACAAGGCAGTAGTCATCCTTGCCGCCTGCGTCGACGGCGCCAGCCTGGCGGAATTGGTGGAGCGGACCAAGCTTCCGCGCGCCACCGCGCACCGCCTGGCCCAGGCATTGGAGATCCACCGCTTACTGGTCCGCGACGCGCAGGGGCGCTGGCGGCCGGGCCCGCGCCTGGGCGAGCTCGCCAACGCCGCGCCCGACGTCCTGCTGACCGCCGCGGAGCCGATGCTGACCGCCCTGCGCGACGCGACGGGCGAGAGTGCGCAGTTGTACCTTCGCCGCGCCGACGAACGCCTGTGCGTGGCCGCGGCCGAGCGTGCCAGCGGTCTGCGCGACACCGTGCCGATCGGCGCCGTGCTGCCCATGACCGCCGGCTCGGCCGCGCAGGTGCTCCTCGCGTGGGAGCCACCGGAGGCCGTGATGCCGCTGCTGCCGCGCTGCAAGTTCACGGGGCGCACGCTGGCGGAGGTGCGGCGGCGGGGCTGGGCGCAGAGCGTGGCCGAGCGCGAGCCGGGTGTGGCCAGCGTGTCCGCGCCGATCCGGGACCGTACCGGGCGGGTGATCGCGGCGATCAGCGTGTCCGGCCCGATCGAGCGCCTGGGCCGGCGCCCGGGCGACCGCCACGCGATGGCCGTGGTGCGCGCGGGGCAGCGCTTGTCGGGCTTGTAGGGCTCGTAGGCGGGGCTTCTCGTACATTTTCAGCTTGCTCGAACCGGCTCGGCGTCCGCCCGGGCCGGTTCTGCATGTTCCCGGTGGGATTTGCGCTCCCGGCGATGACGCCCCCTTGCGCGACGCAGTCTGCGCGCCGGCGCCCGGGCGGCGCCGGCGCTGCCGTCCCCGGTTCCGCGCCCTGGTGAACCACACCGGGTTGCGCCGGCGATGCCGTCCTCAGTTTCCGCCCCCCGGCCGAATCACACCGGGTTGCGCCGGCGCCGCCGTCCTCGGTTCCGTGCGCTGGCCGACCGCACCGGGTTGCGCGGCGCGCGGACGCGCCTACCATCGGCGGGGCGTTCCGTGCGGAGTTTCCAGGTGGACCGGCGCGGGCGCGTACTGCATCGGCGGATCCGGGGCGCGGTCCCGGAGCGCATCAGCTGGAAGGAACGCCAGTGCCCGATTCGACCACCCCAGCCAGCCCCGAGCCGGACGGCTCGGCGGGCCTTCACACCTCCCCCTCGTCCGGGACGCCGGCCACCCCGTCGGGCCACGGTCCGGGCGGCCCGGACTCGCCGGACTCCCCCTCGACGCCGCAGGAACCGCAGCTCCCGCCGCCCGCCCAGTCCGGCGGCACCGGTGGCAGCGGCCGCGGCGGCTGCATGTCGCTGATCATCGCGCTCGTCGTGTTCATCGCGGCGATCCTCGGCATCGCCACCCAGCTCTAGACCCAGATCCGCATCGGCGGCCGACGCGACCGCGCCGACATCGCGGTCGCGTCCGCGCGCCGTCGGCCGCCGTTTCGGCGGATTCATCACCATGCACTCCCCCGCTACCATCGCGCTCACATCCAGCGGGGGAGGCAGAAACATGGCAAGCACCGATAATCCGTCACAATCCGCCAGCAACGACGGGAGATCGGCAACCAGCCAGGACCCGGCCGCCGAAACGGCACCGCCCGAGGGCGCGAGCGCTGCAGAGACCGGGGCCGCCACCACCGACGACCCGGCACCGGGCGCGACCAGAAACAACGTCGCGACCGAAAGCACCCCGGCGACCGAGGAAACCGCCATCGGCCGCACGGAGGACTCGGGCACAGCGGAGGCCGAAGACGCCGCCGCCGACCATGTCGCGGCGACGAGCGCGGACGCGACCGAGCGCCCCCTGAAGACCGACGGCGCCGCCTCCGAGCGCATGGCGCCCCCAGGCACGGAGGCGGGCACCGTAGAAGCCGAGGCGGCCACCGTAGAAGCCGAGGCGGCCACCGTAGAAGCCGAGGCGGCCACCGTAGAAGCCGAGAACGCCACCACCGAGCGCACAGTGACCGCCGGCGCGGACGCGGGCACCTCGGAGACCGGGGACGCCGCCAGCGAGCGCACAGTGGCCATGGCCGCGGCAGATACACCCGAAACCAATGCCGCCGCCACCGAGGGCACCCCGACCGGCAGCCAAGCACCAGGCAGCTTCACACCCGTCGACGACGTGCTCACCGGGGCCCTGTCCGCCGACGGCATGCACAATGCCGCCGAGGCGCCCGCGCGGTCGCGGCGTCGGCTTGCCCTGGTGCTCGGGGCCGCGGCCGTGATCGTCGCGGTGGTGGCGGCCGGCGCGGCGTACGCGGTCAAGCAGCGCTGGAACAAGCCCACCGGCGCGCTGCCCGAGGACCGCGTCCCGGCGTCGGTCGCGGCGTTCGCGCGGGTCAACCTCACGCCCGGGCTCGGCCAGCGGGTCAAGTTCGAGGAGTTGCTGCGCCGGGCGAGCGGCGCCCCGGCCCAGGTCGACGGGCTGGAGCGCGAGCTGTTCGAGGGCCTGCGGACGCCGATCACGTACGCGGACGTCGCGCCGTGGTTCGACGACCGCATCGGGGTGGCGATGTGGGCCGCGCCCGCGCACCCGGACCGGGCGGTGACGCTCGTCGCGGCGTCGGCCACGGACGACAAGAAGGCGCGGGCGTCGCTGGAGACGCTGCAGCGCAAACGCGGGACGGACCGGATCGGCTTCGTGGTCGAGGACGGGTACGTCCTGCTGGCCGTCGGCGAGCTGGACGCTCAGGACGCCGCGGCCGCGGCGGCCGACGAGGCGAAGCGGGCGCCGCTGGCCAAGGATGCCGCGTTCACGTCGGCGATCGGGACGCTCCCGGGCGCCCAGCCCGTGATCGGCTGGGCGGACCTGACGCGGGCCACCAAGCTCGAACCGGACCTGCGCGAGGCGTTCCTGGTCGAGATGCCGGGCGCGGAGGTCTTGGGCCCGTACGGCGGGCCTGTCCCGAGCGTCGCATCGGGGCCGCCGGCGAGTCCGAGCGCGGGCGCCGGGCGGCCGGCCCTGGACCTCCGCGGCGTCGCCGTCGTCGGCCTGCAGGCGGCTGACGACGCTCTCGAGGCGACCGTGCGGCTGATCGGGGTCGACGGGCTCCCCCTCGGTACCGAAGCCGGAAAAACGGACGTCGTGAACGCTCTCGGCGCCCTTTCGGGCGATGCCTCGGCCGCGGGCGTCCTCGCGGGGCCGATCGGGGACCCGGCGAAGTTGCTGGGCCCGGACGCGGGTGCTCTGTTGCTGGGTCTCTTCGGCACGGTCATGTCCGGGGCGGTGCCCATCATGATCGATGGTTCGCCGCCGAACCGCGTGATCTCGGACGAGGAGCTGGACCAGTACCTCCGCGAGCACCCGGAGATCTTCGGCGAGCTGCCGCCCGGCGACCTTGAGTCCATCCAGATTGGCGGCCTGGAAGGGCTGCAGCCGCTGCCGAACGTCGGGAAGCTCACCGAGCGGCTCTCGAGCGGCGTGGGGGCGGCGCAGGCGGTCTCGTTCACGGTGGCCGGCAAGGCGGACGATCAGACGCAGGCGGAGCCGCTCCTGCTCGACCTGCGAATGGCGGATGCGGGCGCGGCTGCCCGGATGCGCGACGAGGTCGCGACGGACCTGACGAAGATCAGCAAGGTCACCTGTGAGCAGCACGAGGACCACGTGGTGCTGCGCTCGGCCGCGTACACGGGCGGAACGTCGCGGCTGGCCGACAATCCGCTGTTCCAGCGCGCGATGGCGGGCGCGGTCGCGAGCCCGGTGGCGGCGGTGTACCTCGCGGGGTCGTCGGTCGGCGACCCGTTCCGGGCGGTCGGGGTGACGGCGGGCCGCGCGGGCGCGGACACGGTCCTGCACGCGCGACTGGTCCTGGCTTAGAGAGAGCCGGGCCGGAAACAGATCAGCCGCCTCGAGGTCTGGTTCCTCGAAGCGGCTGATCTGTGCTTGGTAGCCCCGACCGGATTCGAACCGGCGCTACCGCCTTGAGAGGGCGGCGTCCTGGGCCGCTAGACGACGGGGCCCCAGTACTTTCAACTTGCTCTTCCGTGCTGCCGTGCGGTGACACGCTACAGCACCGCGATTTTGCCGCGGCGCTGGGGTACCAGGACTCGAACCTAGACTAACTGAACCAGAATCAGTTGGGCTGCCAATTACCCCATACCCCATCGGCGCTTACCGCGCCGAAAGAGAACTTTACCGGAGGTCCCCTTCCACGCCAAATCGGTTGTCGGGAACACGCCTATTCCAAGGTCAGAACCTTGTTGCTGAGCGCGCCGACCCCCTCGATCGAGACCACGACCTCGTCGCCGTTGACCATCGGGGAGACGCCGGCCGGGGTGCCGGTGAGGATCACGTCGCCCGGAAGCAGCGTCATCACATGTGACACATATGACACGAGCGTCGGCACGTCGAACACCATGTCCTTGGTCCGGCCGAGCTGGCGGACCTCCTCGTTGACCTCACAGCGCACCTCGACGTCGCTGACGTCCACGCCGGTGACGATCCACGGGCCGATCGGGCAGAACGAGTCGAAGCCCTTCGCGCGGGTGAACTGGACGTCCTTGCGCTGCAGGTCGCGCGCGGTCACGTCGTTGGCGCAGGTGTACCCGAAGATGGCCGCCGCCGCGCCCGCGCGGTCGACCCGGCGCGCGCCGGTGACGCCGATGACGACGGCGAGCTCGGCCTCGTGCTCGACCTGCTGCGACTGCGGAGGCAGCCGGATCGCGTCGTTGGGGCCGATGACGGACGTGGATGGCTTGAGGAAGAGCAGAGGCTCCTTCGGCACGTCGTTGCCCAGCTCGGCCGCGTGGTCGGCGTAGTTCCGCCCGACGCACACCACCTTGCTGGGCAGGATGGGCGAGAGCAGCCGCACGTCGGCGACGGCCCAGCGCTGGCCGGTGAATCGGAGCTCACCGAACGGGTGGCCCTCGATCTCGGCGACGGTCAGCCCGGACGCGCCGGACGACGGCTCACCCTCGACGACCCCGAACGACATGCCACTGCTGTGGGCGAAACGAGCTATACGCACGGGCTGAAATCTACTCCCCGACCAAGTGGCGCTCCACGAACGCATTGCGGAAGGTCCCCGCCGGGTCCAGGCGCGCGGCGAGGGCGGCGAAGTCGCGCCCGCGCGCGTAGGCCGGCGCGTGCCGGAAAACCTTGCCCCAGTGCGGACGCGGGGCGAACGGCGCGAGGGCCTCCTCCAGCGCGTCAACCGCCCCAAGAACAAGATCATTATTCGGTACCCACGTGAAGTGCAGCGCCACACTGTCGCGCTCATAGTGCGGGCTGAGCCACATTCCGTCCGCCGCGACCGTGCGGATCTCGGAGATCTGCAGGGCCGGCACGATCCGGTCACGGACCCGCTCGACCGCCGCGAACGCCGCGATCGCGTCCGCGCGCGCCACGAAGTACTCGGTCTGCAGCTCCTCGCCGCTGCTCGGGGTGAACTCGAGCTTGAAGTGCGGCAGCCGCTCGTGCCACGGCCCGGGCGCGCCACCCTGCTCGGTGCAGTTCTCGGGCGACATGATCGCGATCGGGTGCCGCTTGCCGTCGGCCGGGACGGCGCCGAACAGCTCGGCGGGCGCGGGGGCGTCCTCGTCGCGCCGCTTGAGCCAGACCTGGTCGACGGTGTCGCCGTGCCAGCCGGTGAACAGACTGACGCTGTACCCCGCGGACGCGATCTCCTCCCAGTGCGCGTCGAGCTGTGCGCGCGGGAGCCGCTCGTAGACGTACTGGCTGACGCGGTACCGAGGCTGGATGTCGAGCGTGATACGCACGACGGCGCCGAGCGCCCCGAGCGCCACGACGGCGCCGTCGAAGTCCGCGTCCCCGCGCCGCAGCGACACCAGCTCGCCGCCGCCGGCCACGATATCGACCCCGGCGACCGCGGTGGCGAGGTTGCCCAGCCGCGCCCCGGACCCGTGCGTGCCCGTCGCGACCGCGCCCGCGATCGAGATGTGGGGCAGCGAGCCGAGGTTGTGCAGCGCGTACCCCGCGGCGTCCAGGTGCCGCGCCAGCTCCCCGTAGCGCACTCCGCCCGCGACACTGACCGTTCCCGCGCCGGCGTCGACCTGGATGTCCGCGGGCAGCCCGGCCACGCTAAGCAGGTCGGAGTCGGTGTCGGCGATCGCGTTGAACGAGTGCCCGGTCCCGAGCACCCGAACCCGCTCGGCCGCGGCGACGATCTCCTGCACCTGCTCGACGCTGCCGGGCCGATGCACCCGCGCCGCGCCGAACTCGATGTTCCCGGCCCAGTTCCGCAGCCGCTCGCTCATTTTGCCGCCTCCCAGCCCCACGAAGCCCCGTACTGCCCGCCACGGTAGCCACCCGGAGCCGTCCCCGCCTCCGCGCGCCCTCGCGGACACCCGCTCCGTAAGGAGAGTTCGGACACGCCGCCCGGTCCGTCGGGGAGTCTCGGCACGTCGACGCCCGCCGGACATGGTCCGCACATGAGCTCCGCCTCGCCGTCCCGAGGGTTCCCGACGCTCGCGCCCGGACGCGGCGATTGTTCTGCCGGGCTCCGTTGTACAGCCACGACACGGTCGAGCGGGCCCGGAACGCGGCGTCGGACAGCCGATCCGCGCACGCCGATCTCCGGGCGCCTCCGCGCGGACGGGTCGCCCCGCCCGCCCATTCGCCGATCGTTGGTCACCGAACGAGAGTTGTTCGCCACCGAACGAAGCCCGAGAGGGCCATTCGGCCGTTCCCCCGGGCACGGACGCCCGCGCAGACTTCGCTTCGTGACCTCTCAGCCACCGCACGGCACTGGGTCCTGGCGGCCCGAACAGCACAGTGTCCCGGTCTCCGGGCCCGGCCGCTCGGCGATGCCGCACGCCGCGCCCGCGCCCATGCCGCCCGTGTATGCCGCTCCCGCCGGCGGGCCGTGGACTGCGCCGCCGCCGCCGACCGGCGCGCGGAAGCACGGCTGGTACCTGGTCATCGCCGCCGCCGTGCTCGGCGTCCTCGTCTTCTGCGGCATCGTGGTCGCCGCCGCGGGCAACCAGGACAAGCCGGCCAAGACCGAGGACGTCGCGCGCAACGGGGCGCTCGGGGCACCCATCAGCGACGCTCCCGCCTCTTCTCCCGCCACGACGGCGTTCGACACACAGACCACGACCGCCCCGGCACCGACCACCGCCGCGGCCGCGCCGACGACGGCACCGACGACCGCCGCCGGTGCCCCGGGCGCGAAGCCGACCACCAAGCCGCCGGCCACGAAGCCGGCGACCACCAGGCCGGCGACGAAGCCCACGACCAAGCCGC
Organism: Dactylosporangium sp. NPDC049140; assembly: GCF_040648435.1. Taxonomy (NCBI): domain Bacteria; kingdom Bacillati; phylum Actinomycetota; class Actinomycetes; order Micromonosporales; family Micromonosporaceae; genus Dactylosporangium; species Dactylosporangium sp. NPDC049140. Next base: position 261,946 of record NZ_JBEZDS010000002.1, on the reverse strand, counting down.
CCACGCAGAACTGCAACCCCAACTACTCGCCGTGCGTCCCGAACGACCCGGTCGACGTGGACTGCGCCGGGGGCTCGGGCAACGGCCCGTCCTACGTGCAGGGGCCGGTCCAGGTGATCGGCAGCGACCCGTACGGCCTGGACACCGATCACGACGGCATCGGATGCGAGTGACCGCCTGAGCGTCCGGGGGCTGCCGAATTGGGCTCAGGCGAGCTGGTTGAGGTACCGAAGCATCTGCTGAATCTCGGCGGTGCGTGACTCGTCGATCCGCTTGGCCAGGTCCAGCGCCCCCGGGTTGATGCCCGTGCCCGTCTCCATCCGCGCGATCTCGATCGCGTTGTGCTGGTGGGCGATGAGCAGGTTCAGGAACTTGGTCTCGAAGTCGGCGCCGGTCGCGGCCTGCAGCGCTTTGATGTCCTCGGGGTTGGCGCCGTGCGCGCCGCCGTGGCCCGCGTGCGCGGACGCGTCGGCGGCGGGCGGCCGGCCCCACGCGTCGAGCCAGACCTGCATCGTCTTGAGCTCGTCGGTCTCGGTGGCGTCGATTGCGGCCGCGAGGGTGCGCACGTCCGCGCGCGCGGCCTTCGTGGCGGCGAGGCGCACCATCTCCAGGGCCTGGCTGTGGTGGGCCGCCATCATCTGGCTGAACATGACGTCCGTGTCGTTGAAGACGCGTTGCTCGGTGCCTGCGGGGGCGGGCTGGGCCGGGGCGGCGGCGCAGCCCGCGAGCAGGAACGCCGCGAGTAGGAGCGCGATGCGTTTCATGGGTCTCCTTGCCCACGGGTGGCGTCCCGACGCTCGGAACGCCACCCTTCTTTCAGCGGTACCGGATGATCAGACGCGCTGCCACAGAGCCGGGACGTTGGGCGGCTCCCAGCCGGGGATCGCGGTGTGCGCCTGGCGGCACTGGTAGGTCACGCCGTTGTAGGTGACCCGGTCGCCGACCTTGTACGCGGTGCCGGCGGCCCACGTGGTGGTACCGGTCGGCGGCTGCGTGGTCGGGGAGACGGACGGGGACGGGCTCGGACGCGTCGGCGACGGCGTCGGCTGCGTGGGCGTCGGCGTCGGGTTCCCGCCGCCGGTGCCGACCTGCAGGTCGACGCACGAGTAGAAGGCGTTGCCGGTGTCGGCGATGTTCCAGCGGGCCAGCACCAGGATCCGGCCGGTGCGGCCGCCGAGACTCACCGTGTGGGAGACGGTGGCGTCGGGCTGCCGACCGCCGCCGTCGATGTTGGCGATGCGGGTGCCGCCCACGAAGTACTCGAAGTTCGTCGTGGCGTGGCGGGCGGTGAACACCCACGAGAACGTGACGGTGTTGCCGACCGACGTGGCCGGCCAGCCCTTGTTCGGGTCGTCGAGCTCGGCGAACCGGCTGTTGCCGCCACTGCAGCTCGTCAGGCCCTTGGGGCCTTCGACGCTCTGCGGTTCGTAGACGATCTCGCCGCAGTTGGCCACGCGGCCTTGGGCGCACATCGCCTGGCGGCTGGGCGGCGAGGAGATGTACCCGTGCGCGGACGCCGGGGACACCGTCACCAGGAGTGCGGCGGCCACGGCGGCCAACGTCAGGAGTACCGCAGCGATCGCTTTGCGCATCCAATCGCTCCTTCCAGCGGTGGGGGGTGATGCCGCCCAATGTAAGGGAAGGATTGTTAACAGTAAATAACCTTTATGAATATTGGTCGATGGAGCGCTCTCACTTGAGGTAGGGTTGACCAGCCTTTAAGGGCTTCTCCCGGCGACGTTCCCGAGTCGACCGGGTCAGCTCGCGCCACGCGTCCGCGCGCGCCGTCTCCCGATTTCGGGCCCTCATGTGGTGTGCGGTGAGTGCGACGCGCGCAAGGCCATCCGGGAGGGCGAGGTTGGTTCCCAGGATCGTGGTCACGTTCACCACGAGTCCGCCCGACCCGGCCCGCTAGGAGACGCCATGCCCTTTATCACCACGTCCGACGGCGCCCACATCTTCTACAAGGACTGGGGCTCCGGCCGCCCCGTCGTGTTCAGCCACGGCTGGCCGCTCAGCGCCGACGCCTGGGACGACCAGCTGATGCTGCTCGCGTCGCGGGGCTTCCGCGCGGTCGCGCACGACCGCCGCGGCCACGGACGGTCCACGCAGACGTGGCAGGGCAACGACATGAACACCTACGCCGACGACCTGGCGGAGCTGATGGACGAGCTCGGCCTCACCGACGCGGTGATGGTCGGACACTCCACCGGCGGCGGCGAGGTCACGCGGTACCTCGGCCGCCACGGCACGTCGCGCGTGTCGAAGGCGGTGCTGGTGGGCGCCATCCCGCCGCTGATGCTCAAGACCGACGCCAACCCGGAGGGCAGTCCGCGCAGCGTGTTCGACGAGATCCGCGCCGGCCTGGCCGCCGACCGCGCGCAGTACTACCGCGACCTGAGCCTCCCGTTCTACGGCGCCAACCGGCCGGGCAGCAACGTGTCGGAGGGTCTGCGTGAGCAGTTCTGGCGGCTGAGCATGCAGGTGGGGCTCAAGGCCGCGTACGACTGCGTGCGCGAATTCTCCGAGACCGACTTCACCGAGGACCTCCAGCGCATCGACATCCCCGTGTTCGTCGCGCACGGCGACGACGACCAGATCGTGCCGATCCAGGCCGCCGCCGTCCAGACCGTGCGGCTGCTCAAGAACGCGAGCCTGAAGGTGTACCCGGGCGCGCCCCACGGCATCAGCGGCGCCTACGAGGCCGCGTTCAACGCCGACCTCCTCGCCTTCATCCAGGACTGACCACGGCGCTGCCAGCACGTGTATCGGCGAGTTCGACCCGGCTCCTTGGGCCGCCAACACATCCGGTGGATCAGCCGAGGTCGTCCAGCGCCGCGAGGAGGCGTCGCACCAGGGGTGTCGCGGTGCGGTCGTTCCAGGCGAGGCCGATGTCGACTGTGGCCGCCGGCGGGGTGAGGCGACGCAGCACCACCCCGCGCAGCCGCAGGGCCTTCGCGCGGCCCTCCGGCACCGCGGCGACCACGCCGCCCGCCGCGACCGCGCGCAGGAGCTGCTCGTCGTCGGGCTCGTAGCGGACCAGGTTGATCCCGGACGGCCACACCTGCGCGACGATGCGGTCGAACATGCCGGGTCCGTTCTCGCGCGGCCACATGACCGCCGGCTCGCCCGCGATCGCCTCCCGCGCGACACGGCGCTGGGGGGCCAGACGGTGCCCGACCGGCAGGACGAGGAGCAGCTCCTCGGTGTCGACGAGCCGCCAGCGGATGCCGGGCTCGTCGAGCGGCGGCCGGACGAACGCCGCGTCGTACCGCCCGGCGAGCAGTCCCGCGACGTTCGGGGCGTGCCAGCCGGTCTCGGGCAGCACCTCGACGAGCGGGTTCTGGGCCCGGAAGCGCTCGACGAGCGCGTCCACGCGCCCGCCGCGGGCGGATCGTGTGTAGGCCAGCCGAATCCGCCCGCCCTGCCCCCGCGCGACCGCCTCGATACGCTCCCGCGCGGCACTCGCCTGGGCGAGCAGCAGCGCGGCCTCGACGGCCACGACCTCGCCCGCCGGGGTGAGGGAGCACGCGCCCGCGCCGCGCTCGACGAGCCGCGCGCCGACTTCTCGCTCCAGCGTGCGGACCTGCTGACTCAACGCCGGCTGGGCGATGCGCAGTCGCGCGGCCGCGCGCGTGAAGTGCAGCTCCTCGGCCAGCACCGCGAAGTACCGCAGTCGCCGCAGATCCAGCGGTTCCATCGGCCGAGCATAGGCGCGGCCGCGCAACGTGGTCGCGTTGTGGGGCCGGGGGCGGGCGACGGTTGACGCGGACCTCAGACAAGGGTCGGCGATCGGTGGCAGGACCTGGACGCGGGCGGGGATCGGAACGGGAAGCGCGCCACCAGGTGCGTACCAATGCGGCGTGCGCGCGGAGGCGGGACGCGGAAGACGGCCGGCCTCGCGCACGGTGCCTCGGAGCGCGCGCGGAAGCAGGGCACAGATGTGGCCTCGCGTGCGGTGCCTCGAAGTGGACGCGAAGCGGGGCACAGATGACGGCCGCAGCCTCGCACACGGTGTCGGCGAACTCGCCGTCGAAGCAGCGCGCGGAGGCGGGGCCCGGCCCGGCGATAAGCGTGGCTTATCGCGCGGTAGCGCACCGGACTTGGACAAGCGGACCGGGCGCTGGTTGCCTGAATCCATGGATGACGTGATCGTGTTGGGTGCAGGAGTGATCGGGCTGACCTGCGCGGTACGGCTGCTCGAAGCCGGCGCGCGGGTGCGGGTCGTTACGGCCGACGAGCCCGGGCAGACAGTGTCCCGGCTTGCCGCGGCCGTTTGGTATCCGACGCACACCGAGGCCGATCCGCGGGTGCTCGGGTGGGCGCACAGGACGTACGACATCCTGATGGCGCAGGCGGTGGAGGCCATCCCTGGTGTCGCACCGCGGCCGACCCGGATGGTGATCCGCCGGCCCACCGGAACGCCCTGGTGGGCCGGGGCGGTGCCGGACTTCACGGTGCACCCGGGCGAGCGGCCTGGCCCGGATGCGCGGCGCCTTACCGACGAAGGCCCGGCCGATCTGGCCGAGGGGGACGAGTGGCCGGGCACGGATGCGCGGCGATACACCGACGAGCGGCCGGCGGGAGACGAGGCGCCGCCGAGAGACGAAGGGCCATCGACAGGCGCGCGGAACTCGACGGAGCAGCCGGCGCCCGGCGGCGAGCGGTCGTCCACGAGGCCGGAGGGGGTCACCGGAGAGTGGCGGTTCACGGTGCCGTCGGCGGAGATGGAGGCGTACCTTCCGTGGCTTGCCGAACGCGTCCGGGCCCTCGGCGGCACGCTGACGCGCGGGCGCGTGGCGCGGCTCGCTGACCTGGGCGGGCAGGCCGGCACGGTGGTCAACGCGACCGGGCTCGCCGCCCGCGGGCTCGCCGACGACGCAGCGGTTTTTCCCGCCCGGGGGCAGATCGTGGTCGTCGCCAACCCGGGGCTCGAGACTTCGGTGCGTGATGAGGAGCATCCGGGCGGGATGACGTACATCCATCCGCGCTCGCGTGACATCGTGCTCGGCGGGACGTTCCAGCCCGGCGACTGGAACGAGGCGCCCGACCCGGCCACGACCGCGGCGATCCTGCGGCGGTGTGCGGAGCTCGTGCCCGAGCTGGCCGGCGCGCGGCCGCTGCGGGAGGCGGCGGGGCTGCGACCCGCGCGGGAGGGCGGGCCGCGGCTTGAGGTGGACCCGGAGCCGCTGCCGGGCGGCACGCGCGTCGTGCACTGCTACGGCCACGGCGGCGCGGGTGTCACGTTGTCGTGGGGCTGCGCCGAGGAGGTCGTACGCCTCGCGCTGTGAAGATGACGCTTGACGATCGCACGGCTCGTGCGCACGGCAGTCGGCCGCGCGACGCGGTCACCGTTGCGCTGCGTTAGGTCGGCCGCCTCGACTCGGCGCGCCTCCGCGCGGACGCAGGGGCTCGGAACGCGCCGCGCGCGGGCCACCGTCCGAACCGGGGACGGTCCCGCGCGGGCGCGCCGTCGAAGCGAAGATGGGAAGGTCCTGCTTTGGCGAGGCTGGGAGAGGCTGGAACCGCCGCTCAGCCGCGGGTGTACGTCAGGTCGAAGTCCTTGGACCACTTCAGGCCGTCCTTGGACATCTCCCAGTGCGCGTCGATGCGCTTGCCGTCCGGGGCAATGGTGCCCGTGAAGCGCTGGTTGAAGCCCTCGGCCGCGCGCCAGATGCGCCACGTGCCGCCGTCGACGTCCATGCCGTAGACCCGCAGCACGCCGCGCGCGTCGGAGTAGAGCATCGTGAAGATCTTGCTGCCGTCGTCATAGCCGATCACCGACGTGGTCGGAAAGGGCGCGTTCTCGATCCATTCCCGCGGCAGGTCGTCGCCCGGCGGGTCCGCGTCCGCGCGCTGGACGAGGAACTCCCCGTCGTCCGCCCACGCGAAGCTCGCCCAGCCGCGCATGGTGACCTGGCCGTTCACGGTGGCGACGGTGTCCCACATGCCCAGCAGGGACCCTAAACGCCGCCGTACCTCGCTCATCGCCACTCCCCGGATCCTCGTTCCCGCCAGAACATGAACCCGACTTATACACCAGCCCGTCGCGCCCGGGCTCCTCCCGCCGGTCAGTCGGCGACGGCCTCCAGGAGCCTCTCGCACTCGGCGATCAGGCGCCCGCGCAGAGGCACGGCCCGCTCGGCGAAGGAGCGCTGCGCCTCGACATAGCGGGCGCGGCCCTCGGGCGTCTCGATGCCCACCGCCTCGTAGCCGAGGTCGGCCAGGTCGTAGGGCGAGGCGCGCATGTCGAGGGTGCGCACGTCGCGCGCGAGTTCGAAGCAGTCGGCGATCAGCTCGGCGGGCACGAGGGGCGCCAGCTTGTACGCGTGCTTGTACAGATCCATGTTGGCGTGCAGGCAGCCCGGCTGCTCGTTGGCGATCTGGGACTCGCGGGTCGGCTGCAGCAGGTTCAGCGGACGCGCGGGCGCGGTGTAGAAGCGGAATGCGTCGAAGTGGCTGCACCGGATCCGGCTCGCATCGACGACCGCGTCGGTGCCCTCCGAGCCGAGGCGCAACGGCCACGCGTTGTGCCGCAGCTCGTCCTGCGTCTGGCGGTACACCATCGCCCACTCGTGCAGCCCGAAGCACCCGAGGTGCGGCGTCCGCGCGGCCGTCGCGACGAGCAGGTCGCGGATCCAGGCGATCGCCTCCGCGCGGCGGGCCGGCACCGTCGCCGCCTCCGCGCCCAAGCCCGCCAGCTCGACGCCCGCGCCCGGGTGCCAGCGGCGCAGCTGTGCCGGCCGGTACGAGTAGTACGTGAACAGGAAGTCCTCGACGGGGTGCCTGCGCCCGAGCCGGCGGCGGGCAAGGTGCGGCTCGATCCACGCGTCCACCCGGGCCTCGTGGGCGGCGCGGCGGGCCTCCCAGGTCGGCCGGTCCAGAACGATCAGCTGCACCGTACAAGCTTACGGAGAGGTAGCGTCGGGGCCATGCGCAAGCTCGCCGCGTTGCTGCTCGCCTGCTCACTGGCCCTGGCCGCGTGCTCGGACGCACCCGGCAACTCAGCCGAGCCCGCGCCCGCGCGGCCGGGTCCTTCGGGTTCGAACGGCTCCCCCGCGGCGTCGGGGCTCGGGGCACCGACGCGCGTCAAGGTCACTGTGCCGTCCGGGCTCGCGTCCGCGCCGTTCAACCAGGATCGGTACCTTCAGCTGCCCGCCGGCTGGACGGCGACGGTCTACGCGCGGGTGGACAAGGCCCGGTTCATGGCCCCGACGCCGAGCGGCGACCTGCTCGTGTCCCAGCCGGGCGCCGGAAAGGTGCAGCTCGTGCGCGCGGGCGCGGTGTCGGAGTTCGCGACCGGCCTGCGCCAGCCCCACGACATGGTCTTCGCGCCGGTCAACGGGCAGATGTTCCTGTTTGTCGCCGAATCGAACCGCGTCATGCGGTACCCGTACAGCAACGGCGACACGAAGGCGCACGACGGCCAGGTGGTCGTGGACGGGCTGCCCGACACCAGCACGCCGGAGCTGCGCGGCACGTATGCGCACGTGCTCAAGAACATCGCCGTGCACGGCGAGACGCTGTACGTCTCCGTCGCCTCCACCTGCAACGCCTGCGTCTCCGACACGGTGAGCGACCCGCAGCGCGCCACGATCTACACGTACGCCGCGGGCGGCACGAACGCGTCGCGGCACCTGCTCGCCCGCGGCATCCGCAACGCCGAGGGCCTCGCCTTCCGCCCCGGTACCGACGAGCTGTGGATCGTCGTCAACAACCGCGACAACACCCTGGTCCCCGACGACCGCGACGTCGACGGCGACGGCAAGTCCGACAAGGGCAAGCGCATGCCCGAGTTCGTCGACGACTACCCGCCGGAGGAGTTCATCAAGGTCCGCGACGGCGGCTTCTACGGCTGGCCCTTCTGCAACCCGAACAGCGACAACGGCCTGCACAACATGGGCTTCCTGCGCGACTACGAGCTCAACCGCGACGGCTCGAAGGCCGACTGCGCCAAGGCGGACCCGATCGACCTCGGCCTGCCCCCGCACAGCGCGCCCTTGGGCCTGACGTTCTACAACGGTGCGGCGATCGTGCCGCTGCACGGCTCCTGGAACCGCACGAAGCCGGCCGGGTACAAGGTGGTCTACATCCCCTGGACAGCGAGCGGCCCGGGCGACCCGGTGGACCTGGCGGCCGGTTTCGTGGGCGCCGACGGCACGTGGTGGGGCCGCCCCGTGGACGCCGCGATCGACACCGACGGAACGGTCCTGATCAGTGACGACGGCAGCGGTACCATCCTGCGCCTGACGCCTCCGCGCGCCAACTGACCCGCCGAGCGCCGCTACGCCGGACGGGCGATTCGGGCGGGACCGCCATCGGCGTTGTGGAACGTCACGCCGAGTGGTCCATTGTGGACCGTGAGTTCACCCGCGGCCGTGACGCTCACGTCCAGTTCGCCGTCGGCGATCTTCAGGCCTCGGATGCGGTACGCGCCGACCGGGGACGGGGCGAGCGGCGCGAATGTGATGCGCCCGCCGGGCACGTCGACGTCCAGGCCGAGCAGGGCGGTCAGGATCGCCGGTGCGGCGGCTGCGGCCCACGCCTGGGGGCGGCACGCGGACGGGTACGGGGTGGGGAGATCGTCCCCGCCGTACAGCTCCGGCAGCCGGTAGTCGAACCGCTCCGCCGCGTCGAGCAGCGCCGCGATCACCGCGGACGCCTCCGCGCGGTGACCGCCACGCACGAGGCCCAGCAGCGCGATCGCGTTGTCGTGGGGCCAGACGGAGCCGAGATGATAGGACAGGAAGTCGTACCCGGCCGACGCCGGCGACACCGTCCGGATCCCGAACGGCGATCGGAGCTCGGCGAGGCGCCCGGCCACGGCGGTGCTCTCCTCCGGTGTGAGGAGCCCGGTTCCGAGCAGATGCCCCATGTTGGACGCGACCAGGTCGACGCGGGCGCCGTCGCCGTCGAGGGCGATTGCCGGGTACCCCTCGGGGGACCAGAACTCCGCGCGGAAGCGCTCGGCGAGCTCGCTCGCCCACGCCCGCCAGCGGCTGGCCTCGGCCGCTCCCTCGGAGCCGGCCCCCGGCGGATTCGCGGCGAGCACTTCCGGACCGCGAGGCGCCGCCTCGGCGAGCCATGCGTTGAGATCCAGCAGACCTGAGTGCACGTCGCCTGCACCCGACGCGTCCGCGCGTTGCGCGCCCGCGCCGCTCGGGCCTGCCCCTTGCTGGCCCGCGGACGCATCACGGGCGGCCGCATCCGCGCCTGATCCGGCGCCGTCAAATGCGCCCCGGACGGCCCGATTCGCGGCCGCGCGCTCTGGTGCGGCAGGCGCGGGCGCGGCAGCCGCGGGCACGGGCGTGGCAGGCGCGGGCGTGGCAGGCGCGGGTTCGGCGGGCGCGGGCGCGGCCGGCGCGGCGGGCACGGGCGCGGCGGGCGCAGGCGTGGCAGGCGCGGGCGCGGGCGCGGGTTCGGCGGGCGCAGGCGCGGCGGGCGCGGGCGCGGGCGCGGGTTCGGCGAGCGCGAGCGCGGCGGGCACGGGCGCGGGTGCGGTGTCGGCGAGCTGGTCGAGGAGCCAGGCGCCGTCCAGGGCGGCTCGGTAGGCGTACGCCTGGACCTCGCTCAGGGCGATCGGGCCTCCCGCGATGCGGCCGTCCGCGTGTTGGATGGCCTCGGACGAGTCCTTCCAGCCCTGGTTGGACAGGCCGGGGCCGGCGGTCGCGTGGGTGACGAAGCCGTCGTGCCGGGTGAGCCAGGCCAGGGCGCGGCGGACGTTCGGTAGCAAGGGGCGGACAGCCGCGGCGGGCATGCCCCAGCGGTATGCGTCCGCGAGGGTGCTCACGAACAGTGGTGTCGCGTCGACCGTGCCGTAGTAGACCGGGGGGAAGCTGGGGGCGCTGTCCTCGCGGCGTACCTCGTGCAGGATCCGGCCCGGCTCCTCCTCCGTTTCCGGGTTGTAGTGGGTGCCCTGGCGGGCCGCGAGGGCGCGCAGGGTGCCCGCGGCGACCTCGTGGCCGAGCGGGAGGGCCAGGCGGGCGGACCACAGGGCGTCGCGGCCGAACAGGGTCAGGTACCAGGGGCTGCCTGCGGTGTAGTACGCGTCCGCGCCATCGGTGCGGCGGAGGGCGTCCAGGTCCTGGACACCGGCGCGGACCAGGGCATCGAGGCGCCGGTCGTCCGCGGCGACGCGCAGGGTGCTGAAGCGCTTGGGTCGGGCGGTCGGTGGGAGGTCGGTGCGGGTGATGCGGACCTCGGCGGACCAGGTGCCGCGCGGGGGCACCAGCGCGCGCCAGACCAGGGTCGCCTCCGCGCCCGCGCCCGGGGTCACGGTGGCGGGTGGGGTCGTCTGGATGCGGACCGAGATGTCGTCCGGTGCTCGCCAGTCGAGATGGCCCGATGGATCGGCCTGAGCCTGATCCGGTTGGAGCGGACCGGCGCCGGTGGATGGCGCGGATGCGAAGGAGGACCGGGCGGGTGCGGACGTAGCGGGCGCCGGCGATCCAGCACCGGACCCGGCGGGTGACGGCCATCCAACGCCGGACTCGACGGGTGACAGCCCAGCACCGGACTCGACGGGTGACAGCGATCCAACGCCGGACTCGGCGGGCGTCGGCGTGGGTGGCGTAAGAGGTGCGGGGTGGCCTGCGCGTACGGTGCCCAGCGCGGCGAAGTCGGTCGCGGCGCGGAGTGCTACCTCGACCTCCAGTGGCCTGGGCGACGCGTTCGAGAGTGTGATGGTCTCCGTTCCGCCGGTTGGTTCGGCCAGGCGGTGGCGTTGCACGGAGAGGGCCGGCGCCGGCGGTACCGCCGAGAAATGGGCTGACGAGGCGCCGGTCTGGCGGGTGGTCAGGGTCACCGGGGCGGTGCCGTCCACCGTCAGCTGCCAGCTCGACAGGATGCGGCGGTCCTCGACGTAGAGGCCCTCGGCGCCGGACGTCATGGCTCCCGAAGGGCTGGAGAGCCATGTGGCGGGGGCGGCTACGCACGTGATGAGGTCGTGGAGGTACGGCTGGGGCATCCTCAGCCGCCTATGACGTTCACGGCTCGGGCTACCACCAGCAGCACCGTTACCAGGGATATCACCGACTCGGCGGCCATGAGCATTTTCGCCCAGGTGGACATGGGCAGGGTGTCGGTCGGGCTGAAGGCGGTCGCGTTGGTGAAGGCCAGGTAGAAGTAGTCGAAGAAGCCCGGTTCCCAGTCGTGGCGGGCCAGCTCCGGGACCTGCATCTGGGTGAACAGGAAGTCGGGGTGCGGGGTGTCCGCGTCCGCGCGGGCGGCCGGGCCGCCGCGGTCGGTCTCCCAGAACCACAGGGCGAACACGATGACGTTGGTGAACCAGATGGCGGCGCCCCACAGCAGCAGGTGTGCGGGCGGGATCTCGTTCTGGTGCTTGGCGAACAGCGCCTGGACCAGCAGCCATACCGACCAGGCGGTGACCAGCGTCAGCAGGGCGACCAGGCCCAGGGCCAGGGGGCGCAGGATGCGCGTCTCGCGGTTGATGCGCAGCGGGTTGACCACCACGATCGAGAGCAGCATGGCGCCCTCCAGGCCGGGCAGCAGCCAGCGCGGTCTTGGGGCCAGGTCGGCCGGCAGCACCAGGTGGATCACGATGGCGATGGCGATGACCAGCGCGGCGGGCCAGCGCTGCTCCGCCTCCGTGCGGCGCAGCCAGCCGGGCAGCTGGGCGGGCCGGGCCGGCTCGGGCGTACCGCTGGAGCCGCGATTCAGCGCGGGCGGCAGATCACTCACGGCAGTCAACGTAGACCTGCGCCCGCGCGGGAGCCAGCAGGACCGGCCGATCGGCGCGAAAGCGGGCAAAAGGCAAGCCCGGAGGACGGCCGCACGACGCAAAGCCGGGCGAAGGGAGCGCTGACCGGGAGCACCGTGGGACCGGCCCGGCGCAAAGTGCAAAAAGCACAAGAGGGCGACAGGGTCAGGCGAAGAAGTGGTACACCTGCCAGCCGATCGCGGTCGCGCCGGCCAGGGCCAGCACGCCCAGGTACGCGAGCACGAGGCGCGTGTCACGCAGGACGCACTTGGACCGGGTCAGGCCCTGGCGGCGCGCGCGGGCGTAGCCGGCGAACCCGAGCAGCGCGAAGCCCACCACCGCGACCGGGCCCAGCAGCCAGGCCAGGGCGGCGATCGTGGCGTACACGCAGAGCCGCAGCGGATCGTAGGGCGGGCTCGTCACCGGGCGGCCGCGCGGGGCAGGCGCTGGGCGGACAGCGCAGGCCAGGCCTGCACGGCGCAGAACGGGGCGCACTGGTCGTGCGGGCCGTCCGCGTCCGTGCGGCGGGTTGCGACGTGCACGCAGCACTGCAGGAGGCGCTCCTCGATCATCGTGTGCATGTCCATGAAGGGCTTCACGGTGATGCGCTTGACCCGCTCCCCCAGCATCTTGCGCAGCCGCGCCCGGCCGCCCGGCAGCGAGGCGGAGACGAGGGTCGTCAGGGTCGAGATGCCCAGGTCGCAGTTCTCGCAGATGTCGCGCCACAGGCTGCCCACGTCGGGGTGGGACAGCGACGACTGCTCCGAGAGCAGGCCCAGCAGCGACTCCTTGACGGCGCCGCGCAGCGCGGCCGGCAGCTGGACGTCGGCGATGCGGTTCGCGACCAGGTCGGGGGCCAGGTCGAGGAACTCGAGCAGCCGGTCGTGGCCGATGAGCGCGGTCATGGACTGCCAGCGGCCCGCGTCGTCGCGCAGCATGTACCCGACCGAGCAGCAGTGCGGGTGCGAGCAGGGCAGGGCTGTGAGGTCGCGCCAGGTGACGAGGTCGCCGGTCTGCGGGCCGAGGCGCGCGAGGACGCCCGTGTGGGTGAGCCGGTCCATCGGGTCGATCGGGCCCGAACGGCCGGAGCCGAACTGCGGCTGGAGCGAGACGCCGCCGATGTACGGGGTGTCCAGCGCCCGCTTCACGACCGCGCCGATCTCGTCGTCGTTCACGCCCAGGGCGCAGGTCATGGTCAGCGTGGTGAAGATGCCGCGCGCGGAGAGGCGGTCGACGGCCTGGTCCTTGAGGCGGCGCAGGTCGGCGCCGCGGTGGTGGCGGGCGGCGCGCTCGGACACGCCGTCGTACTGCAGGTACACCTCGACGCGCTCGCGGTGCCGCGTGAGGAGGTCCAGCAGCGTATCGTCGCGCGCGATGCGGACGCCGTTGGAGTTGATCAGGATCCGGACCACGTTGCGGGCGCTGACCTCCTCGAGCAGCTGCTCGAGGTGCGGATAGAGGGTCGGCTCGCCGCCGGAGAGCATGAGCACGTCGATGCGGCCGTTCTCGCGCGACAGCTTGGTGTCGACGCCGGCCAGGATGTCGGCAAGGGGTACGACGCCCTCGATGGCCGGCGAGGAGTCGGTGAAGCAGGTCGGGCAGCGCAGGTTGCAGCTGTCGGTGAGGTCGGCGAGCAGGATGCACGTGTGCTGGGTCTGCATCTCCGGCAACCCGGCCAGGTAGGCCGACGGGACCGGGGCGAAGTTGCCGGCCAGGTCGGGCACGTGCGTCTTGGTAGGGGCGGTCCAGCGTTCGAGGTACCGCAGAATCTCCGGCTCCTCGTCGTAGAGCGTGCGGACCAGGCCGTGGCTCGGGCACCCGCGCTCGAGCCAGATGCGCCCGTCGCGCTCCGCGAGCCAGCCCGACAGGCGCTGGACGTTCTCCAGTGGACGGTCCGGGTCCTCGGCCGCGCACGTGGGGCAGAACGCGTTGACGTAGCGGTGGATGCGGTCGCCCCGCAGCTGCATTCCGGAGGTCATGACGATCCTTGGTTGACGATGGCGAGGCAGACGCCGATGCCGGCGACGGGGCAGAGCAGCACGCTGGCGGCCCAGCCGATGAGCAGGCCGAGGCCGACGCCGCGGTCCTTGCGCACGATCCAGATGATGCCGAACGTGAGGCAGACGGCGAACAGCACGACCTGGAGCAGGACCTCGAGCCACACGCCCAGCAGGGCGTTCTCGGAGTCCGCGCTGGCGTTGCCGATCGCGACGGCGCCGACGCCGACCAGGATGACGACGAGCTGCGCGGCGAACACCAGGCCGATGCCGATGAAGACCTTGGGGGCGCGGATGGGCCGATCCGGTCCGGGCGGCGGGGGCACGGTCCAGCTCATGATGCGGCCTCCAATGATTCGGTCTCCACGGCGCGTCCGCGCGTGTGGGCCCACGCGATGCGCGCCACGGTCAGCGGCAGCAGCGCGAGCAGGAACAGCTGGGAACGGGTCAGGCCCGCCCACACGACCTCGTTGCCGCGCACGAACTCGACGCCGAAGCGGAACACGGCGTACGCGGCGAGGTAGTACGTGAACAGCCGCCCGGGCGCGGTGACCCGCTCGCGCAGCGCGAGAAGGGCGGCGAACGCGGCGAGGTGGAAGAGGATCTCGTACACGAACGAGGGGTGCAGCGCCACGTTCGCGGGCACGTGCATGGCCGCGGCGTGCGCCTCGTCGAGGCGGATGCCCCACGGCAGGCTCGTGGGGGTGCCCGGGGGCTCGGCCAGCAGGCAGCCGATCCGGCCGACCGCCATGCCCGCGGCGACGGCGGGGGCGAACAGGTTGCCGGTCTTGTGGGGGTACCCGCCGATCCGCTTGCCGAGCAGGGCGCCCAGATAGGCGCCGACGAGCCCGGAGAGGATGCTGCGGTTGCCGTACGCCCACTGCGCCAGCAGCGACGCGTTCTCGCGCGGGTCGAGGTGCTGCGCCCAGGTGCCCAGCCGCGCGAGGAGCGCCCCGCCGACGAGAGCGCCGGCGAGGACGTACCAGAGGCGCTCGTCCTCGGCCCGGCGCCGGCGGATCTCCCAGAGCAGCACGAGGGCGGCGACCCCGACGCCGAGCGCCACGAACACGTCGTGGGACAGGATCGCCACCGGGCCGATTCTGGTGATCACCGGGTGCACGGATGCCGAGCCTAATGGCATCCAGCGGCGTCATACGGCTGTTCCGCGCGGCCGAACGGCCACGAAAGGGACAACGCGCGGGAGCGCACTCCGCACGTGAAGGTCCTGTGACGATTCGGCCGTACGTTGCGGGCCTGTCCTACGCTGGCCGGATGGTCACCACGGAGGACACCCTGCCGTTGCTGCCCGAGAAGCCGGTCAGACGACGTAGCCGGTGGTGGAGCGCCGTGGTGTGGCTCATGGCGGTGCCCTTCGTCCTGTGGGCGGCCCTGCGCGTGTTCGGCCTCGACACCGGATTCCCCACGGTCCAGCTCATCGCCTTCACGCCCTACGTCGCGGCCGCCTCCCTGGTCCCGCTCGTCGTCGCCCTGCTCACGAAGCGGCTCTGGCCCGCCGTCCTCACCGCCGTCGCGACAATCGCGCTCGCGGCCTGCGTACTGCCGCGCTGGATCGCCGACAGCGACCCGACGCCGCAGGACGGGCCGGGGCTGCGCGTGCTCAGCGTCAACATGCTCATGGGCGGCGCGGACGCGGGCACCATCGTCGGGCTGGTGCGCGACCTCCACGTGGACCTGGTGGCGCTGCAGGAGTACACCCCGGAGGCCAAGGCCGCGCTCAACGCCGCGGGGCTGGACACGATGCTGCCCAACGCGGTGTCGTACCCGCGCCCGGGCGTGACCGGCTCCGCGGTGTACAGCCGCTTCCCGGTGACGGACCTCGGCTACCGCCACTTCCAGAGCGACTTCGGCCAGGCCCAGGCCGGCGTGGCGGTCCCCGGTGCGAAGGACGTGCGGGTCGAGTCCGTGCATCCGTGCGCGCCCGCGACCGCGCACGGCGCGGAGTGCTGGGAGCACGACATCGTGCAGGAGCCGGCCGCGACGCCGCAGGGCCCGGTGAACCTGCTCATCGGCGACTTCAACGCGACGCTGGACCACGAGCGCTTCCGCGCGGTGCTCGACTCGGGCTACCGCGACGCCGCGGACGTCGCGGGGGCGGGGTTCGACGCCTCGTGGCCGTACGACGAGCGCTGGTTCATCCCCGGCGTGGTGCTCGACCACGTGGTGGCGGACCGCCGGGTGGGCGTCCGGAAGGTATCGGTTCACCGCATTCCCGACTCCGACCACAAAGCGGTCTATGCCGAACTGGTCCTGCCGAAGGCCTGAAACCGGCCGAACGTACCGAAGGCGTACCTCCGGCTATACGCGGTTCGTTGGCCGGGAGTACCTTCACGTACGAATCGGGCCCCCGCCCGGACGTTGAACACGTTGGAGCAGATGGGTGACACGAACGTTTCGCGGTCTCGCGCTCGCCATCGCCGTGCCGCTGGTCCTGAGCGCGGCGGCCGCCTGCTCGGACAAGGCCGACAAGGCGGACTCGGCGTCGGACCGGCCGACGGTGGAGGTGACCGCGCAGCCGCAGGACGCGCAGTCGGCGCAGGTGACGGCCGAGCAGGTGCTCGACAACCTGTCGGACGGCGACTGGGCCGGTGCCTGGGACCTCTGGACCGACAGCGCCAAGGCGGCGATCGCCAAGGACGCCTACATCGACCTCGTCGCGACCTGCACCGGGCAGCAGGGTGAGTACCAGGTCACGGGCGTGACGCCGGTCGACGACGCGACGGCGACGATCAAGTGGACGCACACCGCCACCGCCGGGACCGCCCAGACGACGGGGCAGAGCACGGTGAAGTACCAGAACGGGCTGTGGCGTTTCGAACCGGACCCGGCCGCGCTCAGCGCGTACAAACAGAACAAATGCCCTTAGCTTTTTGCTCGGGTCCGCATCACTTGCGGACCGTCGCTCCCGCCAGACAAAAGGGCGGTCCCGAAAGGCCTTCGGCCGGGAGGGACCGCCCTAGCCATGCCCGTGGTGCCACGGGCGAAAAACCGTCAGACGCGCACCGCGTGCGAAAGTCCGTAGGTCAGCGCGTCGACGAGCGCCTGCCAGCTGGCCTCGACGACGTTCTCGTGCACGCCGACGGTGGTCCAGTCGTCCCCGGTCGCGTGGGTCTCGACGAGCACGCGGGTGACCGCGCCCGTGCCGTGGCTGCCCTCGAGGATGCGCACCTTGTAGTCGGCGAGCTGGAAGCGGCCCAGCTCCGGGTAGTGCCGGGTGAGCGCGACGCGCAGCGCCTCGTCCAGGGCGTTGACGGGGCCGTTGCCCTCGGCGGTGGCGATGACCCGCTCGCCGCGGACGCGTACCTTCACGGTCGCCTCGGACACGACCGCGCCGTCCTCGCGGTGCTCGACCAGCACCCGGTACGACTCCAGCGCGAACGGCTTCGGCAGCGCCCCCTCGGCCAGCTCGGCCCGGGCGAGCAGCTCGAACGAGGCGTCGGCGGCCTCGAAGGACCAGCCCTGGGCCTCGAGCTCCTTGACCCGGTTCGTGACCCGCGACAGCGCCTCCGGATGGCCGGCCAGGTCGACACCGAGCTCGCGTGCCTTGAGCTCGATGCTGGCCCGGCCGGCCATCTCCGTGACCAGGATCCGCATGTCGTTGCCCACGACGACCGGGTCGATGTGGTTGTACAACACGGGGTCCACTTTGATCGCGCTCGCGTGCAGGCCCGCCTTGTGAGCGAACGCTGACGACCCGACATAGGCCTGGTGGGTGTCGGGTGCGATGTTGGCGATCTCGGCGATGGAGTGCGAGACGCGCACCATCTGCTCGATGCAGCCCTCCGGTAGGACGGGCATCCCGAGCTTGAGCTGGAGGTTGCCGACGACGGCGAACAGGTCGGCGTTGCCGGGCCGCTCGCCGTAGCCGTTGGCGGTGCACTGGAAGTGCGGCACCCCGGCCTCGACCGCGGCGACGGTGTTCGCGACCGCGCACGAGGTGTCGTTCTGGCAGTGGATGCCGAGGCGGGCGACGGCCTCCTCGGCGCTGACCCCGAGCGCGACGGCGAGCCGGTCGCGGACCTCGGAGATGGTGCCGGTGATCAGGGAGGGCAGCATGCCGCCGTTGGTGTCGCACATGACGGCGGCCTCGGCGCCGGCGGCGAGCGCGGCCGCGGCGACGCTCGCGGTGTACTCGGGGTCGAAGCGGTACCCGTCGAAGAAGTGCTCGCAGTCGAGGAAGACCCGGCGGCCCTCGGCGACGAGGTACCCGACGGTGTCGCGCACCATCGCGAGGTTCTCCTCGCGGGTGGTCCGCAGGGCGCGCTCCACGTGGCGGATGTCGGACTTGGCCACGAGCGTCACGGCCGGGGTGCCGGCCTCCAGCAGCGCCCGGACCTGGGGGTCGTCCTGGACGCGCACGCCGGCCTTGCGGGTCGCGCCGAACGCCACGAACACGGCGTGCTTGAGGTTGAGCTCCGTGCGCGCCCGGCGGAAGAACTCGGTGTCCTTCGGCATCGCCCCGGGCCAGCCGCCTTCGATGAACCCGACGCCGAACTCGTCGAGCAGCCGCGCGACCGCGAGCTTGTCGACGACGGAGTAGCTGATCGCCTCGCGCTGGGCCCCGTCGCGCAGCGTCGTGTCGTACACCTGCATGGTTTTGCTCCTTCGGCGGGAAGAGGGGGCCTTCGGTCTCGGCGGATCGGGGCCAACAAAAAGACCCCTCGCGAAATGCGAGAGGTCTGCGCGTCCGGCGGATGGTTGCCGGGCGCGCTAGGGGCCAATAATGAGCCGAGTCACGTTCGGTAGCTTGCCACGCACGAGCCTCGCGTGACACGTGATTCCGGATTTTGAGAAACGGGGTGATCTGCTTCACGATTCACCCTGTTCGTCACGTCCTCGTAACGAGCGTCGGTCACTGTTGGAGCCAGTCCGGAACGACGCCCCCGTGCGGGGCGTCGATCACCGTTGGTGAGGGGGTGAGGTTCGTGTCCATCGAGACGCTGCGGGCGGCGATTCCGCCGTACGCGCATGATCTGCGGCTCAACCTCGACTCGATCCTCGCCGCGGACCTCCTGGACGAGCAGCAGCTGTGGGGCGCCGTGCTTGCCAGCGCGATGACGACCCGCAGTGTGCCGGTGATCCGCAACGTCGCCGCGGAGGTCGCCGGCCGGCTCAAGCCGGACGCGGTCGAGGCCGCGAAGGCGGTCGCGTCGCGCATGGCGATCCACAACGTGTACTTCCGCGCCAAGCACCTCATCGGTGACGAGGCGTACCAGAGCCTGCCCGCGCGCCTGCGCCGCCAGGTCTCCTCCACGCCCGGGGTCGGCGCCGCCGACGTCGAGGCGTGGTCAGTTGCAGTATCCGCGATCACCGGGTGCGGGGTGTGCCTGGAATCGCACGAAAGATCGCTTCGCGGTGCAGGGGTGTCCCGCGAAGCGGTCGACGAGGTGTTGCGCGTCGCCGCGGTAGTTCACGCGTTGGCGGTAACCCTCGATGCAGAGGCGGCTTCCTACTAGGAGCTTTCCTCTTGTACGGGTGTCGGAGTGGCGGCTCCGGCACCCGTACGCATTTTCCGGACATTTCCCCCGTGGCCCATAGCCCGGTCGTGCAACTTGCGCACATCGTGTCTGCGTCGGTGCCGGAATCACCGTTACCGTTGCTATCGGCACATCGGGTGCGCATACGGGCTCGGGTCTTTGGGGGCGCAGCATGATCGACGAAGTACCGCGGGAGCCGGCCGCCGAGCCGCCGGTCGAACCGCCGCTGGGCTGCGCCGACCCGATACTCTGGCGCGTGGCGCGCGCCCTGCACGACGCCCACCGCCCGCGCACCGACAACTTCTGCGAGTGCAAGGCGTTCTGGCCCTGCCCGGATGCGGAGCTGGCGGAGGAGGCGTTGCAGCTGGCGTACGAGCGGCCGTCGCCGCGGGGGTCGCGCGCGGGGGCGGCGCGGACCTCGAATCTGGGTCGCTGGTCGGCCTGAGGCGTGTAGACGCTGGACGCGGTTTCGCACTGAGGTGCGCGCTCGGCTCGGGACGGCCGCGCGGCCCAGCTCTCGTCGAGGTGCCCGGGTTCGGCCGGCACGGCGGCTCTGCCGCGACGCTCGCACGCCTGAAGGCCGGCCCCTCAACCTCGAGAAGCCCGCGCTCAACCCCCGGGGTCGCCTCCGCCTGACCCGAGACAGTCCCCCTTTGAAACCCCGTTCGGCGCGAGAGCCCATTCCCACCCGGATATGTCGGCCGCTTCGCGGCCGAACCGGCCGACATATCCGACATTTCCCCCGGCGGGCGACATACGCGAAGCTCACCACGCGGGCGCTCACCGAACCCCCGAGAGCACGCACAACACCCACCAGCCACGCGAGTCGGAAAAGTCCGACAAAGCACAAGCGGCGCCGGGCGAAAACCCGGCGCCGCTTGTGAACGATTCGTTACAAGACGCGATGGACCCAGCCGTACGGGTCCGGGGCGGTCCCCCGCTGGATCGAAACGAGCTGTTCCCGCAGCCCCATCGTCACGTCGCCGGCCTTGCCCTCCCCGACGGTGAACTCCCCGTCGGCGTCGCGCACGGTACCGATCGGCGTGATGACCGCGGCCGTCCCGCACGCGAACGCCTCGCGCAGGCGGCCCGAGGCGGCGTCGGCGCGCCACTGCTCGTACGAGTACTGCTCCTCGCGCACCACGTGCCCCTTGTCCGCGGCCAGGCGCAGGACCGACTCGCGGGTGATGCCGGGCAGGATCGAGCCGGTGAGCGGCGGCGTCGTGATCGACCCGTCGTCGAACACGTAGAACACGTTCATGCCGCCGAGCTCCTCGACGTACTTCTGCTCGACCGCGTCCAGGAAGACGACCTGGTCACAGCCGTGCTCGATCGCCTCGGCCTGGGCCACGAGGCTCGCCGCGTAGTTGCCGCCGCACTTGGCCGCGCCCGTGCCGCCGGGCGCCGCGCGGGTGTAGTCCCGCGACACCCAGACGCTGACGGGCTGCACGCCACCCTTGAAGTAGCTGCCGACCGGCGAGGCGATGACCAGGAAGAGGTACTCCGAGGACGGCTTGACCCCCAGGAAGACCTCGCTGGCGTACTGGAAGGGCCGCAGGTACAGGCTGCCCTCCGGGTCCGTCGGCACCCAGTCCCGGTCGGCGCGGATGAGCGCCTCGAGCGAGTCCAGGAAGAGCCGGTCCGGCACGGGCGCCATCGCGAGGCGCTGCGCCGAGTTGCGGAACCGGGCCGCGTTCGCGTCGGGGCGGAACATCGTCACGCCGCCGTCCGCCGCCCGGTACGCCTTGAGCCCCTCGAAGATCTCCTGCGCGTAGTGCAGCACCGCGCTGGCCGGGTCCATCGGGATCGGTCCCCGCGGCTCGACCCGGGCGTCGTACCAGCCCTTACCCTCGGCGTAGCGCACGGTGACCATGTGGTCGGTGAAGATCCGTCCGAATCCCGGGTTGGCCATCAGCGCGGATCGCTCCGCGGCGGCTACGGGCTGCGTGTTCGGACGAATCTCGAAGTCGAGCGTTTCACCGCCGTTCATGCATGCCTCCACAAGAAGTCGCGGCGGCACGCTCACGCCGCGTGCCGTGCCGTGCCGTGCCGCCAACTTACCCGAACGGACGTTCAATCGCAGCCAGCGCGCCGTTACGCCACCGCGGCCGCGAGGCGGTCACCGATCGCGTCGGTGGACAGCGCCGAGCCCGGGCTGCGACCCGCGACCTCGTTGCCGACGGCCTCGGTCACGCGCGCCGCCGCCTCGGGGTGGCCGAGGTGGTCCAGCAGCAGCGCCGTCGACAGCACCGCGGCCGACGGGTCGGCGACGCCCTTGCCGGCGATGTCGGGGGCCGATCCGTGTACCGGCTCGAACATCGACGGGAACGCGCGCTCCGGGTTGATGGAGCCGCTGGCGGCCAGGCCGATGCCGCCGGTGACGGCGGCGGCGATGTCGGTGAGGATGTCGCCGAACAGGTTGTCGGTGACGACCACGTCGTAGCGCTGGGGGTTGCTCACCAGGAACATGGCGGCCGCGTCGACGTGCTGGTACTCGGTCTCGATGTCCGGGAACTCGGCCTTGACCGCGTTGAAGGTCCGGGCCCACAGGCCGCCCGCGTGCGTGAGCACGTTGGTCTTGTGCACCAGCGTCACCTTGCGCCGCGGGCGCTTGGCCGCGCGGGCGAAGGCGTCGCGGATGACGCGCTCGACGCCGTGGCGGGTGTTGAGGCTCTCCTCGGTGGCGACCTCGGCGGGCGTGTCCGGGTGCAGGTTGCCGCCGGCGCCGACGTACAGGCCCTCGGTACCCTCGCGGACCACGACCAGGTCGATCTCGCCCGGCTTCACCCCGGCCAGCGGGCTGGTGGTGCCGGGCCAGAGGCGGGAGGGGCGCAGGTTGACGTACTGGTCGAAGTCGAAGCGCAGCTTCAGCAGCAGGCCCCGCTCCAGCACGCCCGGCGGGACGCTGGGGTCGCCGACCGCGCCGAGCAGGATGGCGTCGTGGCCGCGCAGCTCGTCCAGCACGCTGGTGGGCAGGACCTCGCCGGTGCGGTTGTACCGGGCGGCGCCCAGGTCGTAGTCGGTCGTCTCGACGCCGGGCAGCACGACGCGTAGCACCTTGAGCGCCTGCGCCACCACCTCGGTGCCGATGCCGTCCCCGGCCACCACCGCGATCTTCGCCACCTCTAGCCCCTCTCGTAGACCGCCCACGCCGGCACCTCCGCAAGCTCCGGCGCCGCCGCGAGCCCCGCCCTGTGCCCCCTGGTCGCGGCCCCTACGCTCCGCTCCGGACCGCTCCACCGTACGCCCCCGTCCTAATCCGTGGACGCACGTCCCGCCCACTGAGAAGGCGCGGAAAAGAATGAGGGCGGGGAGCGCCGCCACGCTCCCCGCCCTCTTGGAGGAAAGTCTCTAGTCGGCGGACAGGTCCGCCGTGCTTGCCGCGGTCGCGCCGATGGCCTGCTGGGCCTCGCCGAGCAGATCCGCACCGACCGCCTGGTCGACGGTGAGCGTCATGAGCGCCTCCCCGCCGGCCTCGCGCCGGGCGACCTGCATCGAACCGATGTTGACCCCAGCGGAACCCAGTATCGACCCCACCGTGCCCACCACGCCGGGGCGGTCGGCGTAGCGGAAGAACAACAGCACGCCCTCCGCCGCCAGCTCGAGACTGAAGCCGTCGATCTCGGTCAGCTTCAGCGACTCGCGCGGGCCCGCGACATACGTACCGGATACCGAGGCTACCCGCCCGTCCGGCAGCGCTCCACGCACGGTCACCAGGTTGGGCTGGTCGGATGAGTCAGTGAAGACCGCGAGTGCTACCTCGACCCCGCGATCGGCCGCCAGATGAGGAGCGTTCACGTACGTTACCTGCTCCGCCACCACGCTGCCGAACAGCCCCTTGGTGGCCGCCAGCTTCAGTACCGACACGTCGTGCTTGGCCACCTCGCCGTGCACCTCGACGGTCACCGACGACGCGATGCCGCCCGCGACCGCGGTGAACACGGCGCCGAGCCGCTCCGCCAGCGGCAGCAGCGGCCGCACCTCCTCCGCGACCACGCCGCCGGCCTGCACGTTCACCGCGTCGGGCACGAACTCGCCGTCGAGGGCGAGCTTGACGCTGCGCGCGACCGCAAGACCGGCCTTGTCCTGCGCCTCCACCGTGGAGGCGCCCAGGTGCGGGGTGGCGACCACGCTGTCGAACGCGAACAGCGGCGAGGCGACGCACGGCTCCTTCGAGAACACGTCGATGCCCGCGCCCGCGACCCGCCCGTCGGCAATCGCGTCGGCGAGCGCCTGCTCGTCGACGAGGCCTCCGCGCGCCGCGTTGATGATGCGCACGCCCGGCTTGACGATCGAAAGCTCACGCACGCCGATCAGCCCGACGGTCTCCGGCGTCTTGGGCAGGTGGATCGAGATGAAGTCACTCTCCCGGAGGAGCTCGTCCAACCCCAGCAGCCGTACCCCGAGCCCCGCCGCGCGCGCCGGCTGGATGTACGGGTCGTACGCGACCAGCCGTACCCCGAAAGCCGCCATGCGCTGCGCGAAAAGCACACCGATGCGCCCGAGGCCGACCACTCCGACGATCTTTCCGGAAAGTTCGACGCCGGTGTACTTCGAGCGCTTCCACTCCCCCGCCTTGAGCGCGGCGGACGCGGCGGCGGTGTTGCGCGCGACGGCGAGCAGCAGCGCGACGGCCTGCTCGGCCGCGGAGACGATGTTGGACGTGGGCGCGTTGACGACCATGACGCCACGCTCGGTCGCGGCCGGCACG
Source organism: Dactylosporangium sp. NPDC049140 (assembly GCF_040648435.1). Taxonomy (NCBI): domain Bacteria; kingdom Bacillati; phylum Actinomycetota; class Actinomycetes; order Micromonosporales; family Micromonosporaceae; genus Dactylosporangium; species Dactylosporangium sp. NPDC049140. The sequence continues at coordinate 238,024 of NZ_JBEZDS010000002.1, read as the reverse complement.
TCGACGTTGTCCAGGCCGACGCCGGCGCGCGCGACAACCTTGAGCCGGGGCGCCGCGGCGACCGCTTCGGCATCGATGCGGGTGGCGCTGCGCACGATCACGGCGCTCGCGTCGGCGAGCTCGGCCAGCAGGGCGGGGCGGTCCGTACCGTCGATGTGACGGACCTCGTAGTCGTCGGCGAGCACCTCGAGAGCGGCGGGAGCCAGCTCCTCGGCGATGAGCACCACCGGGCGGTCAGGAGGGAGGATCATAGGACCTCGACTTCCAGGCTTCGGTCGGCGTCGGCTGCGGGGCGCGCGACACTGCCCGCCACGCACTGGGGGAACCGCGACGGGGCCGGGCGGACGGCCTCTTCAGGCGATGGTAGGCCCGCCGCCCCACCCCCCACGGATACAAAGACGTGAGCGCGATCACAACCCCTTACACGAAGCACCCGCGCGCTCGGACGCCGGCAAAGTCCACCGGCGGCAAGAAACGCTCACCGCGCAGCGGTCGCACGCGCCCGAGCGCCCCGCCACTCGGGGACTCGCAACGCCGGGCCCGACGCCACCCGAGTGCCCCGCCCGAGGCCGCCCGACCGCCCCGCCGGACGCCGCCCGAGCGCCCATCCCGCGCGTGCCCGCTGCCGCCCGAGCGCCGCTCCCGCGCCTGCCCGCTGCCGCCCGAACACCGCTCCCGCGCCTGCCCGCTGCCGCCCGAACACCGCTCCCGCGCCTGCCCGCTGCCGCCCGAACACCGCTCCCGCGCGTGCACGCCACCGACTCCCGCCGCGGATTCGGCGCCGGGTGCACGCGTGGGAGCGGCGTTGGGCCGCGTCAGGCCGACCGCCGCAGATGCGCCGCGTCCACGCGAGCGGCCCGTCCGCGCGGGCGCCGCGTCCCCGCAGGCGCCGGGGGTGGGTGGGCAGTGGCTAGGCGAGTCGGCGGCGGGTGTACGCGGCCTCGGTACTCGGGCGGCGTCAGGCAGGGCGATGCGGTTCCCAGGCCGAGGTCGGGCAGAGTGCCGCGCGGGCGACGCGTCCGCGCGGGATCGTGTCCACGCAGGCAACCCGTCCGCGGGCGACGCGTCCGCGCGGGCGCCGGGGCGGTGGCTGGGCGAGTCGGCGGCGTCCGCGCGGGCGCGGCGCTCGGGCGGCGTCAGGCAGGGCGATGCGGTCCCCGGACCGAGGTCAGGCAGAGCGCCGCGCGGGCGACGCGTCCGCGCGGGGTCGTGTCCACGCCGGCGCCCCGTCGCGCGGGCGCCCCGTCGCGCAGGCGCCCGGGGGTGAGTGGGCGACGCGTCCGCGCGGGCGCCGGGGGTGGGTGGGCAGTGGCTGGGCGAGTCGGCGGCGTGCACGCGGGCGCGGCGCTCGGGCGGCGTCAGGCAGGGCATTGCGTCCCCGGGCCGAGGTCAGGCAGAGCGCCGCGCGGGCGACGCGTCCGCGCGGCCCGTGTCCGCGCGAACGCCACGGTGGGTGGCAATCGGCACCGCCCCCGGACGGCCCGCGCGGACGCGGCGCGCTGGTCGTCGTGTCGCACTCCCGACGCTCGCCCCCTGAACCCGCGACCGCGCGCGGGCCGTGTCCACCGGCATCAGCGACACACCCGGCACCGGCGCGAGGAGAGCGAGATGAGCGAGTACTACGACGGCGGCTACGACGCCGGTCAAGAGCACGGCTACGACGCGGGGCACGAGCCCGGCTACGACGCGGGGCACGAGCCCGGCTATGAGGCGCACGGCCATGAGGCCGAGTACCAGCCCGGCTACGAGGCGCACGGCTACGACGCGCACGGGGACATCGAGGAGAAGGTCCACGAGGCGATCGAGCGCATCGAGGAGAAGGTGCACGGCTACGAGGCGGGGCACGCTCCGGGGTACGACGAGCACGCCGACCACGAGCAGGCGTACGGGGACAAGGCGTACGCGGGCGACCACGGGTACGACGAGGACAAGGCGTACGACGCCGACAAGGGCCACGACGGCGACAAGGCCTACGACGAGGACAAGGCGTACGAGGGCGAGAAGGCCTACGACGCGGACGACAAGAACTACGACGCGGACAAGGGCTACGACGCCGACGCCAAGGACTACGACGCGAACCAGGGCTACGACGGCGAGCAGGCGTACGACGGCGAGCAGGCGTACGACGGCGACAAGCAGTACGACGGTGGCGACAAAGACTACGTGCGCTCCTGACCGGCCGACCGGATCAGGGAACAGCGAACGGCCCCGGCGCGGACTCCCTGCCCGCCGGGGCCGTTCTCGCATCGCCCCTACGCCGCCGTGTACCGCCAGAAGTCGACCATCCAGGGCGGCGTCACCGGGCTCGTGGCGTTCACCTGGGTGAAGAGCACGCCGACGGTCGACGTCGCGGGCGTCACGTACGCCGAGGTGCCCGTACCGCCGACCCAGCCGTAGCGACCGGGCACGAGGCCCGGGCCCGCGGCCGCGAGGTCGACCGATCCGCCGTACCCCCAGCCCTGCCCCTCCTCGAGGAACAGCCGCGCGGGCGCGCGCTGGGCCGAGGTCGTGGCGTCGGTGGTCATCGCGCGCACGGACGCCTCGGAGAGCACCCGCCGGCCGTCCGGCGCGACGCCTCCGGCCAGGAGCATCCGGCCGAACGCGACCCAGTCGCCCGCGGTCGTCGCCAGGCCGCCGTTGCCCAGCTCGAACGCGGGCGGCGTGCTCCACTGGCCCTCGGGGCCGTCGACCGGCTCCAGGCCGTTGTCGCCCGGCTGGTACAGCTCCGTCATCCGGTGCCGCTGCGCGCCCGGCACGTGGAACGCCGCGTCGTGCATGGCCAGCGGCGCGAAGATGCGCTCCGTCATCACCTCGCCCAGCGGGCGCGACGTGATGCGTTCGATGAGGGCGCCCTGGAGGGTGGAGCTGGTGTCGTACAGCCACGCCTGCCCCGGCTGGTAGAGCATCGGGACGCCGGCCAGGTCGCGCAGCCACCGGTCGCGCGGCGGGAACGCCTGCACGTTGCGGCCGTCCTGCTGGACCGGGAACAGGGCCTGGACCGCCGGGAGCGTGAAGTCGGACGGGAAGCCCCAGCCCGTGGTCGAGCTGAGCAGGTCGTGCACGGTGATCGGGCGGACCGCGGGGACGACGTCGCCGGCCGGGGCGTCCGGGGCGCGGGCCACCAGCGGGGCGGACAGCTCCGGCAGCCATTCCCGCACGGGATCCTCGAGTTGTACCGCCCCGTCGTCCACCAGCGCCATCAAGGTCGCCGCGGTGACGGGCTTGGTCGCGGAGGCAATGCGGAAGATCGCGTCCGCGGTCATCGGGGCGGTACCGAGGATCGCGTCGCCCACGACGGCGACCTCCCGCCGGCCGTCGCGGTCGATCACGGCCACGGCGCCGGGGATCGCGCCGCTGCTGACGTGGGGGGCGAGAATCTGCTCCAGCTCGCTCATCGGGCCACCGTAACAGCGCGCAACTTATGGTGATAAGTCGGATAAATTCGGACACGAAGTGTTCGGATTTATCCGACCCCGGGGGGTTGACCCTCCAGTCGCTGGAGACTCCACGCTGGAGGACATGACGATGAACCTGACCCCCGAGGAGAAGCGGGAGCTGTTCGGCTCCTCCGACCCCGACCAGTACGCCGACGAGGTCGAGCAGCGCTGGGGCAACACCGAGGCGTACCGGCAGTCCGCGCAGCGTACGGCGCGGTACACCAAGGACGACTGGCAGTCGATCAAGGCCGAGGCCGCCGAGAACACGGCCGGGTTCGCCGCGGCGTTCGGCGCCGGCGTGCCCGCCACCGACGCGCGGGCCATGGACCTCGCCGAGGCGCACCGGCAGCACATCAGCCGGTGGTTCTACGACTGCTCGACCGAGATCCACCAGGGGCTCGGCGACATGTACGTCGCGGACCCCCGGTTCACCGCGAACTACGACACCGAGCACCCCGGCCTCGCCGCGTACATCCGCGACGCGATCCGGGCCAACGCAGCCCGCCAGGGCTGATCGGTCCTTGTCACGGCGGACGCCGGGATTTCTGGCGGGAGCAACGGTCCGCAGGTGACGCGGGCCCGAGCAATATTCTAAAAAAGGGCCCCTTACTTCATCGAAGTAAGGGGCCCTTCATCAAGCGATCGTCACGCGGTCTCGGTGATCGGGCGGTCGACCCAGCTCATCATCGAGCGGAGCTGGCGGCCGGTCTCCTCGATCGGGTGGTTGTTGCCCTGCTCGCGGTACTTGGTGAAGTTCGGACGGCCCGCGTCGTCCTCGGCGATCAGCTCGCGGGCGAACTCGCCCGACTGGATCTCGCCCAGAATGCGCTTCATCTCCTCCTTGACCCGGCCGTCGATGACGCGCGGGCCACGGGTGTAGTCGCCGTACTCGGCGGTGTCGGAGACGCTGTAGCGCATGCGGGCGATGCCGCCCTCGTACATCAGGTCCACGATGAGCTTGAGCTCGTGCAGGCACTCGAAGTAGGCGATCTCCGGGGCGTAACCCGCCTCGGTGAGCACCTCGAAGCCGGTCTGGACCAGGGCCGACGCGCCGCCGCAGAGCACGGCCTGCTCGCCGAAGAGATCCGTCTCGGTCTCCTCCTTGAACGTCGTCTTGATCACACCGGCGCGGGTGCCGCCGATGGCCGCGGCGTAGGCCAGGGCCAGCTGCAGGGCCTGGCCGGTCGCGTCCTGCTCGATCGCCACAAGGCAGGGCACGCCCTTGCCGTCGACGAACTGGCGGCGGACCAGGTGGCCCGGGCCCTTCGGGGCGACCATGCACACGTCCACGTCCGCCGGCGGCGTGATCAGGCCGAAGCGGATGTTGAGGCCGTGGCCGAAGAAGAGCGCCTTGCCGGCGGTCAGGTTCGGGGCGACGTGCTCGGTGTAGAGCGAGCGCTGCGCGGTGTCGGGCGCGAGGATCATGATCACGTCCGCCTCGGCGCTCGCCTCGGCCGGGGTGAGGACGCGCAGGCCCTGCTCCTCGGCCTTGGCGCGGCTCTTGGACCCCTCGGGCAGGCCGATGCGCACGTCGACGCCGGAGTCGCGCAGGCTCAGCGCGTGGGCGTGACCCTGGCTGCCGTAGCCCAGCACCGCGACCTTGCGGGCCTGGATCAACGACAGGTCGGCGTCGTCGTCGTAAAACACCTCGGCGGGCATTGTGTTTCCTCTCAGGATTTTCAGGCGGCGGCGCGGAGCGCCGGGCCGGTCGTGATGGAGCGCGAACCGCGGCCGATGGCCACGACGCCGGACTGGACCATTTCCTTGATACCGAACGGCTCCAGGTCACGTAGCAGCGCGTCCAGCTTTTCCGACGTGCCGGTCGCCTCGATGGTGAGGGCGTCCGCGGCGACGTCGACCACGCGGGCCCGGAACAGGTTCACGGTCTCGAGGACCTGCGAGCGCACCGGGCGTTCCGCGCGGACCTTCACCAGCAGCAGCTCGCGCTGCACGCTGGCGTTGGTGTCGAGTTCGACGATCTTCAGGACCTGCACGAGCTTGTTGAGCTGCTTGGTGACCTGTTCCAGCGGCGATTCGTCCGCGTTGACCACGATCGTCATCCGGGAGACCTCAGGGTGCTCGGTCTCGCCGACGGCCAGGGAGTCGATGTTGAAGCCACGCCGGGCGAACAGGCCCGCGACGCGAGCCAGTATTCCGGGCTTGTTCTCCACCAGGACGGAGAGCGTGTGCTTGGCCATGGTCGCAGGATCTCCTACACGTCGTCCTGGTCGAACGCGGGGCGGACGCCCCGCGCGAACATGATCTCGTCATTGCTGGTGCCGGCCGCAACCATGGGCCACACCATGGCGTCCTTGCCGACCACGAAGTCGATGACCACGGGCTGGTCGGTGACCTTCATCGCGGCGTCGATCGTGGCGTCGACGTCGCGCTTGGTCTCGCAGCGCAGCCCCACGCAGCCCAGCGCGTCGGCGAGCTTCACGAAGTCCGGGATGCGGTGCTTGTGGGTGCCGAGCTCGGTGTTTGAGTACCGCTGGTCGTAGAACAGCGTCTGCCACTGCCGGACCATGCCCAGGTTGCCGTTGTTGATGACGGCCACCTTGATCGGGATACCCTCCAGCGCGCAGGTGGCCAGCTCCTGGTTGGTCATCTGGAAGCAGCCGTCACCGTCGATCGCCCAGACCACCTTGTCGGGCCGGCCGACCTTCGCGCCCATCGCGGCGGGCACCGCGTAGCCCATCGTGCCCAGGCCGCCCGAGTTCAACCAGGTGCCGGGGTTTTCGTACCTGATGAACTGCGCCGCCCACATCTGGTGCTGCCCGACCCCGGCGGTGTAGATGGCCTCCGGGCCGACCAGGCTGCCGATGCGCTCGATGACGTACTGCGGCGACAGCGTCCCGTCCGAAGGCTCCTCGTAGCCCAGCGGGTAGCGGCCCCGGATGTCCTCCAGCGTCGCCCACCAGTCCTTGAGCACCGGCTGGCGCCCGGCCGCGTGCTCGGCCGACACCGCGGTGATGAGCTCCTCGATCACGTGCTTGGCGTCGCCGACGATCGGCACGTCCGCGGTGCGGTTCTTGCCGATCTCGGCCGGGTCGATGTCGGCGTGGATGACCGCCGCGTTCGGCGCGAACGTCGACAGCTGGCCGGTCACCCGGTCGTCGAAACGGGCGCCGATCGTGATGAGCAGGTCCGACTTCTGCAGCGCGTAGACGGCGCCGACGGTGCCGTGCATGCCCGGCATGCCCATGTGCTGCGGGTGGGAGTCGGGGAACGCGCCGCGCGCCATCAGCGTGGTGACGACCGGGGCGCCGATCAGCTCGGCCAGCTTCAGCAGCACCTCGGAGGCGTGGGCCTTGATCACGCCGCCGCCGACGTAGAGGACCGGGCGCTTGGCCCCGGCGATCAGGCGGGCCGCCTCGCGGATCTGCTTGCCGTGCGGGTGCAGCGTCGGGTGGTACCCGGGCAGCTCCATGGTCGGCGGCCACTTGAACGTGGTCTTGTTCTGCAGCACGTCCTTGGGGATGTCGACCAGGACGGGGCCCGGACGCCCGGTGCCGGCCAGGTGGAAGGCCTCGGCGAGCACCCGGGGCAGCTCCTCGCCCGACTGGACCAGGTAGTTGTGCTTGGTGATCGGCAGCGTGATGCCCGCGATGTCCGCCTCCTGGAAGGCGTCCGTGCCGATCGAGGCGGAGGCGACCTGGCCGGTGATGGCGACCATGGCGACCGAGTCCATGTAGGCGTCGGCGATCGGGGTCACCAGGTTCGTCGCGCCCGGGCCGGAGGTCGCCATGCACACGCCGACCTTGCCGGTCGCCTGCGCGTAGCCGGTGGCGGCGTGGCCGGCCCCCTGCTCGTGGCGGACCAGGATGTGCCGGACGGTCTCGGAGTCGAACAGCGGGTCGTAGGCCGGGAGGATCGCGCCGCCCGGGATGCCGAAGACGACGTCGGCGCCGAGCGCTTCGAGCGAGCGGACGAGTACCTGCGCCCCGGTGAGCAGCTCCGGCTGGGTCTTCTTGTCGGCGGCCGGCGCGGCGGGCGGCGGCGGGGCCGGGTGCCCCCGGTGGGCGAGGACTTCTGGCGTGGGTCTCGTCATCGCTTTAGCACTTTCGCTCGAAGGTGTCTTGGCAAGGCTCCGGACATGAAAAAACCCCACGTGCTGGGCACGGGGGGCTAGCGCGCTGACGGGAGGCGTCGGCGCGCTAGATGATAAGTACTCGGAGCGACCTCGACGACATGAGCCCACTCTGGCGCATCTCACGGCCTGAGTCAACCTATCCCAAGATACGGAACGTGTCAGACTCGCAGGTATGCCCGAGCTGCGGTCCAAGACCTCCACTTCTGGTCGCAACATGGCCGGCGCACGCGCCCTCTGGCGCGCCACCGGCATGACCGACTCCGACTTCGGCAAGCCGATTGTCGCCATCGCCAACAGTTTCACGCAGTTCGTGCCGGGCCACGTCCACCTCCGCAACCTCGGCATCATCGTTGCCGACGCGGTTGCCGAGGCCGGTGGGGTCGCCAAGGAGTTCAACACCATCGCCGTCGACGACGGCATCGCGATGGGCCACGGCGGGATGCTGTACTCGCTGCCCAGCCGCGAGCTCATCGCCGACGCCGTCGAGTACATGGTGCAGGCCCACTGCGCCGACGCCCTCGTGTGCATCTCCAACTGCGACAAAATCACGCCCGGCATGCTGCTCGCCGCCCTCCGCCTCAACATCCCCACCGTCTTCGTCTCCGGCGGCCCCATGGAAGCCGGCAAGACCATCGCCATCGAGGGAGTCGTCCACGAGAAGGACGCCAAGCTCGACCTCATCGACGCGATGATCGCCTCCGCCAACGAGGCCGTCACGGACGAGCAGCTCGGCCAGATCGAGCGCTCGGCCTGCCCGACGTGCGGCTCGTGCTCCGGCATGTTCACCGCCAACTCCATGAACTGCCTGACCGAGGCGATCGGCCTGGCGCTGCCGGGCAACGGCTCGACGCTCGCCACGCACGCCGCCCGCAAGGCGCTGTTCGAAAAGGCCGGTTCGCTGATCGTCGATCTCTGCCGGCGGTACTACGACCAGGACGACGCCTCCGTGCTGCCCCGCGCGATCGCGTCCCGGCCGGCCTTCTTCAACGCGGTCGCGCTGGACGTCGCGATGGGCGGCTCCACCAACACCGTGCTGCACCTGCTGGCCGCCGCCCGCGAGGCCGAGCTGGACTTCTCGGTCGCCGACATCGACGCCGTCTCGCGCCGGGTGCCGTGCCTGGCCAAGGTCGCGCCGAACACGCAGAAGTACCACATGGAGGACGTGCACCGCGCGGGCGGCATCCCGGCGATCATGGGCGAGCTGTCGCGCGGTGGCCTGCTGGACGAGTCGGTCTGGTCGGTGCACTCCCCGACGTTCCGGGAATGGGTCGACGAGTGGGACATCCGTAGCGGGAAGGCCTCGCAGCAGGCGCTCGAGCTGTTCCACGCCGCGCCCGGAGGCGTCCGCACCACCGAGCCGTTCTCGACCGAGAACCGGTGGAGCACGCTCGACACCGACGGCGCCGACGGGTGCATCCGCAGCGTCGAGCACGCGTACACGCAGGACGGCGGCCTCGCGATCCTCTTCGGCAACCTCGCGCCCGAGGGCTGCGTGGTCAAGACGGCCGGCGTGCCCGAGGAGAACCTGACCTTCTCCGGCCGTGCGAAGGTCTTCGAGTCGCAGGAGGCCGCGGTCGACGGCATCCTCGCCAAGCAGATCGTCGCGGGCGACGTCGTCGTGATCCGGTACGAGGGCCCCAAGGGCGGCCCGGGGATGCAGGAGATGCTGTACCCCACCAGCTTCCTCAAGGGCCGCGGCCTGGGCCGCGCCTGCGCGCTGATCACGGACGGGCGCTTCTCCGGCGGTACCTCGGGCCTGTCGATCGGCCACATCAGCCCCGAGGCGGCCGGCGGCGGGCTCATCGCGCTCGTCGAGGAAGGCGACCGCATCGACATCGACATCCCGGCCCGCTCCATCCAGCTCGTCGTCTCCGACGAGGCGCTGGCCGCGCGGAAGATCGCGCAGGAGAAGCGGGAGCGGCCGTACACCCCGCTCGACCGCGAGCGGCCGGTGTCGGCGGCGCTGCGGGCGTACGCGTCGATGGCCACCTCGGCGAGTGACGGCGCTTACCGCAAGGTTCCGTAACTTGCACTAAGATGTGCGTCAGTCACCGCGACTGGCGCACATCAAGGTGGAACCGACCACCGGGGAGCTTCCGATCGCGGGCACCGCGCGCCTGGGTGCCCCGTCGTATCAGGAGGCTGTGCATGCACGACTCTCAGGTGTTCGACCTGATCCGCGCCGAGACCCAGCGCCAGCACGACACCCTGCGGATGATCGCCTCGGAGAACTACGTCTCCCGGGCCGTCCTCGAGGCGACCGGCTCCGTGCTGACCAACAAGTACTCCGAGGGCTACCCCGGCAAGCGGTACTACGAGGGCCAGCGCTTCGTCGACCCCATCGAGGAGCTGGCGATCGAGCGCGCGAAGTCGCTGTTCGGCGTCGAGCACGCCAACGTCCAGCCGTACTCGGGCTCGCCCGCGAACCTCGCCGTGTACCTGGCCCTGGCCAAGCCCGGCGACACCGTCATGGGCATGGCGCTGCCGATGGGCGGGCACCTCACGCACGGCTGGCCGGTCTCGGCGACGGGCGCGTGGTTCAAGCCGGTGCAGTACACCGTCCGCCGCGACACCGGCCGCGTCGACTTCGACGAGGTCCGCGACCTGGCCCTGCGCTCCCGCCCCCGCCTGATCTTCGCCGGCGGCACGGCCATCCCGCGCACGATCGACTTCCCGCGCTTCGCCGAGATCGCCCGCGAGGTCGACGCGGTGCTGGTCGCCGACATCGCGCACATCGCCGGCCTCATCGCGGGCGGCGCGCACCCGTCCCCGGTCGGCCACGCCGGCATCATCTCGACCACGACGCACAAGACCCTCCGCGGCCCGCGCGGCGCGATGCTCATGTGCGACGCCGAGCACGCCAAGGCGATCGACAAGGCCGTGTTCCCGGGCCTGCAGGGCGGCCCGCACAACCACACCACCGCGGCGATCGCGGTCGCACTGGGCGAGGCGGCGCTTCCTTCCTTCCGGGTGTACGCCGAGCAGGTCGTCGCCAACGCCCGCGCCCTGGCCACAGCCCTCATCGAGCGCGGCTTCGACCTCGTGTCGGGCGGCACCGACAACCACCTGATCCTGCTCGACCTCACCGGCAAGGGCATCGGCGGCAAGCCGGTCGCGAAGGCCCTGGACCGCGCGGGCATCGAGACGAACTACAACACCGTGCCGTACGACACGCGCAAGCCCTTCGACCCCTCGGGCGTCCGCCTGGGCACGCCGGCCCTGACGACCCGCGGCCTGACCGAGGCCCAGATGCCCCAGGTGGCCGACTGGATCTCACGCGCCGTGGACGCCGCCCTGAAGTCGGACGACGAGGCCCTGGACACCATCGCGGGCGAGGTGCGGGACCTGCTGTCGGCGTACCCGATCTGAGCCGTCGAGGGCGTCCGCCGTCCCCGGCGGGCGCCCTCGCTCAGTTCACTTCCGGCGCCCGAACCGCCGAGTCTTCTCCTTGGGCTCCTCATCGAGGTTGAGCTCGAGCGGCGCGAGGTCCTCGAACGCGGAGAGCTCACGCTTGCGCTGCTCAGGGATGCGCTCCCCCTCCCCGCGGGCGGCCTCGTTCCGCGGCGCGGGCGCCTGTGCCGCCCCGCCGCGGGGGGCCTGGGCCGGCGCGCTGCGCGGCTCGTCACTTCGGGGGGCCCCACGATCCCAGCGACTGGTCGCCTCGGTCGCCCATTCGTTGCCAGGCTCCTCGACGCCACGGGCGCCCTGGTCCTTGTCCTTGTCCTTGTCTTTGTTCCGCCCCCACCGAGACTTCTTGACCTTCTCGGAGCCGTCGGCAACGGCCGCTGGCCCAGCCGCCGCGGGAGCGTCCCACCACGCCTCTTCGGACGCGGGCTTGTCCGCCCACCCACCGGCGGCCGCGCCGTTCGCGGCGTCGGGCTCGTTCCCCCACCCGGCTGACGACCGCGGCGGGTCCGCCCAGCCGGCAGCGGCCTCGGGCCTGTCCGGCCGCCCGGCGACCGGTCCACTCACGGCCTCGGGCTTATCGCCCCACCCCGCCGCGGGTTGGGGGTTGTCGCCCCACCCTGCAGCGGGCTTCGGCTCATCCGCCCACCTTGCGGCGGGTCCGTTCGCGTCACGCCCTCCATCGGCATGCGCGCCGACGCCCTCGCTCTGGGCCTCCCAAGCCCCGGCGCCCCGCCCACCACGGCCGGCGCCCTCGGACCTGGTCTCCCACGCATCGGTGGGACGCCCGTCCCGGCGCCCACGACCGTCCGCCTGGGCTTCCCACGCCTCGGCAGCACGCCCACCGCGGTCCAAGGCCTCAGGCTGCGGGCTTCCCCCGCCGGACCAGCCCGCGGTCCCATCTTCTTCACCCTCGGCCGCCGGCTGCGACCGATCCCGCCGCCGAATCGACCGCGAGGCCGCATCGGAGTCCCAGGTCCGCCGCAGGTCCAGGGGCTTGGCCTCGAGCTCAGGCGTGTCCCCGTCGAACAGACTCCCGGTAAAGGCCGCCCGCTCAGGACGCCGCCGCCGATCCCCGGGCGCGCCCTGTTCCGAGCCCCGCCCATCCCGAGCCACGTCGTCAATGGCCTCACCGGCAGACCGCCACTCCACCGACGGCCGCTCGGGCGCTGGGGCCTCCGACGCAGTACGCCACTCAACGGAGGGCCGCCCGTCATTCCGCGCGGGCGCCGCCGGCTCTGACTGCCAATCACTTGCAGCCCGCTCGCCCCCGGACCGCCACTCAACCGACGGCCGCTCAGGTGCTGCCTGCCACTCGACGTTCGGCCGCTCGGAGGCCGCTTGCCGCTCAACGTTCGGCCGCTCGGAGGGCGCCTGCCGCTCGACCGACGGCCGCTCAGGCGCCGCCTGCCACTGGACGCTCGGTCGCTCGGAGGCTGCCTGCCACTCAACGTTCGGCCGGTCGGAGGCCGCCTGCCACTCAACGCTCGGCCGCTCGGAGGCCGCCTGCCGCCCAACCGACGGCCGCTCAGGCGCCGCCTGCCACTCGACGCTCGGCCGCTCGGACGTGGACCGCCTGTCAGCCGACGCCCGCTCGGACGCGCCCGGCCAGTCGCCCCCGGGCCGCTCGGACGCGGAGCGCCACTCAACGGACGGCCGCTCGGACGCGGGGGACTCAGTGGCCGAGCGCCACTCGACAGAGGGCCGCTCGGGCGCGGAAGGCCCAGACGACTCCGGCGAACGCCAGTCCACCGAGGGCCGCTCAGCCGCACGCTGCCCCGGCTCGGCCGCCGGCGGCGGCCACTCCGCAGCGGGCCGCCGCGCCCCCTCGGACGCCGCACCCCAAGGCTCCCGCCCGGACGCACGCCAATCATCAACCGGCTGGGGCGCACGGGCCTCAGCCACCGGCTCAGGCGCCCGACGCTCCCGCCACGACTCATCGACGGGCTCGGGAGCCCGAACGTCCCGCCACGACTCACTCACCGGCTCGGGCGCACGAACATCCCGCCACGACTCACTCACCGGCTCGGGCGCACGAACATCCCGCCAGGAGTCGGCCACCGGCTCGGGCGCCTCACGCCAGGACGACTCATTCACCGGCTCGGGCGCGTGGTTCTCCCGCCACGAATCGGCCACCGGCTCCGGCGTCCGAGCATCACGCCAGGAGGGTTCCACGATCGGCTCGGGCGCGCGCCACGACTCCGCCGCAGGCTCCGACGAACGCCGCGACGGCTCCGCCACAGGCTCGGACGCGCGCCACGACTCCGCCACCGGCTCAGCCGACCGGGCCTCACGCCACGACGGCTCAGCGGCCGGCCCCGAAGAATGCCGCGACGGCTCCGACGAACGCCACGACTCCCCCGCCGGCTCGGACGCCTGCGACTCCCGCCACGACGGCTCAGATGCCCGCGACTCCCGCCACGCCTCCGCCGCCGCTTCAGGAGCGCGGTTCTCGGCGGCGGGCGTCTCCCGCCACGCCTCCGCGCGGCTCGGCCGGAAGTCGGCACCGGTCTCGGGCGAAGCACCCGCCTCGTCCGGCGCCGGGAAGTCTTCGTCCTCGCTCGACCAGCGGAAACGCTCGCCCGGGGCCGGTGTGTCGCCGCCCATCGGGGACCAGGAACGCCGCGCTGCGGACGCGCGGGAGCCGGGCTCGGACGTGTCCTCCGCGGCCCAGGCCGCCAGCCGGCTGGCGGAGTCGTTGTCCCAGTTTCCGACCAGCTCGCGGGTCGAACGGGCCTCCCAGGAACTGTCCGATTCGTCACGACCGCGCACGTCGTCGTCCTCACTGCGCCGCGCGGACGCGTCAGGGTTACGGTCCGAACGAGATGCACCGCCGGACTCAGAGTTGCGATCAAGGGGAGACGGGGCGCCGTTCGCGCTGTCGATGTTCCCGTCACGGTTGAAGCGGGACATACCGTTCGGCTCCGAATCGCGGGCGGAGCCGGACGAATCACCAAAATCCGGGTCGTGACCACGCGAGGAGACGCCGAACGAGTCGTCGTCCACACCGCGAGCATCGTCGCTCCGCTGCGCGGGCGCGTCGGACGCTCGGCCAGAACGGGACGCGTCCCGGTCAAGGCGGGATGAGGCGCCCGAGCCCGGGTCGCTGTCGAAGCGGGACGTCGCGTCGCGGGCCTGCTCCTGGTCGAAGCGCGAGGTGCGGTCCGAGTCGCGGTCGAAGCGGGACGTCGCGTCGCGGGCCTGCTCCTGGTCGAAGCGGGAGGTGCGGTCCGAGTCGCGGTCGAAGCGGGACACCCCGTCGGAGGGCTGGTCCCGGTCGAAGCGGGAAGCACGGCTCGCGTCGCGATCGAACCGGGACGTGCGGTCCGCATCGGCGTCGGCGTGGAAGGCCGCCTCCGCGCCGTCCAGATCGGGGTCGGCCGCGGCCTCGCCCCGGGTTGCGGCGCCCTTCGTCAGGCGGCTCAGCCGGGCGCGCATCGCGCCGTTGCCCGGGCGCCAGGTCGAGGGCGGGGCGGCGGGCTCCCCGACGCCTCCGAGCACGGCCGGAGGGCCCGGAGACGCGGACGACGCCGGCGGCGAGGACGCCGCGGCGGCGAAGGCCGCGTCCGTCGGCGACGTGGCGGCCGGGCGCTCCTCGGGTTGCGCACTCGCCTCGCGGGCGAAGGTGCGCGGCAGCGGCAGGGGCTCCGGCAGCTCGTTGCCCGCCGCGAGGACGAGGAGGCGCTCCATGACGTGGAGATCGACGCGGTACGGCTCGGCCGCCAGCCAGCGCCCGGCCGCGTCCGCCATCTCGTGGGAATGGACGAGGTGCAGGTGCTCGCCGGGAGCGACGGAGATCACCAGGTCCTCGGAGACGTCGCCGCGGGAGGGGGCGACCACGAGGTACCCCCGCACCGAACCCCCGACCTTGGCCAGCTGCTCGCGCCAGGTGTGCACCTCCGCGGCGAGGCCGTCGACGTCCTCCGAGCCCGGCACGAACAGGCGGCCCCCGCGCAGCACCTGCCCCGCGGCGTCCATCGTGAACTCGCCGTGTGGCCAGACCGTCGGCAGGAACAGCGCGACGCGGCGCCCGGCCGACACGAGATGCGTGCAGCCGCCCTCGCCCAGCGCGAAGAAGCGGGCGCTCGGGATCGCCTCGAGCTCCTTGAGGCGCGGGAGCGTGTCATCGGGCTTGCCCCACCAGCGGCGCCCGCTCACGGCCTCGTCGATCGACACCCGCGACACCCGACGCGCATCAAGAAGGAGAGCGGAAAGAAAAGAGCCTGCCAGTGGTACCACATAAGCGAGATTGATCCCGATAAAGCCAAGAACGCCGCCAATGTCGAACCAGCCGTCCGGCAGGCGACCGCGCGTGGCCGCACCCCAGGCGACGGCGCCCGCGACGACGGTCAGGATCGCGAAGAGCGGAAAGCCGCGCAGCGTGAGCACCACCACACCGGCGAGCGCCACGATCGCCGCGGCGCCGAACAGGATGCTCAGCTCCTTGATCCCCCAGCCGGCCACGGCCAGCGCGACCAGCACCGAGGCGGCCAGGAGTAGGGCCGCGACGAGGCCGGTCGGGCGCACCGCGACCCGCTTGCTGCGCTTGATGCCCTCGGCCCACTGCACGGGCGCGTCCCGGCGGAAAGTGGTCGTCATGTCCTGCCCTCCCGCCATGGGCAGCCTCCCGCAAGTCCGGACATATCGCCGCGGATCGCCCGACGAGCCCCCCGGCCGGTCGCGATCTCGTCAAGCACGGCACCGAGCGTAACCCCGGCCGCCGGTGACGGCGAAGCGCGGCCGTTCTCATCCCCCACGGCGCTCAGTATGCCCGCCCGGGCGCGCGGAGGCAGTTCCTCGAAGGTGGGAGGATGGCAGCGTGAGCAACCAGGTCAAGGTCAAGTTCCGGCGCAGCGCAGCACTCGCCGTGGCGGCGGGCATCACCGTGATCGGCGCCGTTCCGCTGCTCGCCGAAAGTGTCTGGTTTCTGCTGGTACTTCTGGTGCCGCTCGCCTTCGCCATCTGGGCCTGGCGGGCCGGGACCGATGTCAACGAGCGCGGCTTCACGGTGCGGGCCCTGTTCGGGAGCCGGACCGTCCAGTGGGCCGCGGTGGACGGCCTGGTCATCGACGGCGACTCGGTGCAGGCGCGCCTGGCCAACGGCCACCTGGTGCCCCTGGACGCCGTGCGCCCCGCGGACGTACCGCGCCTGATCAAGGCCAGCGGCCAGCCCCTCGAGACCGACCGCCCCGCGGACGCCGAGACGACGGACGGCGCGGAGGCGGACACACTGCGCAAGGACGACGCCGAGGACAGCCCGCAGCCGGCCAAGTAGCCGCCCGGGCGCGGCCCGACGCGTCAGTAGCCGTCGGTCACCACGTTGTCGAGCGGCTCGTTCGCGAGGACGCGGCGCAGCTGGGCGGCGGCGAGGGCGTACCCGCGGCGCCACAGGCCCGGCACCGAGCCGGCCACGTGCGGCGTGATGAAGACGTTCGGAAGGCGCCACAGCTCGTGGTCGGGCGGCAGCGGCTCGGGGTCGGTGACGTCGGTGGCGAAGGAGATGCGGCCGGTACGCGCGGTCGCGGTCACCGCCTCGGTGTCGACCACCGGGCCCCGGGCGGCGTTGACGAGCAGGGCCCCGTCGGACAGGTGCGACAGGAATCCGGCCGAGACGAGGCCACGGGTCTCCGGCGTGAGCGGTACCAGCAGCACGACCACATCGGCGTCCGGCAGCAGGCGCGGCAGCTCCTCCACGCCGTGCACGCCCGCGCGCGGGCGCCGCGCGACCCGGGTCACCTCGACGTCGAACGGGGCCAGCCGCGCCTCGGTCGCGCGGCCGATGGAGCCGGCCCCGACGATCAGCACGCGCTTGCCGGCGAGTTCGTCCGTGCGGCGGTACGTCCACTCGCCCCGCTCCTGCGCCCGCGCGAACGACGGGAACTCGCGCACGCACGCCAAGATCGCGCCGACGACCCACTCGGCGGTCGAGGAGTCGTGCACGCCGCGCGCGTCGCAGAGCGTCACGCCGTCCGGCACCCGCCCCGTCCACGCGTCCGCGCCCGCGCTCAGCAGCTGGATGACCTCGAGCCGCGGCATCTGCCGGGTGAGCACGGTGACCTCGGGCTTGGCCAGGAACGGCGGCACCCAGAAGACCACGTCGCCCGGGTCCGACGGCATCTCCCCCGGCGCCGGCATGACCTCGACGAGCACCTCGTGCCGCGCGGTCGCGGCCCGGACGAGGTCCGCGCCGAACTCGTGGGCGACCCAGATCTTCACCATGCGGTCGATGATGCAGGCCCGCGCGGCAGGGACAAAAAACGCCGCGAGGCGGCGGCAAGGAGACGCACCGGCAGGGTGATGAGGCCGGTAGCCCACGCGCGGACGCGGGGCGAGGCATGTGGGAGGACGGGCGAAGGCGACAGTAAAGCGGAGTGGTCGATGGCTCCGGCAGGCCCCGGGCGAGCTCACTCGACGGCACGCTGGTGGAAGTGCGGTGGTAAAAGGTGGCTCCCAGGCGGCAACGCTACGCTTGGCCCGGTGAGCGCCCGGACGCACCGTTTCGCTGGCCGGCCTGCCGGCCGGAGCCTCGCCGCCTTCTGCGCGGCCGTGGCCGCCCTGGCCCTCGGGGGCTGTTCGTTCGGGCCGCCGCCGCCGGATGAGCTCGGGTCGCCACCGAAGATGTCGCCGTACCCGTCGCCTTCGCGCTCGGGCGGGAGCGACGAGGGCGGGGCCGAGGTGTCGGTGACCGTGCTGGCCAAGGGGCTCGCGGTGCCGTGGGGCATCGCCTTCCTGCCGGACGGCTCCGCGCTGGTGACCGAGCGCGACACGAAGCGGCTGCTCAAGGTCGGCAAGGAGACCACGTCCGACGGGATGCTTGTCGCGGAGCTGCAGAAGATCGACGCGGCGGTGCCCGGGGGCGAGGGCGGGCTGCTGGGGATCGCGGTTTCGCCGCAGTACGACACGGATAAAACGGTCTTTGTGTACTACACCACCCAGGACGACAACCGCGTTGCCAAGCTGACGCTCGGGCAGACGCCGGCGCCGATCCTGACCGGTATCCCCAAGGGCAACGTCCACGACGGCGGCCAGCTGCGCTTCGGCCCGGACGGGTTCCTGTACGTGGCGACCGGCGACGGCGACAAGCCCGAGACCGCGCAGAACCTGACCAGCCTCGGCGGCAAGATCCTTCGGATCCAGACGGACGGGAAGCCCGCGCCCGGTAACCCGTTCGGAACCGCCGTGTACAGCTACGGACATCGCAACGTGCAAGGGTTCGCGTGGGACAAGAACCAGCGCATGTACGCGATGGAGTACGGGGGCAGCGATGCCGACGAGCTCAACGTGATCGAGGCCGGGAAGAACTACGGGTGGCCGGCGGTGGAGGGGCGCGGGAGCGACCCGAAGTACACCAACCCGATCCAGACCTGGAAGACCGCCGACGCCTCGTGCGCGGGCCTGGCCTACCTCAGCGGCTACCTGGTGACCTCCTGCCTCAAGGGGCAGCGGATGTGGGTCATGCAGGTCACCGACTCCGGCACCCTCCTCGGCGCGCCCACGCCGCTGCTGCAGGACAAGTACGGCCGGCTGCGCGCGGCCGCGGTGGCGCCCGACGGCAGCCTGTGGATCTCCACGTCGAACAAGGACGGCCGGGGTGAGCCGAAGGCGGACGACGACATGCTCCTGCGCCTGGTGATCAGCGACGTCGGCGAGGCCGGCAAGAGTTGAGGTCACCGTTCCGCCGTCGCACCGCGCTGGCCGCCTCACGGGCCCGGCGCCGGGCGATCGTCATGGCCGCCGGGCGCCGGCGGCACCCGTCGGGGCCCGCGAGCGGTCGCGCCCGGGCGCCACGGCGCCCGCGCCTGCGCCGGGTCGCCCGCTGGCTGCTCGTGGGCGCGGTGGCGATCGTCGGCATGCTCATCGGCGTCGCCCTGGGCGGCACCACGACGCAGGACATCGGGCCCTTCCGCGCGCAGCTCTCGCTCGCCCCGTCGTGGAACGGCGACACCTCGGTGGAGATCCCGCCGCTGGGCTCGCTGGAGCTGGACAGCCACGACGGTCCCGCGCACCTGCGCATCCGGCTGGAGTCGCTGGACGAGGCGCGCACCCGCGCGTTCGCGGCCAACACCGGCAACCTCGAGCAGATCAGCCACGACGCGGTGGACCAGCTCAGCCTCGGCGTGCGGCGCCTGGCGCTGCAGACCGCCGGCTGCGGCCTGCTCGGCGCGATGATCCTGGTCGGACTGGTGTTCCGGGCACGGCGCGAGACGGCGGTCGCGGGCCTCGTGGTCATCGGGGTGCTCGCCTCGACCGGGGCGGCGACGCTGCTGACCTTCAAGCCGGCGGCGATCCAGGAGCCGACGTACCGCGGCCTGCTCGTCAACGCCCCGGCCATCATCGGCGACGCGAAGCGGATCACCAACCGGTACGAGGAGTACCGCGCGCAGCTGCAGAAGCTGGTGCTCAACGTCAGCAAGCTCTACGGCACGATCTCGGCGCTGCCCGTGTACGAGCCGGACACGAGCACGACCAAGGTGCTGCACATCTCCGACCTGCACCTGAACCCGGCGGCCTGGGGCGTCGTGCGCTCGGTCGCGGACCAGTTCGACATCGACATCATCGCCGACACCGGCGACATCAACGACTGGGGCAGCGAGCCCGAGGCGTCCTACGTCAACGTGATCGGCGACCTCAAGGTCCCGTACCTGTACGTCCGCGGCAACCACGACTCGGCGATCACCGCGGCGGCGGTCGCGCGGCAGCCCAACGCCACCGTGCTCAACGACACGATCGTGACGGTCAAGGGGCTCACCTTCGCCGGGATCGGCGACCCCCGCTTCACGCCGGACAAGTCGACGGACGAGTCGAACGAGCAGCAGCACCAGGAGGTCGTCACCTCCGGCAACATCCTCGCCGAGAAGATCCGCAGCAGCCCCAAGCCGGTGGACGTCGCGATGGTGCACGACCCGGTCGCGGCCCAGCAGCTCGCCGGGCTGTGCCCACTGGTGCTGGCCGGACACCGGCACGAGCGCTCGGTCGCGCGCCTCAACCCGAACCCCGCGGCGGTCGCGCCGGCCACGCTGACGTCCCCGTCGGCGTCCGCGGCGGCCAAGGCCCTGCAGGAGCGCACCCTGCTGATGGTGGAGGGCTCGACCGGCGGCGCGGGGCTGCGCGGCCTGGAGAGCACGAAGCCCTTGCCATTGGCGCTTTCCATCTTGTACTTCGACAAAGACCGCCACCTCTCCGCCTACGACGACATCCAGGTGGGCGGGACCGGCCTGACCGAGGTGGCCCTCCAGCGCCACATCGTCCAGCCCGACACCAAGGCGGCCCCGACTCCGACCCCGTCGTCGTCCGTCTCGACGTCGCCGTCTCCGTCGCCGACCCCGTCCTAGGAGCGGGCGGCGTAGCGAAAAGTCGGGCGCTTCGCGCCGCGACTTTTCGGACTTATACGGCGTCGGGTTATAAATCTGATTCGGCGAGGGCGGCGGGCGCTTCGTCCTCGGCGCCGCCGACCAAGCTGGGGCGCCGTGCGGCGGCGCATTTCCGCCCTTGACCCCACGGACCAGGCTGGGCGGTCCCTCTCCGGCCGCAGGCCTTCAGGGACCGCCCATTTGTCTGGCGGGAGCAACGGTCCGCAAGTGCCGCGGACCCGAGCAAAAAATAACCAGAACTACGACAGGCGCGCGATGATCAGCTCGCGCACGGTCTTGGCGTCCGCCTTGCCGCCCGTGGCCTTCATGACCGCGCCCACCAGGGCGCCCGCCGCCGCCACCTTGCCCTCGCGCACCTTCGTCGCGACGTCCGGGTTGGCGGCGATCGCCTCGTCGACGGCCTTGGTCAGGGCGCCCTCGTCCGAGACGACCTCCAGGCCGCGCGCGGCGACGACCTCGGCCGGCGCGCCCTCGCCCGCGATGACGCCCTCCAGGACGACGCGCGCAAGCTTGTCGTTGATCTTTCCGCTGTCGACCAGGGCCTGCAGCTCCGCGACCGCGACGGGGGTCACACCCAGGGCCTCGAGCTCGGTCTCGGTCTCGTTGGCGCGGCGGGCCAGCTCGCCGAGCCACCACTTGCGCGCGGACGCGGCCGACGCGCCCGCCTCGACGGTCGCGGCGATGAGCTCGACGGCGCCGGCGTTGATCACCGACTGCATGTCGAGGTCGCTGAAGCCCCAGTCGGACTGCAGCCGCTCGCGGCGCACGCGCGGGAGCTCGGGCAGCGCGGCGCGCAGCTCCTCGATCCACTCGGCGGACGGGGCGAGCGGGACGAGGTCGGGCTCCGGGAAGTACCGGTAGTCCGTCGCCGTCTCCTTGCTGCGGCCCGAGGTCGTGTCGCCGGTGTCCTCGTGGAAGTGGCGCGTCTCCTGGATGATCTTGCCGCCGTCGGTGAGGACGCCCGCCTGGCGGATGATCTCGGAGCGCACGGCGCGCTCGACGCTGCGCAGGGAGTTGACGTTCTTCGTCTCCGTGCGGGTACCCCACTCCGCGCCCGGGCGGTTGAGCGAGGTGTTCACGTCGCAGCGCATCGAGCCCTGCTCCATGCGCACGTCGGAGACGTCGAGGGTGCGGATGACGTCGCGCAGCTCCGTGACGTACGCGCGGGCGATCTCCGGCGCGCGGGCGCCCGTGCCCGGGACCGGCTTCGTCACGATCTCCACGAGCGGGATGCCGGCGCGGTTGTAGTCCACGAGGGACTCGGTCGCGCCGTGGATGCGCCCGGTCGCGCCGCCGACGTGCAGCGTCTTGCCCGTGTCCTCCTCGAGGTGCACGCGCTCGATACCGATGCGCACGAGCTCGCCGTCGATCTCCACGTCGAGGTACCCCTCCACGCAGAGCGGCTCGTCGTACTGGCTGATCTGGAAGTTCTTCGGCATGTCCGGGTAGAAGTAGTTCTTGCGCGCGAAGCGGCCCCACGGCGCGATCGAGCAGTTCAGCGCGAGCCCGATGCGGATCGTGGCCTCGATCGCGGCGCGGTTGGCGACCGGCAGGGCGCCGGGCAGGCCAAGGCAGACCGGGCAGACCTGGGTGTTGGGCTCGGCGCCGAACGCGGTCGGGCAGCCGCAGAACATTTTGGTGTTGGTACCGAGCTCGACGTGCGTCTCCAGGCCGATGACCGGCTCGAACGCGGCCACCGCCTCCTCGTACGACATATGCGTCACGGTGCTCATTGTCAGTGCCTGCTTTCAGCCTTGTGTATCCACGCACGACATTGGGTATCCATCGCACACCTGGAAGGAGCGACGTCATGCCGGTGCAGTTTCGGAAGAGCAAGAAGTTCGGCCCGTTCATTTTCCACTTCACGCAGGAGGGGTTCTCCTCGTGGAGCTTCAAGCTGGGCCCCTGGTCGTGGAACTCGCGCAGCAAGAAGAACCGCGTTGACCTGCCCGGCCCGTTCTCGTGGCGCCAGGGCGGCCGGGGCTGATCCGGCCGCGGTCACAACGCCGGTGGCGTGAGTGGCGGCAGCGCTGACTCCAGCGCGGCCGCCACCCGGTACATCCGGTCGTCGGCCATCGTCGGCGCCATGATCTGCAGCCCGACCGGCAGCCCCTCGGAGAGCCCGGACGGCACCGAGATGGCCGGCCCGCCGTAGAGGTTCGAAGGGATCGTGTACAGGTCCGCGAGGTACATCTGGTACGGGTCCGACGTGCGCGAGCCGAGCGGGAACGCCACGAACGGCGTGGTCGGCGCGATGAGCACGTCGGCGACCTCGAACGCGGCGGTGAAGTCGCGCGTGATCAGCGTGCGCACCTTCTGCGCCTGGCCGTAGTAGGCGTCGTAGTAGCCCGCCGACAGCGCGTAGGTGCCGAGGATGATGCGCCGCTTGACCTCCGGGCCGAAGCCGGCGTCACGGGTGAGCGACATGACCTCTTCCAGCGAGCGCTTGCCGTCGTCGCCGGTGCGCAGGCCGTAGCGCACGCCGTCGAAGCGCGCCAGGTTGGACGAGCACTCGCTCGGGGCGATCAGGTAGTAGGCCGGCAGCGCGAACTTGAAGCTCGGGCACGACACCTCGACGATCTCCGCGCCCAGCTTGACCAGGGCGTCGACCGACTCGCGGTACGCCGCGGCGACCCCGGGCTCGGCCCCCTCGCCCGCGAACTCCTTCACCAGGCCCAGGCGCACGCCGCTCAGGTCGCCCGTCGCGCCCAGGCGCGCCGCCGCGACGACGTCGGGCACCGGCTGCGGGATCGAGGTCGAGTCGCGCGGGTCGTGGCCGCCGATGACGGCGTGCAGCAGCGCCGCGTCCTCCACGGTCCGCGCGCAGGGGCCCGGGGTGTCGAGCGACGAGGAGAAGGCGATGAGGCCGTACCGCGACGTGCCGCCATAGGTCGGCTTGGCGCCCACGGTGCCGGTGACGGCGGCCGGCTGGCGGATCGAGCCACCCGTGTCGGTGCCGATGGCCAGCGGCGCCTCGAACGCGGCCACCGCGGCCGCGGAGCCACCGCCGGAGCCGCCCGGGATGCGCGTCGTGTCCCAGGGGTTGTACGTCGGGCCGTAGGCGCTGTACTCCGTCGAGGAGCCCATCGCGAACTCGTCCATGTTGGTCTTGCCGACCATCACGAGCCCGGCTTCGCGCAGGCGCGTCATGATCGTCGCGTCGTACGGCGGGCGCCAGCCCTCGAGGATCTTCGAGCCCGCGGTCGTGGGCACGCCGCGCGTCGTGATGACGTCCTTGACGCCGATCGGCACGCCGTCGAGCGGGCCGAACGCGGCGCCCTTGGCCCGGCGCTCGTCGGTGGCGCGGGCGGCCTCGAGCGCGCCCTCGCGGTCGACATGCAGGAACGCGTGGACCTTGTCCTCGACGGCGTCGATGCGCTCCAGGTGCGCGGTCGCGACCTCGACGGCCGAGACCTCCTTGGCGTCCAGGCGGCGGCCGAGCTCGGCGGCGGACAGCTTCGTCAGGTCACTCACGGCTCAGGCCTCCTCGTCCAGGATCCGCGGGACGCGGAAGCGGTTCTCCTCGGCGTCCGGCGCGCCGGCGAGCGCGTCCTCGCGCACCAGGCCGGGAACGACGACGTCGTCGCGGTACACATTCGTCAGCGGCACGGAGTGCGACGTCGGCGGCACGTCGGCGGCGGCGACCTCACCCACCTGGGCGACGGCCTGCAGGATCACGTCGAGCTGGCCGGCGAAGGTGTCGAGTTCTTCATCGGTGACGGCAAGCCGCGCGAGGCGCGCGAGATGCGCTACCTCCTCGCGGGAAATCGTGGCCATCGGCGCGCTTCTCCTTCAGGTCGTCGGCTTGGACGCAGCGTTACATGCCCGCGTCAACCCGACGAGTCTATTTCGTGGTGAAGGCGGGCCGTGCGGCAGTCTTGGACAGCCAGTCCAGCAGGCGGTCCGGGGGCATCGGGCGGGCGAAGTACCAGCCCTGCGCGACGTCGCAGCCGGCCTCCACCAGCATCCGCCACGTGCGCTCATCCTCGACACCCTCCGCGACGACGCGCAGCCCCAGCGCCCGGGCCAGGTTGATCATGGAGTGCACGATCGCGGCGTCGTCCGGGTCCGTGGCCACGCCGAGCACGAACGAGCGGTCGATTTTCACCTCGGCGAGTGGCAGGCGGCGCAGGTGGAGCATCGAGGAGTACCCGGTGCCGAAGTCGTCCAGCGCGATCGCGACCCCGAGCTTCTTCAGCCGCGCCAGCGTGGTCAGCACCCGGCGCGGATCGGCCATCAGCGCGCTCTCGGTGATCTCCAGCTCCAGCCGGGACGGGTCGACCGACATCTGGGCCAGCCGCGCCGTGATCCGGTCGGCGATCTCGCCGGTGTGCAGGTCCCGCACGCTCACGTTCACCGCGACGCGCACGCCCTCGGTCGCGGGCGCGGTCGCGCGCCACGCCGCGAGCTGCCCGATCGCCTCGTCGACGACGCGCAGGGTGAGCAGCCGCATCACCGGGCTGTGCTCGGCGACCCGGATCAGCTCCTCCGGGTCGATCGGCCCGCGGCGCGGATGCCGCCAGCGCAGCAGCGCCTCGACGCCGACGACCGCGCCGGTCGCGAGCTCGACCTGCGGCTGGTAGTACAGCTCGATGCCGCCCTCGGGCCCGCACTCCAGCGCCTTGCGCAGGTCGGCGAGCAGGCTGAGCCGCTCCGGGGTGTTGTGGTCGGACTCGGGCGCGTAGACGGCGAGGTTGTCGCCGCGGCCCTTGGCGTCGTACATCGCGACGTCGGCGTGGCGCATGAGCTCGGCGAAGTCCGTGCCGTGCTCCGGGTACACCGCGACGCCCACCGACGCGCCCACGTCGATCGGCAGCCCGTCCAGCAGCACCGGCTCGGCCAGCGCGCACATGATCTCCGCGGCGAACCGGCGCGCGTCGGCGGTGTCGCGCAGGTGCGGCACGACCACCGCGAACTCGTCGCCCCCGAGCCGCCCGACCAGGTTGTCGGCCCCGGACGCCCGCGCGGCCGCGGTGAGCCGCTCCCCGACCTCCACCAGCAGCCGGTCCCCGACCCGGTGCCCGAGCGCGTCGTTGACCTGCTTGAACGCGTCGAGATCGAGCAGCAGCAGGGCGAGGCGCCGCTCGGCCGCGCCGCCCTCGGCCCGCTCGGCGTGCTCCTTCAGCCGCGCCGCGACCTCGCGCTCCAGGGCCTTGCGGTTGGGCAGTCCCGTCAGCGGGTCCAGGCGCCCGGCCCGCGCCCGCTGGGCGGCGAGCTCCGTCATGCGCCGAACGGCGAAAAGCGAAAGCAGCGCCAGCGGTACCAGTAGAGCGTCGACGTGCGCCGCCGCGACCAGCCCGGGCGCGGAGAGCAGCAGCGCCCCGTTCGGCAGCGCATCGTTGCGCACCGCCTGCGTGAACACCGACCACCATCGCCCTCCGAAGCGCAGCCACAGGGCCGCGGACACGAGCAGGTTGTTCACGACGAACCACGTCACCGCGGCGGCGAGCACCCAGCCGATCCGGTCGGCGTGCAACAGTTCGTGGGCGTCCCCGCCCGACCGTTCGGGCAGCAGGAGACCCGCGGCCAGGAAAGACAGGATGTACTGCGCGGCGTTGAAAGCGGCCCGCCAGAACGTGTGCTTGAGCCACACCGCGGCGACCACGACGGCCACGAGCTGCACGGCGACCGCGGGCGCACACCCGTACGCGATCAGAATGGCGAAGGTGAAGCACACCGACGGGAAGGTGGGAATGCTCTCGTCGCGCGAACCTTGGACGAACGGCGGCGTGTCGGCCACGACGGCCAGGCCCGCGAACACCCAGAACACGGCGTCGACCCGGAGCCCCTCGTGCAGCACGCTGCCCACGAGCAGCAGTGCCGCGAGCCCGACGACAACCGCGACGTACGCGAAGAACCGATGACGATGCCGAGGCGGCGCGACGTTGCGCAGCGCGCTCTGCTCCATCCGCTCCCCGCTCTCCGCCGCATGCGTTCGTGCCCCGGGCCGGCCGTACGTTTCGGACGCCATGCGAGCCTGCACCCTCAACACCGGAGGTATCCGGAAAGGATGCCGAATCGATGCAGAACCGACCCCCTAATCAACCGACCGGGCGATCCCACAATGGACAGATCAGCTTGAATATCCGTGCAGAGTAACCACTGCCGGACTTTCTGTCACGCTTTTGCATTGACACCGATAACCCCAGGTACGGTTACGGACATATATCGAGGCGACTACGCTCCGCGCTTTCTCCTTCGACGCGGGCACCGTTCTTCGCAACAGCAGACGCGGCCGGCCCGCCACGCGCCGCTCATATTCAGCCGCCAACCGACCCGATGCCGATGGCGCGGAATCCCAACACGGCCGCTCCGGCCCGGCCTCGGTGCCTACGGCATCTCGCCGCCGCGCCCCGCCACGAGCATGGGTACCCCACCTGGGTGGAAGTCCGACCGCCGGACAAACCACGACGGAGACGGCGATCCGCACCTTCCGCGGCTTCTAGCGCCCACCCGACCCGACCCGCCGCGCCGCGGCCGCCTCGCTTTCGCCGCAGCCTCCCCCGGCCCACGCCCCGCCGCAGCCTCGGACGCCGCCCGGCCTGCCCACTGTGGCGGACAGGCTTCGCCGCAGCCTCCGCCGACCTACACCGCGCCGCCGCAGCCTCGGACGCCGCCCGGCCTGCCCACCGCGGCGGACAGGCTTCGCCGCAGCCTCCGCCGACCTACACCGCGCCGCCTCGGACTCCACCCGGCCTACTCCGCCGCCGCGCCTCGGCCCGCTGCCTCGGGCTTCTCCGCCGCGCCGGACGCGGACTCCTCCTGACCTACTCCGCCGCCGCGCCTCGGCCCCACTGCCTCGGGCTTCTCCGCGGCGCCGGACGCGGACTCCTCCCGACCCAACTCCGCCGGCCCCTACTCCGCCGCGGCGGCCTCCGCCTTCTCCGCCGCCGCGCCTCGGCCCACTGCCTCGGGCTACTCCGCCGCGCCGGACGCGGACTCCTCCCGGCCCAACTCCGCCGGTCCTACTCCGCCGCGGCGGCCTCCGCCTTCTCCGCGGCGGCCGTCTTGTCCGCGGCCTCGGCCTCCGCGACCGCCTCCTCGTCCGGCGGTTGCGCCGCCGCGCGCGCCGCGTCCGGGCCCTCGCTGAGCAGGATCTCGAAGGCGTCCTCGTCCAGGATCGGTACCTTCAGCGCCGCCGCCTTCTCCGCCTTCGAGCCCGGCGACTCGCCCACGACCACGAAGGCCGTCTTCTTCGACACGGAGCCGGAGACCTTGCCGCCGCGCGAGGTCACGGCCTCGGTGGCCTGGTCCCGCGAGTACCGCTCCAGCGACCCCGTCACCACGACCGTCACGCCCTCGAGCGGGCGCGGGCCGGTGTCGGCGCGCTCCTCGACCATGCGGACGCCGGCCGCAGCCCAGCGGTCGACCCACGCGCGGTGCCACTCGACCGTGAACCACTCGTGCACGGCGCGGGCGATCGTCGGGCCCACGCCCTCGACGGCGACGAGCTCCTCGGTGGTGGCGTTGGCGATCGCCTCCATGGAGCCGAGGGAGTTGGCGAGGGCCTGCGCGGCGGTCGGCCCGACGTGGCGGATCGACAGCGCGACGAGCACCCGCCAGAGCGGCCGCTGCTTGACCTCCTCGAGGTTGGCCAGCAGGTTGGCCGCGTTGGTGCCCAGGGCGCCGTTCATGTTGACGAAGAACGGGGACTTGGCGAGGCGCTCGGCGTCGATGTCGAAGAGCTCGCTCTCGTTGGGGATCACCGACTCGAGCAGCGCCGCGGCCGCCTCCCAGCCGAGCGCCTCGATGTCGAGCGCGCTGCGGTGCGCCAGGCCGTAGAGCCGTTCGCGCAGCTGGGCCGGGCAGAACTGGGTGTTGGGGCAGCGGATGTCGACGTCGCCCTCCTTGCCCGGGGCGAGCGTCGTACCGCACGACGGGCACTGCACCGGCATCACGAACGCCTGCTCGGAGCCGTCGCGGCGGTCCACGACCGGGCCGAGGACCTCCGGGATCACCTCGCCGGCGCGGCGGATGACCACGGTGTCGCCGATCAGCACGCCCTTGCGCACGACCTCCTGGGCGTTGTGCAGGGTCGCCTGGCGCACGGTCACGCCGCCGACGAAGACCGGCTCCATGACCGCGAACGGTGTGACGCGCCCGGTCCGCCCGACGTTGACCTGGATGTCGACGAGCTTGGTCATCGCCTCCTCGGGCGGGTACTTGAACGCGATCGCCCACCGCGGCGCCTTGCTCGTCGAGCCGAGCCGGCGCTGGATCGACATCTGGTCGATCTTCACGACCACGCCGTCGATCTCGTGCTCGAGCTTGTGCCGCCGATCCCCGTACTCCGCGATGTACGCCTGTACCGCCGCCATGTCCTCGCACACCCGGTATCGGGTCGAGGTCGGCAGCCCCCACGCGTGCATGAGCTCGTAGGCCTCGGACTGGCTGGCCGGGTTGAACCCCTCCCGGGCCCCGAACCCGTGCACCAGCATCCGCATCGGCCGGCCCGCGGTGATGTGCGGGTCCTTCTGGCGCAGGCTC
Organism: Dactylosporangium sp. NPDC049140; assembly: GCF_040648435.1. Classification (NCBI taxonomy): domain Bacteria; kingdom Bacillati; phylum Actinomycetota; class Actinomycetes; order Micromonosporales; family Micromonosporaceae; genus Dactylosporangium; species Dactylosporangium sp. NPDC049140. The sequence goes on along the minus strand of NZ_JBEZDS010000002.1, from coordinate 209,231 downwards.
CCGCTGGCCGCGTTGCGCGGGTTGGCGAAGGGCCGCTCCCCCGCCGCCACCTGGGCCGCGTTGACCTCCTGGAAGCCCTCCAGCGTGAAGAACACCTCGCCGCGCACCTCGAGCAGGTCGGGCACGTTGTCGCCGGCCAGCTGCTCGGGGATCTCGCGGATCGTGCGGGCGTTGAGCGTGATGTCCTCGCCGGTGCGCCCGTCGCCGCGGGTCGCGGCCCGGGTGAGCCGCCCCTGCTCGTACGTCAGATTCAGCGCCAGCCCGTCGATCTTGAGCTCGCACAGGTATCGCGGCGGGCTCCCCGCGTCCCGCTCGACCCGCTCCGCCCAGGCTTCCAGCGCCGGCTCGTTCAAGGCGTTGTCGAGGCTGAGCATGCGCTCGCGGTGGTCGACGGATGCGAACTCGGTCGAGAACGTGCCCCCGACCCGCTGGCTCGGCGAGTCCGGGGTGAGCAGCGCCGGGTACTGCTGCTCGATCGCCTCGAGCTCGCGCATGAGCGTGTCGTAGACCGAGTCATCCACCGCGGGCGACTGGAGCACGTAGTAGCGGTACTGGTGCTCGTCCAGCTCACGGGCCAGCTCCGCGTGCCGCTCACGCGCCTCGACGGTCGGTTCGGACTCAGCGTCGGTCATGGCTGAGAATTTACTCCGGGGGTACGACAAAAACCGCGTCAGTCCAGGTCAGCCGTCAGACGCCGGCCGGCCTCGCGGATCGCCGTGAGCGCCGCCGTCACCTTGGCCTCGCCGGACAGCCCGCAAGGCGGCGTCACGACCACCTGCGCGGGCAGGGACTTCAGCGGGAAGCCGAGCTTGCGCCACAGGTCACGGACCTGGCCGGCCAGCGCCTCGGCCGAGTCCCCGGACACCCCGGCCAGCAGGCCCATCCCGGCGTCCAGCAGCTCGCCGAGCGTGTCGAGGTTGCGCACCAGCGACAGGTCGACGGCCACCGCGACGGCACCCGCCTCTCGAAGCAGCGTCAGCGGTACCGCCGCAGCGCAGCAATGCACGACGACCGGGACTCCGGCCGCAGTGATGACCCCCGACAACGCCGACCGGGCGAGCGAAGGGTCCACGGATCGCAGCGTGCCGAACCCGCTCTCGGTCGGCACGCGCCCGGCCAGCACGGCCGGCAGCGACGGCTCGTCGATCTGCAGCAGCACGGTCGCGTGCGGGAGCCGGGCCCGGACCTCGTCGATGTGCGCGCGGACGCCTTCGGCGAGCGACCCCGCGAGGTCGCGCGTCGCGCCGGGGTCACGCAGCACCTGGCCGCCGATGGGCAGGGCCAGCGACGTCGCGAGCGTCCACGGCCCGGGCACCTGCACCTTGAAGGTCCCGGTGTACGCGCCCGCCTGCTCCGTCATCGTGTCCAGGTCGCGTTCGAGCAGGTCGCGCGCGACGCGCAGGTCGTGGCCGGGCCGGGCGGCGACGCGCCACCGCGCGGCGTACAGCTCGATCGGGATCTCCGGCAGGAACGTGCCCCCGCGCCCGATCATGTCGGCCCCGGGCCCCCGCGCGGGCAGCTCGGGCAGGTGCGGCAGGTCGGGGAGCTCGCCGAGCACGATGCGCTGTGCTTCGGCGATGTCGGTGCCGGGCAGGGAACCGATGCCGGTCGCCGCCCCGACCGGCCAGGGGTATGAGGTCACTGCCGCTCCGGAGGTCACGAGGTGTGCGAAATGGTGGCCGAGCCGAGCACGATGTCGCCGTCGGGCGAGGGCTCGTAACAGACGATGGCCTGCCCGGTCGCGATGCCGCGCGCGGCACGCCCGAGCGCGGCGACGAGGCGGCCCTCCTCGAGCTGCACGGTCGCGGGCAGCGTCTCACCGTGCGCGCGCATCTGCACCTCGCACGCGACCGCGCCGTCCACCGGTGCCGTCCAGACCGGCCGCTCCCCGACGACGCCCGTGACGTCGAGCGCGGACACGGGCCCGACGGTCACCGTGTTCGTCACGGGCGTGATCGACAACACGTAGCGGGGCTGCCGGTCGGGCGCGGAGACGCGCAGGTCGAGCCCGCGGCGCTGGCCGACGGTGTACGCGTACGCGCCCTCGTGCCGCCCGACGACCGCGCCGGTGGTGGCGTCGACGATGTCGCCGGGCGCCTGCCCGAGCCGCTCCGCGAGGAAGCGCTTGGTGTCGCCGTCGGCGATGAAGCAGATGTCGTGGCTGTCGGGCTTGTCGGCCACCGCGAGGCCCCGCTCGGCCGCCTCCGCGCGCACCTCGGCCTTGGTCGAGCTCCCGAGCGGAAACATCGCCCGGTCCAGCTGGGCGCGGGTGAGCACGGCCAGGACGTACGACTGGTCCTTGGCCAGGTCGACGCTGCGCCGCAGCAGCCCGTCGGCGCCCAGCCGCGCGTGGTGCCCCGTCACGACGGCATCGAACCCGAGCGCGACCGCGCGATCGAGCACGGCCGCGAACTTGATCTTCTCGTTGCACCGCAGACATGGATTCGGCGTGCGCCCGGCCGCGTACTCGGCGACGAAGTCGTCCACGACGTCCTCGTGGAACTGCTCGGCCATGTCCCAGACGTAGAACGGAATCCCGATCACGTCCGCGGCCCGCCGGGCGTCCCGCGAGTCCTCGAGCGTGCAGCAGCCGCGCGCGCCCGTGCGGTACGTCTGCGGGTTACGCGCCAGCGCGAGGTGCACGCCGGTCACGTCGTGCCCGGCCTCTACCGCCCGGGCAGCCGCAACCGCCGAGTCGACCCCGCCGGACATCGCCGCTAGCACTCTCACGCCCCCAGCCTACCGGCGCGCGGAGGCGCATTTTCCGGGCGGAGTTCCGTTGCCCGCTCCGGGCGCCGCGGATGCACTCCCAATCCCGCCCGTCCGAGTCTCCCGCGCGGACGCCGCGACCGGCCCGTCCCGCTGCGCGTGCCGACGCAACCCGTACGGCGACACGGCGACGGTTCACCGCCCGCACGGCTTCACGGCCAGCACCGCGACGGCCGAGGTCACCGTGTACGGCGGGCCGCCCCACACCTCCCGCGCGGTGACGCCGCACAGCCCCGCGCGGTGGCGCCGCACATCTCCCGCGCGGTGACGCCGCACATCTCCCGCGCGGTGACGCCGCACATCTCCCGCGCGGTGACGCCGCACAGCCCCGCGCGGTGGCGCCGCACAGCCCCGCGCGGTGACGCCGCACAGCCCCGCGCGGTGACGCCGCACATCTCCCGCGCGGTGACGCCGCACATCTCCCGCGCGGTGACGCCGCACATCTCCCGCGCGGTGACGCCGCACATCTCCCGCGCGGTGACGCCGCACATCT
>NZ_JBEZDS010000002.1:198839-205873 GCF_040648435.1 Dactylosporangium sp. NPDC049140 | reverse complement strand
TTCTCCCGCGCGGTGGCGCCGCACAGCCCCGCGCGGTGGCGCAGACGAGCCCGCGTCCGAGCACGGCGGTGTCCCAAAGCGCCACATGGCGACGCAGCCCACATGAACCACGTCCGTGTGCACGCGCCCCACACGCACCACGCCCGCGCGCGGACGCGTCATGACGACGCTTCCGGGCGCGGGCGTGGCCGCCGGTCAGACCGCGATCTCGTACAGGTCTCCGTACACCCGCCACCGCAGCGGTGGGTCCAGATCGAAGTTGCGCGCCGCGAGGAACACACGCTGGGCGTCGTTGACCCGGCTCTCGTCCTCGTGCGCCTCCTCGTTCTCCATCAGCGCCACCCGCGCGTCGAGGAACGCGCCCAGGTAGGCCGCCTCGTCGCCTCCGCGCGCGGGCGGGGCGGCCGCGGCGGCCGCGGCGCGGCGGAGCTTGGCCAGGCCGTTCGCGCCGTGCATCACGATCGCGTCGTAGTAGATGAACTGGCCGAGGACCCGCAGGCCGTCCTGTTTGGCCTGGCTGAGCGCCGGGTTGAAGTACATCCGGTCGCGCTCCGCGTCCTGGGCGGCCCGGAACGCGGGATCGGCCGCGGCGGCCTTCCAGGCGGCGGTGAAGTTTGGGTCGAGCCCCGTGTGCGCGGCGCTGCCGTTGAGCCGCTTGAGCGCCGGCAGGTACCCGGCGAGCTTGTTCCCCGGCACCGCGTTTGTGTAGCGCTGGATGACGGCGCGCATGTCGCCGGTACCGCTGCAGAATCCCACGATCCCGCCCGTGTACCCGCGCCCGTCGTGAATGTCCTCGATGTAGCTGTACTGCGCCGACCAGTCGAGCGTCGAGTTCTCCGCGCTGGACACGAGCCGCATCGCGATTTCCTTCTTCTGCGGGTCCGACAGGTCCCCGCGGATCTTCTGGTTCGGCCCGATGCGCACGGAGCGCCGCCCGTCAGGGCTCGGCGGCACCGTCGCGTCGTTCCCGGGCGTCGGCCCGACCGCCGGTGAGGCCTGTGCGGCCGTCGCCCGCGGCGGCCCGCCGTCCCCGGCCTCGGGCGCCCGAACGGCAAGCGATGCCATCGCGAGCGAAGCCACAATGAACGCCGCGACACCAAGCCCACGGCGCACCGAAAAACGCGGCACTCAGTCCCCCTCCCCGCCGGTTCCGACCGGACGTGACCGCAGCACTCAGTCCTCCTCCCCCTCGACCTCGGCGGCCCGCGATCGCAGCACCGACGAGTACGACGCCGCGTACAACACGGCCGTATGCTCCGAAACCTGATGCCCGGGCGCGTGCGGCACCTGCGCCACCCCTCGGCTCTGCGCGCCCCCGTCCCCCGCCGCCCGCTCCCGCGCGGACGCGCCGGAGCGCCCGCCAGGCGCCCCAAGGTCGTCCTCCCGCGCGGACGCGTCACCACCGTTGCGCCGGGGCCTGAAGTCGTCACCCCGCGCGGACGCGCCCGAGGCCGAGCGCGCAACGCCGAAGCCATCCCCACGCGAGGACGCGCTCGCACCACGGTTACCGGCGCCGACCTGGCCGTCGCGCCCGGACGCGCTTGCACCACGCACCGCGGAGCCGAACGCGCTTGCACCACGCACCGCGGAGCCGAACGCGCTTGCACCACGCACCGCGGAGCCGAACGCGCTTGCACCACGCACCGCAGCGCCGACCTGACCGTCACGCGCGGACGCGCTTGCATCACGCGCCGCGGAGCCGACCTGACCGTCACGCGCGGAAGCGCCTACACCGCGCGCCGCGGAGCCGACCTGACCGTCACGCGCGGACGCGGCGGACTCGAGGCCGGGCGCGGACGCGGACAGAACCGACGCCGGCGTGGGCGTGGCGGGCTGGGACGGGATCGGGGCGCTCGCGCCGGCCGAGCCCGCCCGGTGGAGTTTGTGCCACCGCAGCCGGGCGCCGGTCAGGGCGGTACCCAGGGACTGGATGAGGACGATGTACATCAGCTGGCGGTACACGAACTGCTGGAGCGGCAGCACCCACAGGGGCCGCAGCTTCTCCTTGTCCAGGCGGAACGCCACGATCGCCGTGAGCAGTTGCATCGCGAACATCGCCACCCACGCGATCGTGGTGATCTTCCAGCTGGCGAAGAACAGGCCGTACACGAACAGGATGTCGATCAGCGGGGCGAGCAGCGGCAGGGCGATGCCGAAGAAGGCGATGAAGGGCAGCCCCACGCGGCCGAAGCGACCGGACGGGCCGCTGTCCACGATGGACCGCCGGTGCTTCCACATCGCCTGCATCGTTCCGTAGCTCCAGCGGTACCGCTGCAGCCACAACTGCCGCAGGGTGCTCGGGGCCTCGGTCCACGCGCGGGCGCGCTCCTCGTAGACGACCCGCCAGCCCGAACGGCACAGCGCCATGGTGGCGTCGGTGTCCTCGGCGAGCGTGTCGTGGCTGATGCCGCCGATGTCGCGCAGGGCCTGGCGGCGGAAGGCCCCGATGGCGCCGGGGATCGTGGGCATGACCTGCAGGAGGTCGTACAGCCGGCGGTCGAGGTTGAAGCCGATGACGTACTCGATGTGCTGCCACCGCGCGACGATCGACTTGCGGTTGCCGACCTTCACGTTGCCCGCGACCGCGCCCACGGTGGGGTCGGCGAACGGCTGGACCAGGTGGCGTACCGAATCCGGCTCGAACACTGTGTCGCCGTCGACCATGACGATGAGGTCGTGCCGGGTCAGGGCGACGCCGACGTTGAGCGCGTTCGGCTTGCCGCCGTTGGGGATGCGCACGACGCGCACGTTGGGCAACTTCAGCGCCGCGACCAGCTCGGACGTGTTGTCGGTCGAGCCGTCGTCGACGACCACGACCTCGATGCCGCCGGGATGGTCGCCACCCGCGAGGGAGCGCACGGCGGCCTCGATGCCCTCCTTCTCGTTGTACGCGGGCACGACTACCGACACCGGCTCGTCGACCGCCGGGCCCCACTGCCACGTCTTCGCGCGACGCTTCCGCGCGTGGCGGCCGGCGAGCAGGAACAGCGCGACCGTGCGCCCGATCGTGAGGATGCCAACGATCAGGAAGAGCACGCGCAGCAGTTCCATGATCCAGTCGGCCACGGAGACGGACGTGACGAGCGCGAGGGCGCGGCGCTGGTCGGCCGGGTCCGCCGGGGACTCCAGCGCGATGCTCTTCCCGGCGAGGGCCTTGGTGAGGCCGCCGGAGATGGTCGTGAAGGTGTACCCGCGCTGCTGCATCAGCGGGATGAACCTGTCGAGCGCCTCGACGGTCTCCTTCCGGTCGCCGCCCGCGTCGTGCATGAGCACGATCGAACCCGCGTCGCCCTCCGGCGTCGCGCCGCGCACGATCGCGTCGACGCCCGGGCGGCTCCAGTCGCGGCTGTCGGTGTCCGTCATGATCGACAGGTACCCGAGGCGTCCGGCGTCCTTGATCAATGGCCAGTTCGCGTCGTCGATCGCGTCGGCGCTGGAGGAGTACGGCAGGCGCAGCAGCGCGGATTTCTGCCCGGTCGCCTTGATGACCGCGAGCTGGGTCTGGGAGTACTCCAGCTCCCGCTGCCACTGCGAGAGCTTGTCCAGGCGCGGGTGCGTGAAGCTGTGGATGCCGATCTCGTCGCCTCCGCGCGCGAGCTCGGCGACGATGTCGGCGTGCCGGGTCACCTGGGTGCCGACGACGAAGAACGTCGCGTTCACGTTGTGCCGGCGCAGCACGTTCGTGATCTGCGGCGTCCACTCGGGGTCGGGCCCGTCGTCGAACGTGAGCGCGATGGTCTTGGCCGGCAGCGCGTACGAGCGCACCTGGTTGTTGCGCGTGTCGATGATCGGGCCGCCGTCGATGACCTGCTGCGGCACGGTGGACTGGCGGCCGGCGTTCTCGCTGTGGTCGGGGTGGAACTCGGCGTTGACGTACGCCTCGACGAACAGCACGCCCGCAAGCATGCTCAGCAGGACGATGCCGAAGACGAGGCGGGCGAACGAGAAACGCCTCTTCCCGCCGTTCGCGGCCTTCCGCCTGCGAATCACGCCAGGCCCAGGCTCGCCGTGACGCTGGGTGTTGCGGCGGTACCGCCCGAGCCTCCGTCGCCGCCACTCGCGCCCGGGGCGACGGACGTCGTGACGGAGACCCCGATCGATGTCTCCCCGACCGGCACCGCGCCCGGCGTCTGGCCCGCCCCCGACGTCACGCCCGGTAGCGCGGTGCCCTCGCTCGTCGGCGTGGGCGCCGCGGTCTTCGTCGGGTCCGCGGTCGGCTGCCGGGTCTTCGTGGGCGTGGGCGGCGGCTGGGTGCTCGGCTGCGTCGTGGGCGGCGCGTCGGTGGCCTCCGCGGGCGGCGCCGTGGTCGTGGCCGCACCCGGGCCGGGCGCGGTCGCGGTCGGCACCGGGAGCACCTCACTCTGCGCCGGCTGGCCCGCCGTGGTGATCTTCTTCGCCGTGGTCACGGCGGGCGGCTTGGCGGCCGGCGTGTTCTTGCTGCCCGGCTGGGCCGCGGGCGGCTGCTGGTCGAGCACCGGCAGGTTGTTCACCAGCTCCGGGAACGGCAGCAGCTGCTCAGGCTTGAGCGGGCCGCCGGCCAGGCTTGTGGCCACTAACGCTCCATAGATGAGCGTCGCCGCGCCGAGCGCGCCGAAAGCAATTCGGATTCGCCTTCCCCGCCGACCCGAGGCATCGACGAATACCGGGGACGAATGATCATCCCTGGCGATGATCTGAGTGGCTTCATCCGAGGAAGGGGTTTCGACTGACACCGCGCAAACATAGGGTGAGCGGCCGACTTAAGCCGCAGTAAAAACGTCAAAGAATGGCCGTAACCAAATCGGCCGCCGCGCTAGCTGGTCATATTTGTAGCGCTCGGTGGTAATTCACCCGATGGGATTCACCCTCATGACCGACCTCGTTCGGCATTCCTCATCAGTACCTCACCCGGGGACAGGGCCGTTCGGTGGAGCCTGTTCCGGCTGTTCAGCACCCTCTCGTGCGACCACCCGTCGGGTGACCCTCCAGGCCCGCCTGACCGGTCGCGCCGGTCACGATCACCGTCGGCCGCGTCCGCGCGGACGCGGCGTCGGGGCCCGGCCGCCCGGCCCTGGACGTCGGGGGCGCGGCTGCCCCGCCCGGAACGCCGCTCAACCTCGGGGGCCACCCGCCCCGCCCGGAACGCCGTTCAACCTCGGGGGTCGCCCGCCCCGCCCGGGACGCCGGGGGCCGCCCGCCCCGCCCGGGGCGTCGCTCAACCTCGGGAGCGCGGCCGCGCGATCGTGGCGATGTGCTCAGCGGCTCTTGGTGGCCGCTCGATGGGCTCGCTCGACCGCCGCGGGCAGCGCCGCGACCAGGGCGTCCACGTCCGCCGTGGTCGACGTGTGCCCCAGGGTGAAGCGCAGCGAGGAGCGCGCCCGCGCGTCGTCGGCGCCCATGGCCAGCAGGACGTGCGAGGGCTGGGCCACGCCGGCCGAGCATGCGGAGCCGGTCGAGCAGGCGATGTCCTGGGCGTCCAGGAGGAGCAGCAGCGCGTCCCCCTCGCAGCCGGGGAAGGAGAAGTGCGCGTTGCCCGGCAGGCGGTCGGTGGGGTCGCCGTTGAGGATGGCATCGGGTACCGCCGCGCGGACCCGCTCCACCAGGGCGTCGCGCAGGCGGCCGATCCGCTCGGCGGACTCGCGCTGGGTCTTGACCGACAGCTCCAGGGCGACCGCGAAGGCGACGATGGCCGGCACGTCGAGGGTGCCGGAGCGTACGTCGCGCTCCTGACCGCCGCCGTGCGCCAGCGGCGTGCAGTCGACCTCGCGGCTGAGCAGCAGCGCGCCCGCGCCTATGGGGCCGCCCAGCTTGTGGCCGCTGACGGTGAGCGCGGCCGCGCCGCTCGCCGCGAAGTCGACGGGCACCTGGCCCACGGCCTGCACCGCGTCGGTGTGGAAGGGCACGCCCGCGCGGGCGGCCAGCTCGGCCAGCTCGGCGACGGGCTGGACGGTGCCGACCTCGTTGTTGGCCCACATCGACGTGACGACCGCGACGTCGCCGCCGGCGAGGGCCTCCTTCAGCGCTTCCGGGTGTACGCGCCCGGACGCGTCGACCGGCAGCCAGGTGACCGCGGCGCCCTCGTGGGCCTCCAGCCAGGCGACCGAGTCGAGCACGGCGTGGTGCTCGACCGAGCTGGCGATCACCCGGTTGCGGGCCGGGTCGGCGGTGCGGCGGGCCCAGAAAACGCCCTTGACCGCGAGGTTGTCACTCTCGGTGCCGCCGCCGGTGAAGATCACCTCCGAGGGCCGGGCCACGAGCGCGGCGGCGATCCGCTCGCGCGACTCCTCGACCCGGCGGCGGGCGTGGCGGCCGGGGGCGTGTAGCGACGAGGCGTTGCCGACTTCGCGCGCGGTGGCGACGTAGGCGTCGAGCGCCTCCGGGAGCATCGGCGTGGTGGCGGCGTGGTCGAGGTACGGCATCGGGGCCAAGCCTAACGGCCGGGCACCCCTTACCTCCCGGCCGGTGGGCGGCGACCACCACGCTCCCGCGTGCGGCGGGCACACGGGAGCACCGCCCGTGACGAACGCACCCCACGTCGCGCGGGCGCGGGCGGTCCATCGATTCGGAACAATCCTGGTGGCGGCCCGTGGACCCCGTCGAGACCCGCCGTGGGCTGGTCACGCAGCGTAAGGCGGTACGCGACCATTCTCGCAACCTGAAGAGATTTTCGCGCCGGGTGCATCCACGGCGCCCCCGCGCGACGAATGCTTGATCAGGAACCTGCCCCTGTGACTGCGATAGCGTCAGGACGTGCCCGTGCGATGGTGGCGACCGTGGCATCCGGGTGGGCCCCGGTGAGTGCCGGGCGCCCGCGCGGCGACGACGGGTTCGCCGAGCCGTCTCGCCCCGAGGACGGCGGAGCCTTCCGGAAGCGCGATGAAGCGGCGGCCCGCGACGGGGGCACCGAATCGGGCCGGCCCGGGGACGGCGCAGCGTTCCGGGACCACAGCGAAGCGGCAGCCCGCGACGGGGGCACCGAATCGGGCCGGCCCGGGGACGGCGCAGCGTTCCGGGACCACAGCGAAGCGGCAGCCCGCGACGGGGGCACCGAATCG
>NZ_JBEZDS010000002.1:181461-198740 GCF_040648435.1 Dactylosporangium sp. NPDC049140 | reverse complement strand
GGGCCGGCCTGGGCGCGGTAGAGCGTTCGGGGACCGCGACGGGGCAGTGGGCGGCGACGACGGGTTCGTCGAGCGGTTCCGGGCCGGGGACGAGCGGGCATTGCGGGCGGCGTACGAGCGGTTCGGGCCGGCCGTCTTTCACCTCGCGGTGCGCAGTGTCGGCAGTGTCACCGACGCCGAGGACGTCACGCAGGCGGTGTTCGTGGCGGCCTGGCTCGGGCGCGAGGGGTTCGACCCCGAGCGGGGCTCGATGCTCGGCTGGCTGCTCGGCATCGCCCGGCGGAAGGTCGTCGACCAGATCCGCGCGTCCGCGCGGGACGGGCGCATCGCCGAGGAGGTCAGGCGGCTGGCCGGGGGCGCGCGCGACGGGGCCGGGGACGCGCCGCCCGAGCGCATCGTGGACCGGCTCGTGCTCGCCGACGAGATGGCGCGGCTCCCGGGCGAGCAGCGGCGCGTGCTCGAGTTGGCGTTCTACGACGACCTGACCCATCCTCAGATCGCCGCGCTCACCGGACTGCCCCTCGGCACCGTGAAGAGCCACCTGCGGCGCGGAATGGCCCGCCTACGCAGCCGATGGGAGGTGGACGGTGCCGCATTTGGAGCCCGAGCGGCTGGTACTCCTGGCGCTCGGTGAGGAGACTCTCGACCAGCACGAGACCGGCCACCTTGACGCCTGTGAGCAGTGCCGCGCGGACATGGACTCGTTGCGCAACGTCGCCGGGCTGGGGCGGCAGACCTCCCGGCTGCGTGCGCTGCCGCCCCCGCCCGAGCACGTGTGGCAGCGCATCCGCGCGGAGCTTGCCGCGTCCGGGCGGGCGGTGCCCCCGCCCGCCGTGAGCCTGCACACCGATCCGCCTCCGACCCGGTCCGTACCCGACCCGGCCGAGGGCAATGGGTTCGTCCCGGCGCGCGCGGACGCGAACAACGAGCACGGTCCGAGGGAAGCGCACGACGCAAGCGGAGAGCACGGCGCGAAGGAAGAGCCCAACCCGGGAGAAGAAGACGGCGCGAGCGAAGAACGCGAACCGGGCGAAGAGCACGGACCGGGCGAAGAGCACGGACCGGGCGAAGAGCACGGACCGGGCGAAGAGCACGGCCCGCGGACGGCCCACAGAACCAGCGCCCGGCCGATGAAGGCTCGGAGGCGCTGGCGCAACACCATCGCTGTCGCCGCGACCGCCGCCGTCGTCGGTGCGCTCGTCGCGGCCGGCGGCACCGCCCTGTGGCTGCGTCGCGGCGATGACGTCGCCGGGTGCCGGGCCCAGGACGCGCGCGTCCCGCTCCAGGCGCTCCCCGGCGCACCTCAGGGCGCCGGCGGCTACGCCTGCCTGCGTCTGGTCGACGGCGAGCGCCGCCTCGTCGTGCACGCCGAGGGCATGCCGGTCCCGCGCGACGCCGACTACGAGGCGTGGCTGCTCGACCGGGACGACCCGACCGTGCGCATGGAGGCGCTCGGCGTGCTGGGCAAGGAGCCGTCGCTGACGGTGCCGGCGTCGCTGGACCTGTCGCGGTACAACATCATCGACATCTCGGTCGAACCCCACGACGGCAACGCGGCCCACTCGGGGCAGAGCATGCTGCGGGGAACGCTGCGATAAAGGGGAACGCTGCGGTAAAGACGAAGCAGCGCCCGCCGCCGAGAAGGCGACGGGCGCTGCAAGAAAAGCTGCCGCAGTACGACAAAAGCTACTTACGCTTGCGAATCTCCTCCGCCGCCTGCGGCACGACCTTGAACAGGTCGCCCACCACGCCGAAGTCGGCCAGCTCGAAGATCGGCGCCTCGGCGTCCTTGTTGACCGCGACGATCGTCTTCGACGTCTGCATGCCCGCGCGGTGCTGGATGGCGCCCGAGATGCCCAGGGCCACGTACAGCTGCGGCGAGACCGTCTTGCCGGTCTGGCCCACCTGGAACTGGTGCGGGTAGAAGCCGGAGTCGACCGCCGCGCGCGACGCGCCCACCGCGCCGCCGAGCAGGTCGGCCAGCTCCTCGACCAGCTTGAAGTTGTCTGCGCTGGCCACGCCGCGGCCGCCGGAGACGACGATCGAGGCCTCGGCGAGCTCGGGGCGGGCGCCCTTGGACTCGACCTTGCGCTCCACGACCTTCGCGAGCTTGTCGCGGTCCTCGACGACGACCTCCACGGCCTCGGCCGACGGGGTCGCAGGCGCGGAGGCGGGGGCGGGCGTGAGGGAGTTGGGGCGCACCGTGACGATCGGCAGGCCCTTGGTGACCTTGGACTTCACGATCGTCGAGCCGGCGAAGACGACCTGCGTGGCGGTACCGTCGGCCTCCAGCGCGACCACGTCGGTAAGCACGCCGTTGTCGAGCTTGACCGCGACGCGGGCCGCGATCTCCTTGCCCTCCTGCGAGGAGGCGAGCAGGACCGCCGCCGGCGAGACGCGCTGGATCAGCGCGGCGAGGACCGTGGCCTTCGGCGCGACGAGGTACTCGTCGAGGTCCGCGCCCGCGGCGGTGTAGATCTTCGTGGCGCCGTATTCGCCCAGCTTGTCCGTCAGGGAAGAGGCGTCCCCGAACACGACCGCCGCGACGTCGCCGCCCAGCGTGCGGGCCAGGGTCAGCATCTCCAGCGTGACCTTCTTGATGCCGCCCTGCGAGGAGGCCTCTACAACGACCAGAACTTCAGCCATGGTGATGTCTCCCTTACACGAACTTCTCGGAGGCGAGGTACTCGACGAGCTTCACGCCACCGTCGTCGCCCGCGTCGACCTTGTTGCCGGCCTGCCGCGGCGGGCGCTTGCTGTGCTCGACGACCGCGCTCGTGGCGCCGTCGAAGCCGACCTCGCCGGCCTCGATGCCCAGGTCGGCCAGCGACAGGGTCTGCAGCGGCTTCTTCTTGGCGGCCATGATGCCCTTGAAGGAGGGGTACCGCGGGTCGTTGATCGTGTCCCAGACGCTGATGATCGCGGGGGTCGCGGCGGTGACGACCTCGTAGCCCTCGTCGGTCTGCCGCTCGACGGTCAGCTGGGAGCCCTCGACGGTGACCTTGCGCGCGCCCGTCAGCGCGGCGATGCCCAGGCGCTCGGCGATCATGTGCGGCAGGACCTGCACGCGGCCGTCGGTCGACTCGGCGCCACAGATGACCAGGTCGGCGCGCTGCTGGCCGACGGCCGCGGCGAGCACCTTCGAGGTGGTGACGGCGCACGAGCCGTGCAGCGCGTCGTCGACGACGTGGACGGCCGAGTCCGGGCCCATGGACAGCGCCTTGCGGATGGACTCCGTGGCGCGCTCCGGGCCGACGGTCAGGACGACGACCTCGCCGCCGTGCGCCTCCTTGAGGCGCAGCGCCTCCTCGATGGCGTACTCGTCCATCTCGTTGATCACATTGTTGGCCGACGCGCGGTCGACAGTGTTGTCGTCACTGCGCAGGTTGCGATCCGCACCGGAGTCCGGCACCTGCTTGACGAGTACGACGATCTTCATCGTGGTCCGAGGTCCTCCTGCTTGACAGTCACCGCGCCGTCGCTGGCGACTTGCGCCCCACGTTACGGCTCACGCGGAGCGGTAACAGGCTGGCCTCCCGAATGTTACTTGTCAGTAGGTTCACGGTGGCGGTGAAAAGCATCACGAACCGGGCGCACTCCGGGTGAAGGGGTGGGTGAAATGTCGAGGAATACCGGCATCTTCGAGGTGCAGCGTCCGCTGTCGGCGTCGGTCGCCCAGCACGCTGCGGAATTGGTCACACACCACCGCCGCGAGGCCCCGGACGACCATCTCTGCACGTGCGGCCGCCTGCGGGAAGCCTGCGTGCCGGACGCGATCCGCGAGCTCTGGCACCTCAACGGGGCCGGCTGAGCGCAGGTCGTACCTTGTGGGCATGTCCATATGGTCGACGGTCCGTCTCTGGTTCGACCCGGACGAGGTCCGCTCGGTCGGCAGCGCGCCCGACTACCGCTTCTCGCTGGCCAACGAGCGCACCTTCCTGGCGTGGCTGCGCACCGCCCTGGCCCTGATCGGCGGCGGGCTCGCGGTCGCCCAGTTCCTGCCCGAGCACCGGCTGCGCATCGTCATCGCGGTGGCCCTGCTCGCGCTCGGGGCGCTGGTCGCGCTGCGGGCGGTGGATCACTGGGCCCGCAGCGAGAAGGCGATGCGCAAGGGTGAGGCGCTGCCGCCCTCGCACTTCCCCGCGATCCTGGCCCTCGTGATCACCGCGGGCGCGGTCACGCTGCTGGTCGCCACGCTGCTATGACGGTCCCGGGCCTGCAGATCGAGCGCACCCAGCTCTCGTGGCGGCGGACGCTGGTCTCGCTGACGGCGGTCGCGCTGCTGCTGGCCCGGCTGGCCGCGGTACACCTGACGCCCGGACGCGCCGCATGGACGATCGCCGCCGTCGGACTCGTCTGGGCGGCCGCGGCCGGGCTCGTGCGGCGCCGGATCAGATCGGTGGTCACCCCGATCGGGCGGGAACTGCCCGCGCTCGTCACGCTCATCCTGCTGTACTGCGCGATGGGCACCCTGTTGCTGATGTCATGAGCCCCTTCACTGAGTCATGATGGCGCCATGGGACGTGCATTGCCCTTCCTGATCGTGCTGGTCGTGACGCTGTACGCGCTGATCGACTGCCTCTCCGCGGAGCGCGGGGACATCCGCGGGCTGCCCCGGCCCGTGTGGGTTCTCGTGATCCTGCTCGTGCCGGTCATCGGCCCCATAGCCTGGTTCTTCGCCGGTCGCCCGGTATCGCTCGAGCAACGCGCGGGCGTGGTCGCCGGCGGCCGCTCCCGCAAACGGGCGACCGCTCCCGACGACGACCCCGACTTCCTGCGCGGCATCGACACGACGCAGTCCCGCAAGGACGCGGAGTTGTTGCGCCGGTGGGAAGAAGACCTGAAACGTCACGAAGACGACAATCCGGGCGCCTAACCGCTAGCGGCGGCGCGCACGCTCACGGCACGCAGACGACCAGCGCGCCGGGCCGGATGCGCGCGGCCAGCCGGCGCCCCGGCGCGACCACGTCCCCGTCGAGCTCGCGTGGCTCGTCCCGCGCCGCGTGCACCTCGACCGACCGGGCCCGGAACGTCTCCAGGCCGTGCGTCGCCGCGCCGCGGCGCAGCAGGACCCCGCCCGCCAGCCGGACCCAGTCGCCCACGTGGTTCGGGGTGAGGACCGCGACGTCCAGGTAGCCGTCGTCCGGCTCCGCGTCGGGCAGCAGCGGAAGTCCGCCCTGCAGCCGCCCCACGTTGGCCACCAGCACGCTGCTGACCCGCCGGCGCAGCCAGCGCCCGCCGTCGAGACGGATGCGCACGGACGCGCGGCGCCGGGTGAGATTGCGCAGCCCGGTCGCGACGTACGCCGCCCAGCCGAAGCGCGCCTTCGCCGAGTCGGGCGTGTCGCCGACCATCGCCGCGTCGAAGCCCATCCCGGCCATCACCGTGAACACGCCGGCGCCCTCGACCTCGCCCACGTCGATGCGCCGCCGCCGGCCGGTGATGGCGACGGCGACCGCCTCGGCGACGTCGTGCGGGACGCCCAGGTTGGTGGCGAGCAGGTTCCCGGTGCCGGAGGGCACGAGCGCGATCGCCACATCGGTGCCGGCGAGCTCGCCGGCGACCGCCATGACGGTACCGTCGCCGCCGCAGACGAGCACCACCTCGACCCCGGCCGCCGCGGCCTCGCGGGCCATGCCGCAGCCCGGGTCCTCGGGCGTCGTCTCCAGCCACAGCGGCTCGGGCCAGCCGGCGTCGGCCAGCGCCCCGCACAGCTCCCGCCGCCGCTCGCCGAGGTCGAGGACCTTCGACGGGTTGATGACCACCGCGGAACGAACGCTCACGATCCGACCTTGCGGTACTTGGCCTGGAAGAAGCAGTAGACGCCGAACGCGGCCACCCCGAGGGCCACCGCCAGCAGCAGGAACTTGCCGTACGGCTGCCCGGCCAGCGTGTGCAGCGCGGCATCCAGCCCGCGCGACTTGCCCGGGTCGTTGGTGACGGCCGCGTCGATCAGTAGGTACCCCACGATGCCGAACGCCACACCTTTCGCCGCGTAGCCGATCTGCCCCGCGCGGACGGCCGCCTGGTGCCCGTGGGGCCCGGCGTAGCTGAGCTTCTTGGCGAACTTCTTCTTCAGGCCGTACCAGAGCATCCCGAGGCCGAACGCGAGCACGGCGAGGCCGACCAGCCCGACCAGCCACGCCCCGGCGGGCTTGGCCATGATCCCGGCGGTGGCCTGCTGCTGCTGGTTGGCGCTCGAGGAGGGCGCGCCGAGCACGACCTTGCCCGCCGTCCACGCGAGGACGGCGTAGACGACCACCCGGGCGCCGGAGGAGACGCGCTCGAAGACGCGCTCCTTGCCGTGCGAGTCGCGGTGGCCCCAGATCGCCAGGACGACCTGCCACACCGCGAGCGCCACGAGGCAGACGATCACGAACCACAGCAGCAGCTCGCCGAAGGGCTGGTGGGCGAGCTTCTGGAAGGCGCCGGACTGGTCGCCCTCCTCGCCGCCCTGACCGAACGCGATCTGCGCGGCGACCCAGGCGAGGGCAAGGTGCAGCAGGCCGTAGCCGATGAACCCGACCCTCGTCAGGTACTTCAGGAGATCGTTGTTCGTCATGTTCTGCCAATCCCCAGTTTGGGCATGGTGGCAAACGTGAGACGTGACAAGGCGGCACTCGTACGGATGATCGGCTTCGGCGCGGGCGCGCTGCTGTTCAGCGTGCTCGTGATCGCGGTGCGGGTGCGGTGGCTGCCGCTGGAGTCCGTAGACCGCGGCGTCGCGAACTGGCTCAACGGCCTGGTCGCGCCCAGCGGGTTCCTGGTGAGCCTGATGGGCGGGATCAGCCGGCTGGGCAGTTTCGGCGTGCTCTCCTGGCTGGTGGTGATTGCTTCCACGGTACTGCTGGTGCGCCGCCGGTTCCGCCTGACCGGCTTCCTGCTGGCCGCCGCGCTCGGGGGCCTCGTCCTCGACCCGGTGCTCAAGCTCGCCGTCGGCCGCCTGCGGCCCGTGGTCGAGCAGCCCGTCGCGCACGGGGGCGGCAACAGCTTCCCGAGCGGCCACTCGCTGAACTCCTTCATCTGCTACGCCGCCCTGCTGCTGGTGTTCCTGCCCGCGCTCCCGCCCCGGTGGCGCCGCCCGGTGCTCATCGCCGTCGGCGCGGTCGTGGCCCTGATCGGCTTCAGCCGCCTCGCGCTCGGCGTGCACTTCCTCTCCGACGTGATCGGCGGCTGGTCCCTCGGCGTGGCCTGGGTCGGGCTCTGCGCGGCCGCGTTCGAGCTCTGGCGGTACGAACACGGCCAGAACGTCACCGCCCCGCTCTCCGAGGGCCTCGAGCCCGAGGCCGCCGACGACCTCGTCCCAGCCGAGCCGCACCCGCGCGAGCCGGAGCGGGACGGGCACGGGCGCGGCTGGGTGCTCGCCGGGCTCGGCGTGGCGTGGGTGCTGACGTTCGGGGCACTGATCCTGCTCGGCCTCCCGCTCGCCCACTACCGCCACGGCAACGGCAACGTGCTCGGCGACAGCACGATCCCGCACTGGTTCGCCGCCCACCGCGCGGACGTGCTCGGCCGCATCACGATCATCGGCAGCGAGGTCGGCAACACCCACGCCATCCTCGCCATCGGCCTGGTGATCGGCGCCCTCGCGCTCGCCGTGGTGCGCCGCTGGCGGCCCGTGGTGTTCCTGGTGACGGTGATGTTCGGCGAGCTCAGCCTGTTCCTGGGCTCGGCCGCGATCGTCGGGCGGGCGCGTCCCGACGTGGAGAACATGGACGGGCCGATGCCCACATCGAGCTACCCGTCCGGCCACGTCGCGGCGACGATCTGCATCTGGGCGACCGCGGCGGTGCTCGTGATGCCGCGCACCCGCGCGTGGTGGCGCTGGCTGCTCCCGGCGGCCGCGGTGCTCATGCCGCTGTGGGTGGCGGTGTCGCGGATGTACCGCGGCATGCACCACCCCACCGACATCCTCGGCAGCTGCGTCCTCGCGGGCCTGTGGGTGCTCGCCGCGTGGTGGCTGCTGCGGCCCAACCACGACCTGGTGGAGCAGCCGGCCCCGGCGCCGGAGCGGACACAGCTCAAGGCGGCGTGGGCGGTCCGGAGCGGGGTGGAGGGGCCGGCCACCGGCAGCACAGGGCCGCGTTCAGGCGGCCGGAGCGGAGCGGACGTCGCATGAACGAGTGGTTCCTGAACGAGGAGGAGCGCGGCAACCCGCACTCGAAGCTGGCCCCGTGGACCGAGGGCAACTCGGTCCGGCCGCTCATCGACGGCCACGAGTACTACGGGGCGCTGCTGCCGGCCATCCGCGGCACCCGCGCCGGCGACCTGATCATGTTCACCGACTGGCGCGGCGACCCCGACCAACGCCTCGACGGCGACGGCACCGAGGTCTCCCGGGTCCTGTGCGAGGCGGCCGCGCGCGGCGTCGTCGTCAAGGGCCTGGTGTGGCGCTCGCACTTCGACCGGCTGCAGTTCAACGAGGAGGAGAACCAGCACCTCGGCGAGGAGATCGAGGCGGCCGGCGGCGAGTGCCTGCGCGACATGCGGGTGCGCTCGGGCGGCTCGCACCACCAGAAGTTCGTGGTGCTGCGCCACCCGGGCCGGCCCGAGCGGGACGTCGCGTTCGTCGGCGGGATCGACCTCTGCCACGGCCGGGGCGACTCCGGCGAGCACGAGGGCGACCCGCAGGCGATCCCCATGGCGCCCGCCTTCGGCCCCCGGCCGCCCTGGCACGACGCGCAGGTCGAGCTGCGCGGCCCGGCCGTGGGGCAGGTCGAGGCGACGTTCCGGGAGCGCTGGAACGACCCGACGCCGCTGTCGCGCAACCCGTTCTTCCGCCTGCACGACATGGTGTACCGCGAGGACACGCACGCCGATCCCCTGCCCGAGCAGCTGCCGGACCCGCCGCCGGCCGGGGAGCTGCCGGTGCAGCTGCTGCGGACGTACCCGCACCGGCGCTTCGGGGCCTACCCGTTCGCCCCCGACGGCGAGCGCAGCGTGGCCCGCGGCTACCGCAAGGCCGTCGCGCGGGCGCGGCGCCTGATCTACATCGAGGACCAGTACCTGTGGTCGCCCCAGGTCGCCGAGTGCTTCGCCGAGGCGCTGCGCGAGACGCCCGGGCTGCACCTCGTGGCCGTGGTGCCCCGCCATCCGGATGCGCCCGGGAAGATCGCCATGACCCCGCAGCTGTACGGTCGCGAGCGCGCCCTCGCCATGCTCGACGAGGCCGGCGGCGACCGCGTGCACGTGTTCAGCCCCGAGAACGCCCACGGCACCCCGATCTACGTGCACGCCAAGGTGTGCGTGGTCGACGACGCCTGGGCGACCGTCGGGTCCGACAACGTATCGCTGCGCTCGTGGACCCACGACTCGGAGCTGACCTGCGCGGTCGCCGACCCTACCGGCCGGTACGCTCGGTCACTGCGCCGGCGCCTCGCCCACGAGCACCTCGGAATCGACATCGACGACGATCATCATGAAACGTTCGTCGCCGCGTTCGAGCGCTCGGCCGCGGAGCTGGAGCGGTGGCACACCGGCGGCAAGGCGGGGCCGCAGCCGCCCGGGCGCGTGCTGCGCTACGACGCACCGCACCTGACCTGGTGGACCCGCCAGTGGTCCGGGGTCCTCTACCGCTTCGTCCACGACCCCGACGGGCGGCCGCGCGCACTGCGGCGGACGGGTGCCTTCTGACGGTTTTGCGCCGTTCACTCTCCGGTCTCCTGGCCGTGCTCCTATCGCGTGATGACCGCGTGGCAACTCGCCTGCATCGACATGGCAGGCACTACGGTGCGTGATGACGGGCTGGTCGAGCAGGCCTTCACAGTGGCGTTCGCCGGGGAGGGCGTGGCGCCGGGCACCCCGCAACACGAGCGCATGCTCGCCGTTGTTCGCAAGACGATGGGGCAGAGCCGCATCGAGGTGTTCCGGCTCCTGCTCGACGGCGACGAGGAGCGGGCCCAGGCCGCCAACGAGACGTTCGAGGAGGCGTACGGGCTGCTCGTCGACGAGGGCGCCGTCCTGCCGATCCCGGGCGCCATCGAGGCGATCAAGACGCTGCGCGCGAACGGCATCAAGGTGGCGCTCACCACCGGCTTCGCCCGGGCCACGCAGGAGGCGATCATCGACGCGCTCGGCTGGTGGGGCCAGGTCGACCTGGTGCTCTCCCCCGCCGACGCCGGCCGCGGCCGCCCCTTCCCCGACTTCATGCTCGTCTCGGCGCTCAAGCTCGGCGTCGAGGACGTGCGGCGCATGGTCGTCGTCGGCGACACGCCGCTGGACCTCATCGCCGGCCAGCGCGCGGGCGCGGGCCTGCTCGTGGGCGTGCTCACCGGCGCCGGCGACCGGCAGGCGCTGCAGGCCGCCGGCGCGCACGAGGTGATCGGCTCGATCGGCTCCCTGCCCCGCCTGCTCGGGCTCGAGTAGGAGCTCAGGCCAGGTTCGACGAACGCGGGTAGGCGTCCTCGGGGTCCGTCAGGACATTCACGAGATAGGGCACCCCGGCGGAGAACGCGCGTCCGAGCGCCCCGGCGAGATCCCCGGGCTTCTCGACCGTCTCCCCGGCGCCCCCGAGCGCCTTCACCACGTCGTCGTAGCGCAGCCCCGGCTGCAGGTCGGCGGCGAGGTCGTACCCGTAGATCTGGCGCATCGGGTGCTTCTCCAGCCCCCAGATGCCGTTGTTGCCGACCACGATCACGACCGGCAGGTTCTGGCGAACGAGCGACTCGACGTCCATCAGCGAGAAGCCGGCCGCGCCGTCGCCCATGAGCACGCAGATCTGGCGGTCGGGGTACGTCACCCGCGCCCCCATCGCGTAGCCCATGCCGGTGCCGAGGCAGCCGTACGGGCCCGGGTCGAGCCACGTGCCGGGCCGGGCGGGCTCGAGGTACTTGCCGGCGTACGAGACGAAGTCCCCGCCGTCGCCGATCGTCACCGCGTCCTCGGCCAGCACCTTGCGCAGCTCGCCGTAGACGCGGCTGGGCTTGATCGGGTCGGTGTCGGCCTCCAGCGCCTCCGTCTCGCGCCCGCGCGCCTTGTTCTCCGCGGCGCGCAGCGTCGCGATCCACTCCTCGTGGTCGGCCACGAGGCCGTGGTACGCCGCGAAGGCCGACAGCACCAGGCGCAGGTCCCCGGCCGGGGCGGCGGCCGGCGTGACGTGCCCGGCGCGCTGCGCGGACGCGTCGGTGACGTGCACGACCTGGGCCCCGCCGAAGTCGCCGAAGTTCAGCCGGAAGTCCAGCGGGGTGCCGATGACGGCGACGACGTCCGCCCCGCCGAACGCGGGCTTGCGCGCCCGCGCGAACGCCAGGGGGTGCCCGGGCGGCAGGGAGCCGCGGCCCATGCCGTTGGCGAAGACCGGAATCCGCAGCGCCTCCGCGGCCTCGCGCAGCGCCGCGGTGGCGTCGCCGGCCCAGACGTCCGATCCGGCGACGATGACGGGGCGCTCGGCCGCGGCGAGCAGGCTCACGGCGCGGTGGACCTCGTCGGGATCGGGCTCAATTGCCGGTACCGCCGAGGCATCCTCCGTCGCGACGCCCTCCGCGGTGGAGAAGACCACCTCCAGCGGCAGGTCGACGAAGACCGGCCCCCGGTGCGGGGTCAGCGCGGTGAGCGCGGCCGCACGCATCCGCGCGTAGACCTCGTCGGTGGAGAAGATCGTCTCCGCGTGCTTGGTGACGGCCCGCACGATCGGCAGGTGGTCCATCTCCTGCAGGCTGCCGGAGCCCCAGCGGAACTGCGGCGCCCGGCCGCCGAGCACGACCACCGGCGCGCCGTTGAACATGGCGCTGGTCAGGCCGGAGACGCCGTTGGTGACGCCGGGGCCGGCGGTGAGCACGGCCAGGCCCGGCCGCCGCTGCAGCTTCGCGACCGCCTCGGCCGCGAAGACCGCGGACTGCTCGTGGCGCACGTCGACGATGCGCACGCCGGCCTTCTTCGCCGCGTCGTACAGCGGGAAGACGTGGCCGCCGGAGAGGGTGAACATCTCGGCGACCCCGAAGCCGCGCAGCGCCGCCAGCGCGAGGTCCCCGCCGTGCCCGTCGATCGTCGTCATGCGCGAATCCTACTCACGTTTGTCGCTACGAGGGGTTGGACCCGAACCAGTCCTGCAGCAGCGGGGGCAGGTGATCGGTGGTCAGGTAGTACGAGATCACCCCGGCCACCAGCGGGACCGCGACGAGCAGCAGGAGCACGACCAGGGTCCGCAACGCGCGGGCGGCGGGGCCGCGGCGCGGGCGCGAGCCGTCGTACACCTTGGCGTACTCCGGCACGCGCTGCTGCTGTTGCGGCGGCTGAGGCTGCGGCTGCGGCTGCGAGCTGTTGAACGGCCGGCCGTACTCGTCGTAGCGCGTCGAGGGCTCCGGGACGCCGCCGCCCGATCCGTAGACCCGGCCGCTGCTCACCGGCCGGTTCGGGGGCGCCGAGACCGGCGGCGCGGACACGGGTGGTGCGGACACCGGCGGCGCGGACACCGGCGGCCGCGGTGCCGAGACGGGCGGCGCGGACACGGGCGGCGCGGACATGGGCGGCCGCGGTGCCGACACGGGCGGCCGCGGCGCGGAGACCGGCGCGGCCAGCGGCGGCACCGAAACCGGGGCGGCGGGGGGCAGACCGGACCAGACGGGGTTCTCGGCGGGCGGCGCCGACACCGGGCCGCCGAACCGGCTGGGCGGGGGCATCGAGAAGGCGGGCGGCGCCGAGACCGGCGGCGCGGACACGACCGGCGGCGCCGAGGACGGCTCCGGCCGTTCCCAC
The DNA here is from genome assembly GCF_040648435.1 of Dactylosporangium sp. NPDC049140. Taxonomy (NCBI): domain Bacteria; kingdom Bacillati; phylum Actinomycetota; class Actinomycetes; order Micromonosporales; family Micromonosporaceae; genus Dactylosporangium; species Dactylosporangium sp. NPDC049140. Next base: position 186,047 of record NZ_JBEZDS010000002.1, on the reverse strand, counting down.
GGGAAGCCCTCGACCTGCGGCAGCACGCCCGTCGCGGGGCCCGGGGCGGGCTGTGCGGTCGGCTGGGTGGACTTCGAGCCGCCCAGCATGCTGCCCTCGGCAACGACCAGCTCCGGCTGCTCGATGGCGGTCGGCGCGGTGCCCAGCAGGCGGTGCAGCATGGTCGCCACGAGCGGCATCCGGCTCGAGCCGCCGACCAGGAAGACGCCCGCGACCGCGCCCTCGCCGAGCTGGGCCCAGCGCATCACGCCCTGCGTCACCCGCACGGTCTGCTCGATCATCGGCCGCGCGAGGTGTTCGAGCTCCTCCCGCGTCAGGTGTACGTCGAAGTTGAGCAGCGGGATCGTCAGGTCGGACGCCGGCTGGCGGGACAGCCGCTCCTTGGCCACCCGCGCGTCGTCCCACAGCAGGCGGCGGTGGCGGCGGTCCTCGACGGTCTGCGGGCTCATCAGCCGCGCCCACTCCTGCGGCGCGCGCGGCTCGCAGATGGTGCCGATGTGCCCGACGACCGCGTTGTCCACGTCGATGCCGCCGATGTCGTCGCGGCCGTCGACGGCGAGCACCTCGAAGCCGTCGGCGGTGCGCGCGACCACGCTCGCGTCGAACGTGCCCGCGCCGAAGTCGTACACCACCACGACCGAGCCGACCTTCACGTCGTGGCCGAGGACCTGGGTGAAGTAGGCGGCGGCCGCGACCGGCTCGGGCACGAGGCGCACCCGGCCCAGCCCCGCGGCCGCGGCGGCGTCGGCGACCGAGAGACGGCGGGTCGCGCCCCATGACGCCGGTACCGTCACCGTCACATCCGGCACCGCGTCGCCGACCGTGCGCGCCCACTCGTCACGGACCCGGCCCAGCACCGCCGCGACGAGCTCGTTGACCGGCACCCCGCGGTCGCCGAGGAGCACCGTGCCGTCGTCGATGCGCCGCTTCGGGTTGGGCTCGAAGCGGGCCGGCTCGAGCCGTGCGCTGTGCACGGCGTCGCGGCCGACGATGATCGCGCCGCCGGGCTCCGCGTAGACGGCCGAGGGCAGCAGCGGCGATCCGTCGAAGATCAGGGGCCGGGAGCGCCCGTCCGGCCATCGCACGACGGCGACGGTGTTCGAGGTGCCGAAGTCGACCCCGAGCCGGATCCCTGGCGTAGGCATGTCCCGAAGTCTAGGCGGAGGTTACGAACCGGCCTTGGTGTCGGTCGGCTTCAGGGCACGCGGCCGTGGCGGGCGGCGCATCCAGCGCCGGGAGCCGGGTAGCAGCATCATCGCCGTGGACAGGCCGAACACCACCGCGGGCACGAGGGTCCAGTAGCCGCCTCCGGGCCGGGTGAGCGCCGCGTTGCTGACGGCCACGATGAGGCAGAGCGCCAGGGGGTACCAGTGGTGCCCGGCCGCCGGCCGCCGCGCCCGCATGGCGCCGTTGATGAGCAGCGTGGCCGCGACCGCGCAGATGCCGGCCCACTCCAGGGCGTCGGTGGTGAGCCGGTCGATGCCGGCCTCGTCCCAGCCCTCGGGCGGCTGGTCGAGCAGCTGCGGCAGGCCGGCGGCGAGCAGCAGGAGAGCGGTGAAGAAGTACAACAGGATGCCGTACGTCGTCATGAACGCCGCGGGCCACCGGATCGACCACGGCCCCTTGCGGAACGGCACGGGAATCGGCGCCACGGGGTAGTACACGACCTGCGGCGGGGGCGGCAGGTACATCGGCCGCTGCGCCACCGGGTACATCGGCGGCCGCATGGGAACGACGGGCATCGGGCTGACCGGCGTGGGACTGGTCGGGGTCGGACTGGTCGGGGTCGGACTGGTCGGGGTGGAGCTGATCGGCATCGGGCTGATCGGGTGGTTCGGCGCGGTCGCGGGCGAGACCGGCGGCGCGGACACGGACGGCGCGGCGGCCGGGACGCCCCCGGTGCCCGCCGGCAGCGCCGCGGTCCGCGGCTCGGGCACGACCCGGCCGCTCTTCGTCGTCCGCACGGCCCGGCCGACCAGCACGGCGCCCTCGGCGACCACCATCTCCGGCTGCTCGATGGTGATCGGCGGGCGCCCGAACTCGCGGTGCAGCGCGGTGGCGACCAGCGGCATCTGGCTCGCCCCGCCGACGAGGAACACCCCCGCGACCCGGTCCGGCGTGAGCCGCGACAGGCGCAGGGTCTCGGCGAGCGACGCGACCGAGCGCTCGACCAGCGGCCGGGCGGCGTTGTCGAACTCCTCCCGCGTCACCGGTACGTCCACGTCGAGCACCGGCACCATGACCGTCGCCGACGCCGCCCGGGACAGCCGCTCCTTGGCCTCCCGCGCCTCGTCGCGCAGCCGCCGGGTCGCCCGCGGGTCGGCGCTCACCCGCGCCCAGTCCTCCGCGGGCAGGGCGCGGCTCACGAGCCCGACCACGAGCTCGTCGAAGTCGAGGCCGCCCAGGTCGTCGCGGCCGCCGACGGAGCGCACGTCGAAGCCGGCCGCGGTGCGGGCGACCACGCTGCCGTCGAACGTGCCGGCGCCGAGGTCGTAGACGACGACGCCCGATCCCACGGGCACCATGTGGCGCAGGACGCTCACGAAGTACGTGGCCGCGGCGACCGGCTCGGGCACCAGCGCGGCCCCGGGCAGCCCGGCCCGGCGCACCGCCTCCTGCAGCGTGGCCCGCCGCGTCGTCGCCCAGCCGGCCGGGTGGGTGACGGTGACCGCGTCGGGCGGGCCGCCGGCGGTGCGGGTGAACTCGGCCAGGACCCGCCGGAACACCGCGGTGACCAGCTCGGGCACGGCGACGGGCCGCTCCCCCAGCAGCACCGACCCGTCGTCGATGCGGCGCTTCGGGTTGGGCTCGAACCGCTCGGGAGCGCGGCGGGCGGCGTGCACCGCGTCGCGGCCCACCACCAGCCCCTGCTCCTCGAGCGTCACGGCCGAGGGCAGCAGCGGCGAGCCGTCGAACAGCAGCGGCCGGGCGCGGCCGTCGGGCCAGCGGGCCACGGCCACCGTGTGCGACGTGCCGAAGTCCACACCCAGGGCCACCATGCCGCGCAGTCTAAGCGGCCTGCTCGACCGCCCGCTGTAGCGCTCGGTAGATCTGGCCGAACTTGGGCGCATCGGTCGTCGAATAGATCATCGAGTCGCCGTTGGTGGTGCGCACCCAGATCTCGTGGACGCCCTTGCCGTGGTCGTGGGCGCGGTCGAGCAGGTCGAGCAGCCCCTCCAGGCAGAACGCGACGACGCCGCCGATGAAGATCACGGCGAGGATGCCGCCCGCGATGTACATCGTGCGCCGCTCCCCGCCGAAGTCGATCCGGCGCGCCGCGAACCCGGCCGCGGCGAGCAGGCCGATGACGAGGAGCACGGCCCCGCCGCGGGTGCCGATCATGTACGCCCCGTGCCGCAGCCGTCCCGTGCGCTCGTGCCAGATGTAGGTGAGGGTTTCGAGGGGATACCAGGATTCAGCGACGCGCACACCGCCGGAGCTGATGTGCACCACGTTGTCCCGGTAGTACGTGGTGGCCATGGCACCTCTGACGGTACAGCGGAATACGCTCCGGGCAACGACAACGACGTTGAGGAGACAGACGTGACTTCCTTTGTCCGGCTGGAGGTTTCGGACGGAATCGGCACCGTACGGCTCGATCGTCCGCCGATGAACGCGCTGAACATCGCCGTGCAGGAGCAGCTGCGCGAGGCCGCCCGCGAGGCGACCGCGCGCGACGACGTGCGCGCGGTGGTTCTCTACGGCGGCGAGAAGGTCTTCGCGGCGGGCGCCGACATCAAGGAGATGGCCGGCATGGGCTACCCCGAGATGACCGCCCGCGCGGGCGCGCTGAGCTCCGCCTTCGACGCCGTCGCCCGCATCCCCAAGCCCGTGGTCGCCGCCATCACCGGCTGGGCCCTCGGCGGCGGCTGCGAGCTGGCCCTGACCGCCGACTGGCGCGTGGCCGCCGAGGACGCCAAGCTCGGCCAGCCGGAGATCACTCTGGGCATCATCCCGGGCGCGGGCGGCACCCAGCGCCTCGCCCGCCTCGTCGGCCCCGCCCGCGCGAAGGACCTCATCATGTCGGGCCGCTTCGTCCCCGCCGCCGAGGCGCTGGCCATGGGTCTGGTGGATCGGGTGGTACCCGCGGCCGACGTCTACGAGGCCGCCCTGGACCTCGTCCGCCCATACGTGAACGGCCCGGCCCTGGCCCTGCGCGCCGCGAAGCAGGCGGTGGACGGCGGCCTGGAGATGGATCTCGCGTCGGGCCTGGCCTGGGAGAGCCAGCTGTTCGCGGCCCTGTTCGCGACGGACGACAAGGCCGAGGGGATGACCGCGTTCGTGGAGAAGCGCAAGCCCTCCTTCAAGGGCCGCTGACGCCCCTCGACACCCGGGACCGGTCGGGCGCCCCGCCCGGCCGGCCCCGCGGCGCGCACCTGAACGGTCGAACGGCGCGAATGGCCCGTCGGGCGATAAATCCGATAAGTCGCGGCGCGGAGCGCCCGACTTATCGAGCACCGGCGCCGAGCGCCCGACTTGTCGAGCACTTGCGCGGAGCGCCCGACTTATCGAGCACCGGCGCCGAGCGCCCGACTTGTCGAGCACTTGCGCGGAGCGCCCGACTTATCGAGCACCGGCGCCGAGCG
>NZ_JBEZDS010000002.1:13377-181363 GCF_040648435.1 Dactylosporangium sp. NPDC049140 | reverse complement strand
CGCAGCGCTCAGGACGACTGCGCGTGGAAGCGGCCGTCGACCGTCGTCAGGGTCAGCGGCAGCCCGAACGTCTTCGACAGGTTCTCGGCCGTGATCGTGTCGTGCACGAGGCCCTGCGCCACCACGCCGCCGTCGCGCATCAGCATGGCGTGGGTGAAGCCCGGCGGGATCTCCTCCACGTGGTGCGTGACGAGCACGGTCGCGGGGGCGTCGGGGTCGGCGGCCAGCTCGGCGAGGCGGCGCACCAGGTCCTCGCGGGCGCCCAGGTCCAGGCCGGCCGACGGCTCGTCCAGCAGCAGCAGCTCCGGGTCGGTCATGAGGGCCCGCGCGATCTGTACCCGCTTGCGCTCCCCCTCGGACAGCGTGCCGTACACGCGGTCGGCGAGCTGCGCGACCCCGAGCTGGTCGAGCAGCGCCAGGGCGCGGCCCTCGTCCATGGTGTCGTAGGCCTCGCGGTAGCGCCCGATCACGGCCCACGACGCGGTGAGGACCACGTCGCGCGCGGTCTCCTCGAACGGCAGCCGCAGCGCGTTGGAGGAGAAGCCGACGCGGGTCTTGAGCTCGGCGACGTTGGTCCGCCCGAGCCGCTCGCCGAGGACCGTGACCGTGCCGCTGGAGGGGTGCATCCGCGCGCCGGCCAGGTTGAGCAGCGTGGTCTTGCCGGCCCCGTTCGGGCCGAGGATCACCCAGCGCTCGTCCAGCTCGACCTGCCAGCTCACCGATCGGATGAGGTGGTTGCCGTTACGGGTGACCGTCGCATTGTCCACGGCGATGACAAGGTCATCTGACACATGCCAATCCAACCACGCCTCACATATCGACCGCTGCCGGGGCTACACGGACGTGACGAAGGCCGTATTGTGCGCTTCGATGACACCCGCACTGGAAATCGACGGTCTGGTCAAGACGTACCAGAGCGTGTTCGGACGGCCGCGGGCCGCGCTCGACCGGCTCGACATGCTGGTCGAGCCGGGGCAGATCCACGGGTTCCTCGGACCGAACGGTTCGGGCAAGTCCACGACGCTCAAGACCCTGCTCGGGCTCCTGCGCCCCGACGGCGGGCGCATGCGGATCTTCGGCGAGCCGGTGCCGCAGCGCCAGGCCGAGGTCGCCCCGCGGGTGGGCGCGATCGTCGAGGCACCGGCGTTCTTCGGCAACGTCACCGGGTACAAAACCCTCTCCCTGCTGGCGAAGGCCGGCGGGGTGCCGAAGCAGCGGATCGGGGTCGTGCTCGACCAGGTCGGGCTCTCCGACCGGTCGGAAGACATGGTGCGGACCTACTCCCTCGGCATGCGCCAGCGCCTCGCGGTCGCGTCGGCACTGCTGAAGAACCCCGACCTGCTCATCCTCGACGAGCCGAACAACGGGCTCGACCCGGCCGGCGTGCGCGAGATGCGCGACCTGCTGCGCGGCCACGCCGAGCAGGGCAAGACGGTCGTCATCTCCAGCCACATCCTGGCCGAGATCGCCCAGATCTGTGACTCCGTCACGATTATTTCCCGCGGTCGTACGGTCGCCGCCGGCCCGGTCTCCGAGGTGCTCGCGGTCGCGGACAAGGGCGCGTACCGCGTCCGCGTCGACGACCACGAGCGCGCCGGCCAGATCCTGGCCGAGGCGGGCGCGGACGTGAGCATCGCCGGCGACCACCTCGTCGTGCACGACCTCGCCGAGCCGGCCTGGGTGTCCTACACGCTCGGCGTCAACGACATGTGGGTCCGCGAGCTCGCCCCGGTCGCGCAGCTCGAGGACGCGTTCCTCACCATCACCGGCGGCGGCCCGCGCGGCTCCTTCCGCCCCGTCGACGACTCCGAGTGGACGACCCGGGAGCACACGGCATGAGGCACCTGTTCGCCGCCGAATGGTCCCGGCTGTTCAGCCGCCGCATCACGCTCGTCACCGCGCTGCTCGTCGGCGGGATGCTGGCCTTCATCACCTTCGGCTTCACGCTCACCGGCAGCAGCCCCACGCCGGCCGAGGTCACGCAGGCGGAGCAGCGCGCCGTGCCGCTGGCCCAGCTCTGGGACCAGCGCACCGAGCACTGCAGCCGCGTCCAGAGCGGCCTGGAGCAGGCCGAGCCCAACGAGGACCTCCCGCGCGCCTGCGACTACGGCCCCCGCCCGACCGCCGACTCGCTGCTCGACTACGGGTTCTCGTTCCACCGTCAGTGGCCGTCGCTGTACTACGGGGCCGCCGTCCTCTTCGCCCTCGCCGGCTTCGTGCTGGGCGCCTCGTTCGTCGGGGTCGAGTGGAGCTCCGGCGGCATGTCGAGCCTGCTGCTGTGGGCCCCCCGCCGCGGCCGCGTGCTCGGCGCCAAGCTGCTCGCCGCGCTGGCCGGTGTCGGCCTCGTCTCGCTGGTGTACCTCACGCTGTGGACCGGCGCCTTCCTGGCCATCTCCGCGGGCAACGGCACCGTGAGCCAGATGACCGGGGGCGAGTTCGGCTCCCTGCTGCTCACCGCGCTGCGCGTCGTGTTCCTGGCCATGGCCGGCACCGCGCTGGGCTTCTCGGTCGCCTCGATCGGCCGCCACACGTCGGCCGCCCTGGGCGTCGGCATCACCTACCTGCTCCTGTGGGAGTTCGGCAGCACCGTGGTCTTCACCGTCGTGGAGACCACCGACTACGCCGAGCCGTACCGCCTCTCCAGCTACGCCCGCGCCTGGCTGCGCAAGGGCGTCCTGCCCGACGAGGGCGGCGTCGGCACCGTGGCGAGGTCGACGTTCAAGGCCACCTGGGAGACGGGCGGCCTGGTGATCGCGGCGGTGGTGGCCGCGGTGGCCGCCGCGGCCTTCCTGTCCATGCGCCGCCGCGACGCGCGCTGACGCCCACGGCGTGAAACTTTCACGCCGTCGAGCCGAAGACCTCCTCGCGTACCGCGTCCAGGCCCGTCAGAATCGCCCCGTGCAGCACCGGCTCCGACGTCACCTCGGTTGACACCACGCGCGGCGACACCACCGCGATCGCCGCCACCTCGTGCTGCACGCGCTGGGCCAGATCCGCCCCGCCGGCCTTGCCCACGTCGCCCGCGAGCACGACGAGCTCCGGGTCCAGCACCAGGCCCACCGACGCCACCCCGAGCGAGATGCGCCGCGCCAGCTCGTCCAGGAAGGGGCTGCCCGCGGTACCGGCGGCGATCGCCGCCCGCACCGCGTCGCCCACGCCGGCGGCCTTGAAGCCGTGCGTCTTCGCGATCCCGCGCACGGCCGCGGCGTCGACCAGGGTGCGGAAGCCGTTCTTCGAGCGGCGCGACGCGTCGCGGCTGACCTGGGTGCCCGCCACCGGCAGGTACCCGATCTCGCCCGCCGCCCCGGCGCTGCCCCGGTGCAGGCGGCCGCCGAGCACGACCGCGGTACCGACGCCGCGGTCCAGCCAGACGAGCACGAAGTCCTGCGCGCCCACGGCCGCGCCCGAGTGCTGCTCGGCGATCGCGGCCAGGTTCACGTCGTTCTCGAACATGACGGGCCGGTCGAGGTCCTCGCGCAGGGCGGTGAGCAGGCCACGGTGCCAGCGCGGCAGGTCCCAGGCGAACGTGATCTCGCCGCTCTTGGGGTCGACCAGGCCGGGCGTGCCGAGCACGATGCGCCGGATGCGGTCGAGCGGGGCGCCGGCGACCGAGGCGGCCTCGATTACCGCGGCGTGTACCACCTTGACCGGGTCGTCGCCGTCGCCGATCGCGATGTCGGTGCGCCCGACGATGTTGCCGGTGATGTCCGCCACGCCGGCGACCACGTGCGAGGGGCCGGCCTCGACGCCGACGACGTACGCCGTGGCCGGTACCACCGCGTACATCTGCGCGTTCGGGCCCCGCCCGCCGGCCTGCTCGCCCACGCGGGCCACGAGCCCGCGCTCCTCCAGGCGCTCGACCAGCTGCGACGCGGTGACCTTGGACAGCCCGGTCAGCTCGCCGAGCTGGGCGCGGGTGAGTGGGCCGCGGCTCAGCAGCAGCTCGAGGGCGGCACGATCGTTGAGGGCGCGCAGCAGCCGTGGCGTGCCGGGCAGTCGGGCGGAACTCATCGTGACGAAGACCCCTAGTATTTAGGAAACTTTCCTATTAGCGTGCCACAAGCAACCTATTCGGAGAGCGTACGGCCGGACCAACCACTCGGCCTACGCACAACCGGTCAAGAAGCTCTTACGATCGTGGATAGCGCATCGGACGAGTGTGCAGCCCCGCCGCCGCACCCCCGTCCGCGCTGAGGGGGGAACATCGTGTCGACCGATCCCGGACTCCGCCGGCTGGCCCTGGGCACGCTGCTGGGCGCCTTCCGCGGGGAGGAGGCCCCCGCGTGGGCCGTGGACCTCCTCGCCGAGGGGATGGCCGGGCATTTGCTCTTCGGCTTCAACATCGTCGAGCGCGAGCAGCTCGCGAAACTTACCGCGAGCCTGCACTCCGCGCGCGAGGGCGTCCTCATCGCCATCGACGAGGAGGGCGGCGACGTCACCCGCCTGGCGCACCGGGCGGGCAGCCCCTACCCGGGCAACGCCGCGCTGGGGGCGCTGGGCGACCCCGCCGTCACCCGGAGGGTGTACCGCACCATCGGCGCCGAGCTCGAGACGCTCGGCATCAACCTCAACCTCGCGCCGACCGTGGACGTCAACACGGCGGACGACAACCCGATCATCGGTACCCGCAGCTTCGGCGCCGACCCGATCGCCGTCGCCACCCACACCGCGGCCGCCGTGCTCGGCCTGCAGGGTGCGGGCGTCGCGGCGTGCGCCAAGCACTTCCCGGGCCACGGCGCGACGCTCGCCGACTCGCACCGCGAGCTGCCGACCGTGGACATCGACGCCGCCCTGCTGCGCGGCCGCGAGCTGCCGCCCTTCGCCGCCGCCATCGAGGCCGGCGCCAAGTCGATCATGTCCGCGCACATCCGCGTGCCCGCGCTGACCGGCGACGCCCCGGCCACGTTCAGCCGCGCGGTGCTCGTCGACCTGCTGCGCGGCGAGCTGGGCTTCACCGGCGTCGTGGTGACCGACGCGCTGGAGATGCTGGGCGCGGCGCGGTACGCGGGCGGCATCCCCGAGGGCGCGGTCCTGGCCCTGGCCGCGGGGGCCGACCTGCTCTGCATCGGCGCCGACATCGACGAGCAGATCACCAACGCGTGCGCGGACGAGATCGTGACCGCGGTCGGCGACGGGCGCCTCCCGCCGGCCCGCCTCGAGGAGGCCGGGGCGCGCGTGGCGGACCTCGCCGCGTGGACGCGCAGCGGCGCCCGCACCGACCGCGAGGAGCCGGGCCTGGGCTACCCCGCGGCCCTGGGCGCCGTGCGCATCGAGGGCACCCACGACCGCGCGGCCGCGCCGCTGATCGTCCAGCTCGAGTCGGAGTCGTCGATCGCCGCCGGCCGCGTGCCCTGGGGCCTCGGCCCGCACGTCAACGGCACCGAGCAGGTGCGCATCGTGGCCGACCGGGCCGACCCGGCCCAGCTGCGCGCCCGCGCGGCCGCGCGGCCCATCGTGGTCGTCGGCCGCAACGTGCACCGCCTCCCGGGCGCCCGCGAGCTGGTGGAGACGCTCGCCGAGACCCACGCGGTGACGGTGGTCGAGATGGGCTGGCCGTCGTCGTGGCGGCCGTCGGGCGCCCGCGCGTTCATCACGACGTGGGGCGCGAGCCACGCCAACGGCCGCGCGGCCGCGGAGACGCTGGGCCTGGCCGCCTGACCCGATCGACAAAGCGCGGCCTGACAAGAGCGCGGCCTGACAAGCAGGTGGGCGGTCCCCTCCGGAGAGGGGGCCGCCCAGCCTGGCCGACGCCGGTAGCCGCTACGCGGCCGAGGCCCGCACCAGCGTGCGGATCTGCCGCAGGAGCACCGACAGCGCCGCCAGGTCCCCCGGCGACTCCCCGAACTCCCCGATCGCGTTGCGCGTCCGCGCGATCGACGTCGCGTTGCTCTGCTCCCACTCGTGCACCCGCGCCTCGGTGTCCGCCTCCGGCGAGGTGGCGTTGAGCACCTCCGCGGTGAGGGCGGCCAGCGCGGCGTACAGGTCGTAGCGCAGCGCCATCCGGGCCAGCGTCTGCCACCGGTCCTCGCGCGGCAGGTCGGAGATCCGCGAGAGCAGGTCGTCGACGCGGAAGCGCTCGGAGAGCAGGTAGTAGACCATCGCCACCTCGTTGACGTCGCGGCCGGTCGTGGACGCGACCTCGACGATGTCGAGCAGGCCGAAGCCGTACATGATGCGGGTCGTGCTGTCCGCGATCTCCTCGGGCAGCCCCAGCTCCCGCAGCCCCTCGGCGTTGGCGTGCAGCGCTTCGCGCTCGCGGCCCCGGAACAGCGTGTCCAGCTGCGGCAGCAGCCGGGCGATGCCGGGGCGCAGGCGCGCGATCTCGGCGGGCACGTCGATGGGCAGCCGCCGGTTGGAGACCAGCCAGCGCACCGCCCGGTCGAGCAGGCGGCGCATCTCCAGGTACACCGCGGTCTGCGACTTCGTCGGGATCCGGTTGTCCAGCGACTCGACCGCGCGGCGCAGCTCGCTCAGCCCGTACACCTCGTTGACCACCACGGAGGCGCGCAGGACGTCCGCGGCCCCGGCGCCGGTCTCCTCGGAGGCGCGGTGGAAGAACGACGTGCCGCCGCGGTTCACCGCCTCGTTGACGATGGCCGTGGTGACGATCTCGCGGCGCAGCGGGTGCTCGGCCATCGCCTCGGCGAAGCGCTCGCGCAGCGGGGTCGGGAAGTACCCGAGCAGCACGTCGGTGGTCCACCCCTCGTCCGGCAGGTCGGAGTCGAGGATCTCGTGCTCCAGCACGATCTTGACGTACGAGAGCAGGACCGCGAACTCGGGCGAGGTGAGCCCGACCCCGGTGGCGGCGCGCTCGTCGAGCTGCTCGTCGCTGGGCAGCCCCTCCAGCGTGCGGTCGAGCTGGCCGCGGTGCTCCAGGTCGGCGATGAGCCGCTTGTGCACCGGCAGCAGCGAGCGCGACTGCGCCCGGGCGTTGCCCAGCGCCGTGGCCTGGTCGTAGTTGTCGCGCAGGACCAGCTCGCCGACCTCGTCGGTCATCTCGGCCAGCAGCGGGTTGCGATCGGCCGGCTCCAGGTCGCCCGCGGCGACCGCGCGGTCGAGCAGGATCTTGATGTTGACCTCGTGGTCGGAGCAGTCGACGCCCGCCGAGTTGTCGATGAAGTCCGTCGCGATGCGGCCGCCGTTGAGCGCGTACTCGATACGGCCCCGCTGGGTCAGGCCCAGGTTGCCGCCCTCGCCGACGACCTTCGCGCGCAGCTCACGGCCGTTGACGCGGACGTAGTCGTTGGCCTTGTCGCCGACGTCGGCGTGGGACTCGCCGGTCGCCTTGACGTAGGTACCGATGCCGCCGTTCCAGAACAGGTCGACGGGCGCGGCGAGGATCGCGTGCATGACGTCGTTCGGCGCGAGCGGCCCGGGCACGGTGATCCCGAGCACCTCGCGGGCCTCGTCGGACAGCACGATCGACTTGGCCGTCCGCGAGAAGACGCCACCGCCCGGCGAAATGACCGATCTGTCGTAGTCGTCCCACGACGAGCGCGGGAGCTCGAACATGCGCTGCCGCTCGGCGAAGGAGGCGGCCGCGTCGGGTGCGGGGTCGATGAAGATGTGCCGGTGGTCGAACGCGGCGACCAGGCGGATGTGCGGCGAGAGCAGCATCCCGTTGCCGAACACGTCGCCGGACATGTCGCCGACGCCGACCACGGTGAACTCGGTGGCCTGGGTGTCGAGGTCGAGCTCGCGGAAGTGCCGCTTGACCGACTCCCAGGCGCCCTTGGCGGTGATGCCCATCTTCTTGTGGTCGTACCCGGCCGACCCGCCCGAGGCGAAGGCGTCGCCGAGCCAGAAGCCGTACCGCATCGAGATCTCGTTGGCGATGTCGGAGAACGTCGCGGTGCCCTTGTCGGCCGCGACGACGAGGTACGGGTCGTCGGGGTCGTGGCGCACCACGTCCGGCGGCGCCACGACCTTGCCGCCGTCGAGGTTGTCGGTGACGTCGAGCAGGGCCGAGATGAACAGCTGGTAGCAGGCCACGGCCTCGTCGCGGTCGCCCGGCACCTGCTTGAGCACGAACCCGCCCTTGGCGCCGGTCGGCACGATGACGGCGTTCTTCACCGTCTGGGCCTTGACCAGGCCGAGGATCTCGGTGCGGAAGTCCTCGCGCCGGTCGGACCAGCGCAGCCCGCCGCGGGCCACGGAGCCGAAGCGCAGGTGTACGCCCTCGAAGCGGGGCGAGTACACGAAGATCTCGAACCGCGGCCGGGGCGCCGGCAGGTCCGGGATCGACTGCGGGTCGAGCTTGAACGCGGTGTACGACTTCGGCCGCCCGCCGTCGCCGCGCTGGAAGAACGACGTGCGCAGGGTCGCCTGGATCAGGTGCAGGAAGGAGCGCATGATCCGGTCCTGGTCGAGGCTGGTGACCTCGTCCAGGTCGGCGTTGATCGCGGCGACGAGCTCCTTGGACTGCACCGTGCGCGTGGCCTCGGACAGCTGCAGGCGCGGGTCGAACCGGGCCCCGAAGAGCGCGACGAGCTTGGAGGCGATGGCCGGGTACGCCAGCAGCGTCGTCTCCATGTAGTCCTGGGAGAAGACCGTGCCGGCCTGGCGGAGGTACTTCGCGTAGGCCCGCAGCACCACGACCTCGCGCCAGGTCAGGCCGGCCTTGAGCACGAGGCTGTTGAAGCTGTCGACCTCGGCCTCGCCGCGCCAGGTGGCCGAGAACGCGTTCTCCAGGTGCGGGCGCACGTCGGCGATGTTCCGGGAGTCCGGGGGCAGCTGGAGGCCGAAGTCGTACAGGTAGATCGTCCCGTCGGCCCGCACGACCTCGTAGGGCCGCTCGTCGGTGACCCGCACGCCGAGGGAGTGCAGCACCGGCAGCACGGCCGAGAGGATCATCGGCTCGCCGTAGCGGAAGACCTTGAAGCGGATGTCGGACTCGTCCTGGCGGCGGCGGTACACGTGCATGACGAGCTGGCCCGGCTCGTCGAGCAGCTCCAGCTTGGCGACGTCCTTGACCGCCTCGTAGGGCGTGTGCTCGTCCTTGTAGGTGTCCGAGATCGCCCCGCCGTAGCGCTGGTACAGCACCTTGGCCTGGTGCTCGTCGTTGAGCTTGCGCTCCAGCACCAGCCGGAAGTCGTCGTCCCAGAGCCGGGTCGCCTCGGACAGGCGCTCGGTCAGGTCGTCGACGTCGACCCAGCCGGGCGGGTTGCCGGGCTCGGTGCGCACGATGAAGTGCACGCGCGCGAACTTCGACTCGCTGACCCGGGTGGTGTAGTCCACCCCGACGCCGTTGAGCTCGGCGAGCAGGATCTGCTGGATGCGCAGCCGGTTGGCCGTGGTGAACCGGTCGCGGGGCAGGTAGACCAGGCAGGAGATGAACCGGCCGTACGCGTCCCGGCGCAGGAACACCCGCAGCTGGCGACGGCCGGCCAGGCGCAGCACGCCCATGACGGCCTTGTAGAGCTCGTCGGTGCCGATCTGGAAGAGCTCGTCGCGGGGGTACGTCTCGAGCGTCTCCATGAGGTCCTTGCCCGAGTGCGAGCGCGGCGACAGGCCGGAGCGCTCGACCACCTCGGCGACCTTGCGCTTGACGACGGGGAGGTCGCGGACGCTGGTGCGGTACGCCGAGGAGGAGAACAGCCCGAGGAAGCGCCGCTCGCCGATCACGTTGCCGTCGGCGTCGAACATCTTGAAGCCGATGTAGTCCAGGTAGGCCGAGCGGTGCACGGTGGCCCGGGAGTTGGCCTTGGTGATGATCAGCAGTCGCTTCTCCAGCGCCTTGGCGTAGGCCTCCGCGGTCATGGAGGCGAGCACGCGGGGCTGCACCTGGTCGCCGCGCAGGATGCCCAGGCCGCTGCCCAGGACCGCCTGCAGCAGTTCCTCGCCGTCGTCGCCGCGGATCAGCTTGTACTGCCGGAAGCCCAGGAACGTGAAATGGTCGTCGACGAGCCAGCGCAGCAGCTCGACCGAGTCGGTGATGTCCTTGTCCGGCACCGGCAGCTGCGCGGATCCGAGCTCGTCGGCCAGGGCCAGCGCCTGGGTGCGCATCTTCGGCCAGTCCTCGACCGCCTCCCGCACGTCGTTGAGGACGCGGGCCAGGTCGGTGCGCAGCTCCTCGAGCTCGGCCTCGTCGCGGATGCGGTCGACCTCGATGCGGATCCAGCTCTCGACCATGTCGCCGGCCGCCGCGTCCTCGGGCTCGACCCCGACGCGGACCGCTTCCAGCGCCCCCAGCGGGGCCCGGTGCACCACCACGAGCGGGTGCACGAGCAGGTTGACGTCGATGTTGCGCGAGGACAGCGCGCTCGTGACCGAGTCGACCAGGAACGGCATGTCGTCGGTGACCATCTCCACCGAGGTGCCGCCGGTGACGCTCAGCCCGAGGCGCAGCTTCAGCTCGCCCGGCAGGCGCTGCTGCGCCAGCTCCAGATGCGAGTGGGTGGCCTCGACCATCTTGGCGACGTTGCAGGACGCCAGCTCTTCGTCGGGAACCAGGCGCCAGTAGGCCGCGACCAGTTCGGGATCGGAATCCTGCGCGGTGGCCAGTACGACCGCCTCCGCGACCAGATGCTCCGCGTTGGGCACTGACTGCTCCAGCTCGTCGTCTTCGACCACCGCTTCGGGGGTCCGCGCGCCGCGTAAGTCGCGCGCGTCGTCCTTCACCGGGGTTGCCCCAGGCCGATTCATCGGTTGTTCTCCCCTCGCCCACCACGTTGTGGGTTGTCCGCCCTCAGCCTAAGACTCTTCGCGGGGTATGCCTCAGCCCGGTTCACCATCGTCGTGTACCCGATCAACCAGAGCTCGGCGTACAGAATTGTCCTACTTATGCGATCTTGGGGCGTGCAGAACCGTGCTTTCATAGCGCAGAATCGCCCACATGGCCGTTTCGATCCGTCGTGTCACCGCTCTCGTCGCCGCCGTGGCGCTGCTCGGCACGCTGCCCGCGTGCTCCAGCAAGCCGCCGGACGACTCGCTCAAGACCTTCCTGGGGGCCTGGGAGCAGGGCAACATCGGGGGCCTGAAGTTCTTGGGTCAGGACGGTAAAGCCCTCTCCGGCGACGCGGCGCAGAAGCTGTGGACGACGGTCGCCGGCGACCTCGCGGCCCACCCGCCGAAGCTCACTCTCAAGGGCGCGCCGGTGGTCAAGGACGACAACAGCAGCGCCGTCGTGCACGTGGCGTGGCCGGTCGCCGACTCGACGTGGGAGTACGACACGACGGTCGACGCCAAGCGGGTCGACAAGCAGTGGACGGTCGTCTTCGACGCGAAGACCATCAACCCCAAGCTCGAGCCGACCGACAAGCTGGCGGTCCGCAAGACGGCGGGCACGCGCGGCAGCATCCTCGACGGCGCCGGCCAGCCGATCGTGAGCAGTAAGCCGGTCGTGACGATCGGTGTCCAGCCGCGCTCGATCACCGACATCAACATCGTGGTCAAGAATCTGACAGACGCGTTCAAGCAGGCGAAGGTCGACGTCGACGTGTCGGGCCTGCCGGACAAGGTGAAGAAGGCCGCGCCCGACGCCTTCGTGCAGATCGTGACGCTGCGCAAGGAGGTCTTCGACCCGATCGCGAACAAGCTGAACTCGACGCCGGGCGTGATCACCCGCAACTCGACGCAGGCCCTGGCCCCCTCCGCGCAGTTCGCCCGCGCCCTGCTGGGCACGACCGGCGAGGTGACGAAGGAGATCATGGACAAGAACCCCGGCAAGTACCAGGTCGGGGACGTGGTCGGGCTGGCCGGGCTGCAGCAGAAGTACGACGGCGACCTGCAGGGCAAGCCCGGCGTCAAGGTGATCGTCTCCATGCCGCAGGGCACGCCCGACAAGGAGTTCTTCGCCTCCGACCCCACCACCGGGACCTCGGTGAAGCTCACCCTCGACGTCAACATGCAGAACGCGGCGGAGCAGGCCCTCGCGGGCGAGACGCGGCGCTCGGCCCTGGTGGCGATCCGCATCAGCGATAACAAGATCGTCGCGGTCGCCAACGGCCCCGGCGCGGCCGCGAACAACTTCGCGCTCGTCGGCCAGACCCCGCCCGGCTCGATGCTCAAGGCGGTCACCGCGCTCGCGGTGCTGGACAAGGGCATGACCGGCGAGTCGGTCGTGGCCTGCCCGAAGACGCTCACGGTCGACGGCCGCACGTTCAAGAACTCCCACGACGAGGAGCTCGGCAACGTACCGCTGCGCACCGACTTCTCGAAGTCCTGCAACACGGCGTTCGCCTCGCTCGCGCCCCAGATCGCCCCCGACGGCCTGGGCAAGACCGCCCAGTCGCTGGGCCTGGGCGTCCAGTGGGACCTCGGCACCGACGTGTTCAGCGGCAAGATCTCGGTGAACGGCTCGAAGGCCGAGCAGGCGGCGGCCGCGTTCGGCCAGGGCACCAACCTCGTCTCGCCGGTCATCATGGCGGCCGCGGCGGCGGGCATCGCGCGCGGGCAGTGGAAGCAGCCGCAGCTCGTGCTGGAGCCGGCCCCGAAGAGCCCCGCGGCCGACGGCCCGCAGCTCAACCAGGCCTCCGTGGACGCCCTGCGGCAGATGATGCGCGAGGTGGTCACCGAGGGCACCGCGAGCCAGCTCAAGAACCTCCCGGGCGACCTGCGGGGCAAGACGGGCACCGCCGAGTACGACAACGATCCCGCCCACACCCACTCGTGGTTCATGGGCTACCGCGGCGACATCGCCTTCTGCGTGTTCGTCGAGAACGGCGGCGCCTCGACCGCGGCGGCCGTCCCGATCGCCGGCAAGTTCTTCCAGACGGTCGGCTGACCTGGCGCGGCGGCCGGGCTCCCCGTCGGGGCCCGGCCGTCGCTCAGCCTGCGGGCTCTTCTTCCTCGACGGGCGTACGCGCGGCGGGCACGACATCGGTCAGCGGCGACTCGGGCGAGTCGTCGGCGCCGCGCCGGGCGGCCTGGGCGGGCACGAACGGGCCGTTGCCGCCGCCGCGCTTGAGCCCGCCGGGCCCGAGCGAGTCCCGGGGCAGCGAGTCGAGCGACAGGGACGCGGAGCGGCTGTACCGCCCGAGCAGCCAGGCCGGCTTGTCCGCCGCCGGATCGCCCTGGTCGCCACCCGCGTCGCCGGGCTGCTCATCCGCCGGGTCGGCCCGGAGCACGGCGGCGCGCTCCTCGTCCGCGGGCCACTCGTCCCAGCCGTCCACGTCTCCACGAAGGCCACCGTCCACGTCTCCGCGGGGGCCACCGTCCACGCCCTCATGTTCGCGGTGGCCGCCGTTTACGCCCGCGCGGAAACCACCGTCCACGTCTCCGCGGAGGCCACCATCCACGCCCGTGCGGACTCCGCCGTCCTCATCTTCGCGACGGCCGCCGTTTACGCCCGCACCGAGGCCATCCGCGTCTCCGCGACGGCGATCGTCCTCCACTTCCCCTCGCAGGTCCGCCCCATCGCTCAACATTTCGGAAATGTCGGAAATGTCGGACGAGGAGGTGGCGACGTCGGGTGATGGGGATGCGAACACCGGAACAGCGCTCAAGCCGGCGCCGGGCTCAACCGGAACAGACCCGGCGGGTGCAGCGGGCAAGCCGAAATCGGCGGGCCACGACACGGCGGGCGAAGCCGGCGCCGCGGCCGGGATCGGAGCGGCAGGTGAAGTCGGGGTGGCGGCCGAAACCGGGGCGGCCGGGAAGGTCGGCCCGGCGGCGGGTGACGTCGGCGCGGCGGCCGGGGACGTCGGCGCGGCCGGAGAAGTCGGCACGGCGGTCGGGGACGTCGGCACGGCGGCCGGTGACGTCGGCGCGGCCGGAGAAGTCGGCACGGCGGCCGGGGACGTCGGCGCGGCGGGTGACGTCGGCGCGGCGGCCGGAGAAGTCGGCGCGGCGGCGGGTGACGTCGGCGCGGCGGCGGGTGACGTCGGCGCGGCGGCGGGTGACGTCGGCGTGGCGAAGGTGCCCCAGTCGGCGAGCGACGACCCGCCGGACAGCAGCTCCTCCGGCGTCAAGGGCGAATGCCCCTCCGGCGACGGCCGCAGCGGCGGCAGCGACGCCGGCGGCCGGGGTGTCGCCAGCGGCGGGGCGGAGACCGGCGGCGCCGACACCGGGTCGGCGAACGGCGGCGCCGAGATGACTGGGTCCGGCGAGGCCGCCACGAGGGCCGACGACGTGATGAGCGGCTCCAGCCCGGCCACGAGCACGTCGGCGACCTCCGCCGCGTACTGCCCGTCCGGGTCGTAGTCCGGGTCGAACACCGTGACCTGCGCGCCCAGGCAGCGCGGGTCGGCGATGAGCCCGCTGAGCAGGATCTCCAGCTCGCGGTACGCGATTCCGCCGACGTCCGGGGCGTCCACCGCCGGCATCACGGCCGGGTCGAGTACGTCCACGTCGACGTGCACCCAGAAGCCGGCGCAGTCGCGCAGCTGGTCGCGGGCCCACTGCGCGGACCGGGCGGCCCCGTCCGAGCGCAGCTCCGGCACGGCGCGGGCGACGATCCCGGCGGCCTGCAGGTCGAGGCGGTACTCGTCGTGGGTGCGGATGCCCAGCAGCGCTACGTCGACGTCGCGGAAGTACGGCCGGCGCTGCTCGATCGAGGCGAGGTTCGCCTGGCCGCGGCCGGTCGCGAGGGCCAGCGCCTCGCCCGCCGCGGCGCCCACGTAGGAGGCGTTGCCCTCGTGGCGGAAGTCGGAGTGCCCGTCGACGTAGACCAGCCCGATGCGCCCGCCGGCCTCGTTCTGGTAGCGGCGCATGGCCAGGCCGGCGCCGAGCAGGATCGAGCAGTCCCCGCCGAGCACGAGCGGGAAGTCGCCGGCGCCGAGGATCGAGCCGATGCGGTCGGCGAGGCGCTTGACGAACGTGGCGATCTCGGCCGATTGGGCCACGCCGTCGCCGGGCTGCCACCCCGCCGGGTCGTACCGCGGCGGGGTGATGCAGCCGGCGTCGCGCGCACCCAGGCGGGCCAGCAGGTTGTGGTCGCGCAGCGCGCCGGGCGCCTTGGCGCAGCCGGGCACCGAGGATGCGGTCGGTGGCCGTAACCCCAGGTTGCTCGGCGCGTCGACGACGGCGATGCGGCGCATGGCGGCCGCCGTCAGAACAGCGCGCTCGCCAGTGCCCGGCGGGCCTTGGCGACCGCGGGGTCGTCGGGGCCGGCGACGGTGAACAGCGAGAGGAGGTGCTTGCGCACGGCCTCGCGCTCGTCGCCCGCCGTGCGGCGGATGAGTCCGACGAGGCGCGTGTACCCCTTGTCGGCCTCGCCGGTGAGCACCTCGACGTCGGCCGCGAGCATCTGCGCGTCCAGGTCGTCGGGGGCGGCCTGGGCCGCGGCGAGCACGCCGGCCAGGTCGATGCCGTCGGTGCGGCGCAGCAGCCCCACCTGGGCGAGCCCGGACTCGGCGACGACGTCGTTCGGAGTCTCGTCGAGGATCTTGCGGTAGGCGGCCTCGGCGGCGTCGAGGTCGCCGTCGGCCATGGCGTCGTCCGCGTCGAGCAGGCGCGGGTCCTCGGGCTGCTCGACCTCGACGCCGGCCGCCTTGAGCACCGCGTCGATCCACTGGCGCAGGTGCGGCTCGGGCAGCGCCTGGTTGAAGGCGTCGACCGGCTGACCGCCGACGATGGCCACGACGAACGGGATGTTCTGGATGCGGAACATCTGCGCGAGGCGTGGGCTCGTCTCGATGTCGACGCGGGCGAGCGTCCAGGTGCCGCCGCCCTCGGCCGCGAGCTGGGTCAGCAGCGGCGAGAACTGCTGGTCGGGCGCGCTGCCGGCGACGTAGAAGTCGACGACGACCGGCACCGTCAGCGAGCGCTGGATGACGTCCTGCTGGAAACTCGCCTCCGTGACCTCGATCACGTTGGCGCCGCCGGGGACTCCCGCGGCGGCCTCGGGGGCGGACCGCTGCGCCGTGGCCGCGGTATTGCGGGCGGCCAGGGCGCCGAGGTCCACCGCCCCGCGGGTGAAGATCGACTGAGACTGGCGTGGGTCCGTCATGGCCCTAGTTTTACACGTGGCCCTAGTGCTCTGCCGCAAGTGATCGGTCGGATCCACCCGCAACCAGTGTGACGGACCCGTCGATGTGCTCGACGGTGAAGAGCGTCCCCGGCGGGAAGTCGCCGAGAACCTCCGGTGGCAGCTGTACCGTGCCGTCGCCCGCCACCACCGCGAAGTCCTGCCCGTCGCGCCCCTCGGCGCCGACCCGGCCGTCGCGGATGGTCACGGCGCGCCCGAGCCGGGTGCCGACGTCCCCGTCGTGGGTGACGACGACGATCGTGGTGTTGCGCTCGCGGTTGACGGTCTCGAGGGCCTCCAGGACCTCGTCGCGGCCGTGCGTGTCGAGCTGGCTGGTGGGCTCGTCGACGAGCAGCAGGCCGGGGCCGGCCGCGATGCCGACGGCGAGCGCCGCGCGCTGCCGGGCGCCGGGGGCGAGCTCGTCGATGCGGGCGCGGCCGAGCCCGGGCAGGCCGACCAGGTCGAGGATGCGGTCCGGGTCGTCGAGCTTGATGCCCTCGGTGCGCGCCGCCCGCCGCTGGGCCAGCCAGATGTTGCGGTGCAGCGAGGCGTACGGCAGCAGGTTGCGCGCCGCGCCCTGCAGCACCACGCCGATCTCGGTCCCGCGCAGCCGGGCGATCTCGCCGTCGGAGAGCTTGCCCATGTCGTACGTGCCGATGTTGACCCGGCCGGCCGACGGCCGCATGAGCCCGGCGAGCAGCGCGATGAGCGTCGACTTGCCGGAGCCCGAGGGCCCGACCAGGGCCAGCGTCTCGCCCGGCCCGATCGACAGGTCGACCCCGGCCAGCGCGACGACGTCGCCCGCCTCGGCCCGGTAGATGTGCACGACCCGCCGGCAGGCGACCGCCAATCCGTTCATCGCGTCCCCATTCCCTCGCTGTGGTCCCTCAGCGCTTCGTTGTCGCGGCCGCACGCAGCCTGGCCCCGGCGACGACCGCGGCCGCGGCGAGCACCACCGCGGCGGCCGCCCACGCGACGATGACGGGCATCGGCGACGGCCAGTATGCGGCCTTGAAGCCCTGGGCGTCGTCGCTGAACACCGGAAGATACTCGCGCACCAGCAGCCAGCTGGCCAGTGCCGCGAACGGGGCGAGCAGGACCGCGGTGCCGACCAGGGCGAGGTAGCCGCTGGCGGACGCGTCCCGGCGCGAGACGCCCTGCGCGCGCAGCGCGCGCAGCTCCCCGCGGCGGCGCTGCCGGTCGAGGCTCGCGACCAGCCACAGCGCGCCGACGGCGAGGATCACCGCCAGCACCCCGGCCATCTCGTGGAAGCGCAGCGCGATGGCCGGCCCCTGCTCGTCGAGCGCGTCGCGCACCGGGCCGAGCGGCCGGTCGAGGCTGATCGTCAGGCCCTGCTTGCGCAGCTGGTCCACGACGTCCGCGGGCGCCTTCGGGCCGAGGAAGATCTGCGGGTACCGCGCGTCGCCCCCGTCCGTCGAGAGCCGCTCGGCGTAGTCCAGGTCGACGATCCCGCCCCCGTAGCCGAGCCGCGGCACCGTCTCGACCTCGCCGGCGAGCTGGGTCGGCTGCAGCGCCCCGTCCAGGCCGGTGATGTGGTCGCCGAACCCGGCGGTGCGGGCCGCGATGAGGGGCAGCGGGTTGGGCACGTCGGTCGGCATGACCCGCATCGCGGTGTCGGCGCCCTTGTAGTTGGAGATCTCGGCCCGCAGCCCGTCCTGCTGCCCGGTGAGCGTCGGCACGAGCAGCTTCGGCCCCGGCGTGTCCGGCACCCGCCAGCTGTCGGTCTGCGCGAAGCCCGCCTCGTCGACGATGGCCTTGCCGTGCTGGCTGAGGCTGTGCAGCACGACGGTGGCGTCGAAGCCGCGCTCCTCGGGCTGCTCGAGCTCCAGCGCCGCGAGCCGGCAGCCGTTCACGCACATCGGCAGGTTGCGCACGTACGTCTTGCGGCCGGTGGTCACCGCGCCCAGGTCGACGCGGCCGACGTCGGACCCGTCCTCGGGCACCACGACCGCGACCCAGTGCACCCGGAACGCGTCGACGAGCTTGTCGATGGTGACGTCGAGCGAGATCTCCTTGTTGTCGACCTGGATCGGGTCGCGTCCGAGCGGCGGGTGCAGCAGCGTGGCCGCCTCGGCCGCGGAGATCCGCGAGTCGTCCCACAGCGCGGTGGCCGCGAGCGCCTGGCTGTCTACGGCCAGCACCGGCGGCGTGCCGTCCTCGGCGGGCGGCAGCATCGCGGTCGCCATGGCGAACTGCCCGTGGGGGTCGACGGCGCGGACCTTCGACAGCAGCGCGGCGCGGGTGAGCGGGTCGACGGTGAGCACCCGCGACGCGCCGAGCTGGACCCGGGCGCGGTGGTCCCGGGCGTCGGCGGACGCGCCGGCCGCGGTCGCGGAGAAGACCAGCAGGCCGATCGCGACGACGAAGAGGGCGAGGATGCGCTGGGTGCCGGGCCGGCGGGAGAGCGCGTAGGCGGCCAGCATCGGCCCGATCCGCCCGCGGCGGGAGGCGCGGCGCCCGATGCGCTCGGCGATGGGCAGCACGAGGCGGGCCGCGACCAGGGCGACGGCGATCACCACGGCCGACGGGGCGACGAGCGCGAAACCGGTCAGTCCGCTGCCGCCCCGCCGCAGCTGGACCACCGAGACGGCGGCCAGCACCACGACTACGACCTCGAAGACCGGCGCGCTCCAGCGCGACAGCCGGCTGGGCACGTTGCGCAGCAGGTCGACGGTCCGCTTGGCCAGCTCGGCGCGCTGGGCGAGCAGGGCGGCCAGCAGCGCGCCGCCGAGGGATACGCCCGCCCACCAGTTCAGCCCGGCCGAGATCGGCACGTCCGAGGAGGTGCTCAGCAGCGCCCAGGCGGCGAATCGGACGAGGTAGTGGCCGAGGAAGAAGCCGGCGACGGCGCCGCCCAGGATCGGCACGATGCTCTCGCCGGCCGCGAGCCACCAGCGCCGCGGGGCGGTGAGGCCGCGCAGGGAGAACAGGCCGAGCTCGCGCCGCCGCTCCTGGGTCGCCGAGGCCACGGCGATGAACAGCACGAACCAGCACAGCAGCACCAGCGGTACCGCCGCCACCGGAACGACCTGGGCCACCAGGCTGCGGTCGCCGTCGATGCGCGTGAGCAGGGCCGGCAGGCCGGTGCTGACGACCGCGTGGCCGGGCAGCGCCTCGAGCTTGCCCTTGCCGGCCTGCACCTGGGCGCTGATGCCGTCCAGCGACTCGCGGGTGATCGCCGAGTCGTCGATGACGACGTCGAGGGCCTGCTTCTCCGGGCCGTGCTCCATCGCCTCCAGGGTCAGCCGGCCGGCGAGGGCGGGCTCGGTCGTGAAGCGGGCGCTGGCGCGCGGGTTGAAGTAGTCGAGGTCGGACCAGTACTGCTCGGCCTTGTTGATCGGGTCGTACGAGCCGACCAGGGTGAGCTGGGCGCGCTTGCCGGCCTCGAAGAAGTCGCCGCCCTTCGGGTCCGTCTTGGCGTAGGCGGCCTGCAGCACGTCGCCGATGTGCACTCCGAGCTGCTGCACCTGCGCGGTGCTGAGGATGACCTCGGTCTCGCTGATGAAGCACCGGCCGGCCGTGATGCGCACGTGGGCACAGACGTCGTCGCGGTAGACGAACCGCGGCGCGATCGGCTCGATCTTCAGGTCGTCCGGGACGATCATGATGTCGTACTCGGTGCTGAACACGCTCGCGAAGCCGCCGCCGTTGAACAGCTGCGGCAGCAGGTTCTCGAACTCGTGGTCCTGGGGCGAGGGCGAGGTGCGCCGCGCCTGCACGACGCGCTCGCTCGTGGGCGCCGCCGCGACCTGGCTGTGCACCACGGCGCGGTCGGCGGTCGTGGAGTACACCGGGGCACTGACGGCCGCCGCCATCGCGAACACGGCCAGCAGGAACGCGGTGAGGGCCTGCCCGGGCCGAGCCCGCACCATCGCAAGGGCCAGCCCGATCACGACGGCACCTCCGCTTCGCTCCGGCACCGCCGCGAGTCAACACTGAGCCCATGGTGAGCGGCCCCTCCGCTCCGCTCCGGACCACTCACGACGGCACCTCCGCTTCGCTCCGGCACCGCCGCGAGTCAACACTGAGCCCATGGTGAGCGGCCCCTCCGCTCCGCTCCGGACCACTCACGACGGCACCTCCGCTTCGCTCCGGCACCGCCGCGAGTCAACACTGAGCCCATGGTGAGCGGCCCCTCCGCTCCGCTCCGGACCACTCACGGCGCGCTCCAACCGTCGGCGAAGTAGGGCAGGACGTCGCCGATGTAGGCCCGGATGACCGCGGCCAGTATCAGCCCGAACACCAGCGAGGAGATGGCCAGCACGAGGTACCCCTCTATACCGACGCGTCTTATCAGGCCGGCCGATGCGCCTTGGGACCGCAGCGCGCCCAGCTCCCGGGCCCGCGGGCGGCGCTCGACGGCGCCGACGACGGTCGCGGCCCCGATGGCCAGGGCGAAGCCGACGATCCCGGACAGCAGCATGAACTGCAGGGTGAGCGGCGGGCCGAAGGAGGCGTACCGGTCGGCGGTGCCGTCGATCGTCTCCTCACCGAGCACGATCAGGCCCCGGTCCTGCAGCAGCTGCGTGATGTTCGCCGGGGCGCTCGCGTTGAGCCACACCTGCAGCGACTCCCCCGCGCCGAAGTCGGCCCCGAGCCGGTCGGCGTACTCGAGGTCGATGAGCACGCCGCGGGTGCCGAGCCGGGGCAGCGCCCGCGCGGTCGCGGCGACGTCCTCCGAGATCGACACCGAGCCGTAGCTGACCCGCTGGTCACCCACCAGCCGCGGCTGCAACCGGGTGGCCCGCACGCTGGGCAGCGGGGCCGGGGTGTCGAGCGGGTACACGCCCGGGTCGCTCACCCCGCTGCTGCGCACCGGCGCGACGGTCAGGCGCAGCCCGTCGGCGACCGGGGTGACGATGAGGTTGGGCGGGTTGCCGTTGACGCCGAGGCGCCAGCGCGTCCGGTCGGCGAGCAGTTCCTTGCTCAGCACCGCCTGGCCGCCCGCGGTCAGGCCGTGCACGACGATGTCGGGGCCGGGCCGGGCGGCGAAGAAGATCTTCTGCTCCTGCGTGCTCTGCACGATCTGCAGCGAGCTGAGCCGGCAGCCGGGCGGGCTCTCGCAGCCGGGCACCGGGGCCTTCAGGGTCGTCCGGCCCTCGGCGAGCGGGCCGAACCGGCCGGCGATCCGCTCGCCCTTCGCGTTGCCGAAGACGGCGTCGAGGTACACCACCCGGCCGGCTTCCTCGGTCGCGAAGTGGGTCGTGATGTCGGCCGTCAGCTCCCCGCCGGTCATGCTCACCGGCGCCGGGGCGGCCGGGTGCAGCAGGGCCGCGGTCTGGGCGGCGCTCGGCCCGTACTCGGGCCGCCAGGTCGCCACCGCGGCCAGCCGCGGGCTGTCCACGAGCAGCACCCGGTCGTTGTTGGAGATCACCGAGGCGACCGCGGCCATCGCGAACTTGCCGTCCGGGTCGGTCGCCCGCACGGCGTTGAGCAGCGCGAGGCGGTTCTCGGCCCGCACCGTGAGCACCTTGTCCGCGCCGACCTCGAGCTGGGCCCGGGTCTCGCCCGCGCTGCGCCCGGCGTTCCAGGTCAGCGCCGACGTGCACAGCAGCGCGACCGTCGCGATCATGAGCGCGGCGAGCCGGTGCACGCCGGGGCGGCGGGCGAGGTAGATGGCGGTGAGCGCGCGGCCGGGATGGCCGTGGCGCAGCGCCCCCTCGACCATCCGGCCCGCGGTGAACGTGATCAGCCGCGCGGCGACGAGCGCGAAGGCCAGCGCGGCGAGCCCGGGCGCCAGCAGCGCGAGACCGGCCGCGTCGCCCGCGGCGCGGTGCTTGACCTGGTAGACGGCGACGACCGCGAGCACGACGAGCACGAGGTCGAACAGGTCGCGCCAGACGCGGTTGCGGGCGGAGGCCTGGCGCAGCAGGTCGGAGACGCTGGAGGAGAGCGAGCGGCGCTCGGCCAGCAGCGCGGCGAGCAGGGCGCCGAGCACGGCCACGACGACCGCGCCGACCGACAGCCCGAACGCGAGCGCGTTGACCCGGGTGTCGTTGATGGTCCCGTTGACGGCGGTGGCGGCGGCGTAGCCGATGGGCAGCCCGAGCAGCGCGCCGGCCAGCATCGGCAGGGCGCTCTGCCCGCTGACGAGGGCCCACGTGCGCAGGCGGGTGGCGCCGCGCAGCTTCACCAGGCCGACGTCGGGGCGCCGCTCCTCGCCGGTGTACTTGACCGCGAGGTACAGCGCGAACCAGCACAGGATGAGCAGCTGGAAGGCGCCGACCGGCACGCCCAGGGACACCAGCTGCCGGTCGCGCTCGACCTTGCCGATGGTCTCGGGCAGCTGGGTGTTGAGCGTCAGCCGGTTGTTGCCCGCCTCGACGGTCGCCCCGGCCAGCCGGTCGGTGACGTCCCCGGGTGCGTTGTCGACGAGCAGCCGCGGCTGCGCGACCATGTCGACGATCGTGCGGATGGTGACGCCGGACAGGCTCTTGTCGAACAGCGCGGGCGCGGCCAGCAGCGCGTCGTCGACCGGCTCGGTCATCTCCGGCGGGGCGCTGGTCGGCAGGGCCTGCGCGACGAGGTCGGCGTTGCTGCTCCAGAACGGGGCGGCGGGGTCGTCGGGGCGGTACACGCCGACGACCTTGAGCTGCAGCGGCTTGGTCAGCGTCACCGCGCCGTAGGCCAGCGTGTCGCCGGCCTTGACCCGCAGCCACCGGGCGGTGCGGTAGCTCACCGCGACCTCGTCGGCGGCCGACGGGCAGCGGCCCTCGAACGTCGCGTGCGAGCAGACGTCGGTGCGCACGGCGAGCGGGGAGTCGGTGTTGCGCGCGTCGGTGCCGCCGCCCTTGGTCCCCTGCGAACTGCCGGTGCTGGGCGTGCCGTCGAGGAACGCCTCGGTGTACGTCACGAAGCCCGACAGCCCCACGATGCGCTGGGTCAGCTCGGC
This sequence comes from Dactylosporangium sp. NPDC049140, assembly GCF_040648435.1. NCBI lineage: Bacteria > Bacillati > Actinomycetota > Actinomycetes > Micromonosporales > Micromonosporaceae > Dactylosporangium > Dactylosporangium sp. NPDC049140. The sequence goes on along the minus strand of NZ_JBEZDS010000002.1, from coordinate 158,543 downwards.
CTGGGCGGCGATCTGCGCCTCGACCGAGCCACCCTCGACGGGGCCCTCGCCGATGGTCTCCAGGGACCGTTCCTGGATCGGCGCGTTGTCCACGTGCCGCGTGGCGATCCGTTCCGTCGACGCCAGCACGTACCAGGGCGCGGCCGCCGCAGCTGCGCCGGCAAGGGTGCTGAGCAGCACCAACGTCAGCGCCTGGACGCGCCGGGCCCGCAGCGCTGCGAGCACGAGTGCCAGCAAGGCCCCTCCCCGTGGTCAAGGTCGTTCGTAAACAGACCAGCGGGGGACGGTACCGGTTGCGGTCTTGTATTGCGGTTGGGTAACGGGAGATCGCTAGAACCGCGCGGGCTCGCGGTAGATGCCCCACTCCTCCTTCAGCGCGCCGCAGATCTCGCCCAGCGTCGCCTCGGCCCGGGCCGCGTCCAGCATCGACGGGATCATGTTCTCCCCGCCGCGGGCCGCCGCCACCATGCGCTCCAGCCGCTCCTTAACGAGGGCGTTGTCGCGCTGCGCGCGCCGCTCGGTCAGGAGCTTCTTCTGCTCCACCTCGACCTCGTGGGAGACGCGCATGATGTCCAGGTCGCGGGTGAGTGAGCCGGTGTGCACGTTGACCCCGACGACGCGCTTGTCGCCCTTCTCGACCGCCTGCTGGTAGGCGAAGGCGGAGTCGGCGATCTCGGACATGAACCAGCCGTCCTCTATCCCGCGCAGGATGCCGGCGGTGATCGAGCCGGACCCGGCGCCGACCGGCTGCGCCTCCGCCGACGGGGCCTGTGTCGCCTGGCTGCGGCCCATGTCGCGGATGCGGGCGAAGATCGCCTCCGCCTCGGCCTCGATGCGGTCGGTGAGCGCCTCGACGTACCAGGAACCGCCGAGCGGGTCGGCGACGTTGGTGATGCCGGTCTCCTCCATGAGCACCTGCTGGGTGCGCAGGGCGATCTCGGCCGCCTCGTCGGTCGGCAGCGCGAGGGTCTCGTCCAGCGCGTTGGTGTGCAGCGAGTTGGTGCCGCCGAGCACGGCCGAGAGCGCCTCGACGGCGGTGCGCACGACGTTGTTGTACGGCTGCTGCGCCGTCAGCGACACGCCCGCGGTCTGCGTGTGGAAGCGCAGCCAGAGCGCCTTCTCGCTGGTGGCGCCGTAGACGTCGCGCAGCCACCGGGCCCAGATGCGCCGGGCCGCGCGGAACTTGGCGATCTCCTCGAAGAAGTCGATGTGCGCGTCGAAGAAGAAGCTCAGCCCGGGCGCGAACGTGTTGACGTCCAGCCCGCGGGACTGGCCCAGCTCGACGTAGCCGAAGCCGTCGGCGAGCGTGAACGCGAGCTCCTGCGCGGCGGTCGACCCGGCCTCGCGGATGTGGTACCCGGACACCGACAGCGGCTTGTACCGCGGGATGTGCCGGTTGGTGTACTCCATGAGGTCGCCGATGAGGCGCAGGTGCGGCTCGGGCGGGAAGAGCCACTCCTTCTGCGCGATGTACTCCTTGAAGATGTCCGTCTGCAGCGTGCCGTCCAGCCGCGAGAGGTCGGCCCCCTGCCGCTCGGCCGCCACCAGGTACATGCAGAACACCGGCACCGCCGGCCCGGAGATGGTCATGCTCGTGGTCACGTCGGCCAGCGGGATGCCGTCGAAGAGCACATCCATGTCGGCGGCGGAGTCGATCGCGACGCCACAGTGCCCGACCTCGCCCAGCGACTGCGGCTCGTCGGAGTCGCGGCCCATCAGCGTCGGCATGTCGAAGGCCACCGAGAGGCCGCCGCCGCCCGCGCCGAGCAGCATCTTGTACCGCGCGTTGGTCTGCTGCGCGTTGCCGAACCCGGAGAACTGGCGGATGGTCCACGTCCGCCCGCGGTACCCGGTCGCGTGCAGGCCGCGGGTGTACGGGTACTCGCCGGGCCAGCCGATACGCTCGAAGCCGGGCAGGTCGGCGCCCTCGGGCGGGCCGTACACCGGCTCGACCGGCGAGCCGGACAGCGTGGTGAAGTCGGCGTCGCGCTTGCGGGCCTCGTCGTAGCGGCGCTGCCAGCGGGCGCGCCCGTCGGCGATCTCGTGGGCGTCCATAACCATGATGCTAGCGGCCCCACCTGAACGATCGCTAAGGCCCGCTCCTTTCCCGGTGCGGGCCTCAGCGATGGCGCTAAGCGGCCGCCTTCTCCTGCTCCGCGACGTACACGTCGTCCACGACGATGTCGACCGCGGTCACCTCGAGGCCCAGCAGGTTCTCGACCGAGCCGATGACCTGCGTGCGCACCTTCTCGGCCACCGAGTACACCACGTAGCCGTACTCGATCACGAGCGTGACGCGCACCGTGGCGTTGCGCCCCTCCAGGCGCACGGTGACGCCCCGGTTGCCGTTCTCCCGCTCGTCGTCGCCGAGCCCGATGCGGTCGCGCACCGACGCGAACACCCGGGCGACGTCGCCGCCGAGGTCGTACACGCCCTCGACCTGCCGCGCGGCGATCCCGGCGATCTTCTCCACCACCTCGTCGGCGATGGTGGTGGTACCGCGGTCGGCGGCCAGCTCCGCGTTGTTGCGCAGCCGGTCGACGACCTGCGACGCCACGCGCCCGGACGCGGCCGCCGTGCTCGCCGCGAAGTCGCCCACCCGGTCCGCCGCCCCGGACGCGAACGTGGTGACCTTCTCGGCCGCCTCGTCGAAGCGCGAGTGCTCCTGCTCCGGCGCCCCGGCCTGGGCCGGAACGATCGCGGAGGCCGGCTCGACCGTGGCGAGCGCGTCGCCGGTCAGGTCGGGGTCGTCAATGTCGGTCTGGCTCATGTCGCTCTCCCCATCGTCCCCGGTCTGGAAAACGGGAGCAATGTACTCCCGAATCAGGCCCCGTAGGTCGCTTGAGTCACAGCGAAGACATTGCGGTGCCCGACAATCTCCTGCAGCGACCAGAGCAGGTCCGGTCCGGTCGCGTCCTCCCAGTAGCTGATGCTCTCCCCGCCGCTCACCCACGCGTAGGTGTGGGCGCCGTCGGCGGGCGTCCAGTAGTACAGCTGTTTGGACCCGGACGAGTTGAACCACCAGCGCCTGTTGTGCGAGGCCACCCCGTTGAGCTTGTACCAGGGCAGCTGCAGCGCCTGCGAGGCGGTCGTGGCCGCGGCGAACGTGGTCCCGCCGGCGGCGAACGGGAACCGCACCGCCCGCGGCGCCCGGTTCGGGTAGTCGGTGCAGCCGGACGAGCAGGTGTACTCCGTCATCACCAGCGACCGGTCGACCCGGTCGAGCGAGACGGTCGACCAGGCGAGCGCCGTGCCCGACGTGGTCGCCGCGGTGACGGTTCCGACCTGCGGCAGCACGTACGCGTAGTTGTGCGCGTAGTACGTCGCCCCGTCGGCCTGCCGCCCGATCTGGTCCGCGGTGCCCCCGGTGTCCGTCTCGAGGATCTTGCGCAGGTCGAACACCCGCAGCCCGTGCCCGGTGTCGGCCACGTACAAATGGTCCCCGTACCACGACACCCCGCCGGCGTGGACCTTCACGTCCTTGAAGCTGGGCGCGGCCGCGGTCCCGGTGGCCTCGACGAGCAGGATCTTCCGGTACTTGTTCGGGTAGGTGGCGTCCCAGTCGACGAGCGTGATCCGGCTGCGTGCGGAGTCCCCGTCGCAGCCGTCCTTGGTGTACCAGCTCACGAGCACGAGCTGATGCCCGTCGTAGTTGCCGCCGCCGGCCGTCCCGACCGCGTCGCGGCTGGTGGTGATGCCCTGCGGATAGTTGGCACAGTCGCTGTTGTCGCCGCTGTCGAACCGGAACCCGGTCTGGAAGCCGGCGATCCCGAGCGAGTCGGTGATCCCGGTCCGGTCGTGGTTGGCGTTGTCCATGACGGTGTGCACGGCCGCGGTGCCGAGCGTGCCCGCGAGCGCATCGTTGAGCGCGTCGTAGCGGTGGTAGTCGGCGGCGAGCGTGTACTGGCCCGCGGGCAGCGCGACGGGCCCGGCCGCGGCCTGTGCCTCGGGCACCGCGACGACCCCGACCCCGGCGGCCACGATCGCAGCGGCCACCAACAGACGTTTCCTCATGCCGGACCTCCCCGTAGCAAACATAGACGTCTAACCATATACGTCGCCGTTTGTCGGGAAAAGTCGGACCCGGCCGGCCCTGCCGGATTGGCGCGACATCGGTACCGTGCCGGAGAGATCGATCGACTGGAGGTCCTTCCCGGTGTCCGACAGCGCGTTCCAGGACTGGCTCGTCAGCGACAGCTGGCAGGACTACAAGCAGCAGCGGGCGATCCGCGAGATCGAGTCCTCGCTCGACGGCCAGCGCGCCGAGAGCCGGGCGCTGCGCTCGCAGCTGTCCCGGCTGCAGGGCTCCCTGGAGCAGCGCCTCAGCCGCCTGATCCGGTCCTTCGACGCGTTCGTCGAGCTCAGTGACCTGCGGGCCGATCTCGCCGGCTTCGACGAGGCCGCCCGCGCCCGGTACCGGATGCGTCAGGTCCTGGCCTTCCGGGCCGGCGCCGCCCCGGCCCTGCCCGCCACCCTGGCCGACGTCGACGGGTACTGGCTGTCCCCCGCCGCGTCCGCCCTGGCCGCCCTCAGCCGGGGCGACGACCCCTCCGCCGACCTCGACCGCGCCGCCGGGCGCGACCTTCAACGGACCGCGCTGCTGCTCGTCATGTCGGGCGCCGCCGCCGACGTCCGGTGGGTGGGCGAGGCCCTGCCCGAGCTCGCGGCCGACACCCAGCTCACCGCGGCCGAGCGCGCGGTCTGGACGGCCGCCGCCGACGGCCACCTCGGCGACACGGCCCGGGAGCTCGTCGCCGCGCGGCTGACCGCCCTGGTCACCGGCCTCGACGACGAGCGGCGCGCGGCGCTCGACCGCTGGCTCACGGACCGGACCCAGGACCTGCCGGCGACGGTACCGGTGACGGGCCTGACGTCCGCCTCGGACCGCGGCGCCGTCGCCGCCCTGACCGCGGGGTCCCGCCTCGCCGCCCTGCGGGACTGGGCCGGGTCGACCGACCCGGCGGCCGCCCCGGAGGAAGGCGCCGGGAGCCGGGCGGCGCTGGAGGCACTGCTGCCCGGCCTCGTGGACGAGGGCAGCGACGAGGAGTCGGCGACGCTGCGGCGGATCAAGGAACTGCGGGCGGTGATCGACGATCGCGAGCTCACCCCGGCCAGACGCTGGGACGATCCGGTGGGGCTGCCGCTGACGCTGCTGGTGGCGGACGCGTTCGGAGAGGCGCCGGGGCCGCGCGCGCTGGCCCGGCGGGTGCTGCGGGACCGCCTGCTCGCGGTCGGCGAGGCGCTGTGCGCGGAGACCGACGTGCCCGACCCGCAGGAGCAGACGGTCGTCGTCGAGCGGCAGTCGGTTCGCGTCCGGGCCAACGGGCCGGTGCCCGCCGACGTCGACGGGCTGCAACGGGCGATCGAAGCGCGTTTCCCCGAAGGACCGTCGAAGGCGTGGCAGCGCTATGCCTGGTTCGCCGCCGCCGTCCTGCTGCTCGCCGCGGCGGTCGCGGTGCCGTTCGGGTTCGCCGTCGTGCTCGTGCTCGTGGCGCTGGTCTTCGCGTTCGTCGGGGTCCGTGGCATCTTCGCCGGCCGCATGGAGGCGGGCGGCCGGCGGGACAGCATCCGGCACGCGCGGGAGCGGGCCGACCAGCGGATGGAACAGGAGCGCAAGACCCTGGTGGAGCTGGTCCGCCGCCTCGGCGAGACCCGCCGCAAGGCGCCCGCGGACCTGACCGGCCTCCGCGCCGCCCTCGCGGAGTGACCGGAAGGGCGCGGCCGAAAGGCCGCGCCCCTACGGAGGAGGGTCAGCCCCGCACGAGCTGGGCCGCGCCGTCCGAGAGGTGCAGCTCGCGGTCGCACGCGGCCGCCGCCTCCGGGTCATGGGTCGCGAAGACCACCGCCGCCCCGCGCCGGGCCTCCTCCTGCAGCAGCTCCATCACCTTCTGCCGGTTGGTCGCGTCCAGCTCGCTTGTCACCTCGTCGGCGAGCAGCACGTCGCCGTGCAGGGCCAGGCCCCGCGCGATCGCCGTGCGCTGCTGCTGACCGCCGGACAGCTCCTCCACGAGCTGGTCGGCCTGGCCGGCGAGGCCGAGGCGCTCCAGCGAGGAGACGGTGGCGCGGCGGGCGTCCGCGGGAGGCGCGCCACCCGCGATCATGGCGACCTGGATGTTCTCCTGCGCGGTGAGGATCGCGGCCAGGCCGTTGTCCTGCGGGATCAGCACCACGCGCTCGGCGACGGCGTGGTCGCGATCGCGCAGCGGCGTCGCGTCGACCGTCACGGCGCCCTCGGCGGGGCGCAGCAGCCCGGCCATCGCCCACAGCAGCGTCGTCTTGCCGGCGCCGGACGGCCCGGTCACGGCCAGGATCTGGCCCGGGGACACCACGACGGACACGTCGCGCAGGACGGGGTGGTCACGCTCGTAGGCGACCGTGACCCCATCGACCGTCAGTGTCTTCACTGCACACCCTCCACGTTGGCTCGAGCCGGGACCAGCAGCACGGTGCCGTCGGGCTGGGGCTCGACGCCCACGAGGGTTCCCGGTGGCAGCATGCGCAGCACGTCCTGCGGCAGATGCACGGTACCGTCGCGACCCACGACCGCGTAGTCCTCTCCGCGCCGGCCCTCCGCCCCGACCCGGCCGTCGCGGATGGTGACCGTCCGGCCCATGCGGCGCCCGACGTCCGGGTCGTGGGTCACGACCACCACGGTCGTGCCCGCCCGGCGGACCGCGTCGAGGGCCGTGAGCACCTCGTCGCGCGCCCGGGTGTCGAGCTGGCTGGTCGGCTCGTCCGCGAGCAGCAGGCCCGGCCGTCCGGCCAGCCCCACGGCGAGCGCCAACCGCTGGCGCTCACCAGGAGAGAGTCGCTGCGGGCGCTGCCGGTTGCGTCCGCGCCCGGTGAGCCCGACCGTCGCGAGCACCTCGCGCGGCTCGGGCAGCCCGCGGCGCCGGTCGCCGGGCACTCCCCGCTGGGCGAATCGGATGTTCTGCTCGGCGGTGAGGTACGGCAGCAGGTTGCGCGAGGCCCCCTGCAGCACCACCCCGACGTCGGCCGCGCGCATCGCCTGCAGCTCGGCTCCCGTGGCCCGCACGAGGTCGTGCGCGCCGACCGTGAGCCGCCCGGCCGACGGCGGCAGGAGCCCGGCCAGCAGCGACAGCAGCGTGGACTTGCCCGAGCCCGAGGGGCCGAGCAGGGCGACCGACTCGCCGGCCGAGATGTCCAGGTCGACCCCGGACAGCGCGACGACGTCGTACCCCTCCAGCCGATAGATGTACACCAGCCCGCGGCACATGACCGCCAGCCCGGTCACTGGGCACCGTCCCGCAGCCGCGCCGGCGTGGCCCGCCCGAGCAGCCGCAGCACCAGTGCCACGGTCACCAGCAGCCCCAGCACGGTCAGCCCGAGCGCGACCGGCAGCGCGCCGAACGCGGGCTCGTAGGAGAACGAGCCGGCCGGCTCCCCGACGCTCACGAGCGGTATCCCGGGCAGCATGACCAGCGCACCGGCGATCCCGGCGGCCAGCCCGACGACGAGCGGCAGGCCGAGCAGCGCGCGGTACTCCCGGAACAACGCCCGCCGCAGCTGCCCGGCCCGCACCCCGGCGACCCGCAGCGCGGCGAGCTCGTAGAGGCGGGCCCGCACCCCGACGTACGCGCTGAGCAGCACGACGCCGAGCGCCAGCAGGATCGCCGCGCCCCCGGCCAGCAGGTAGAGCCAGAGCCCGAGCGCGGGGGCGCCCCGGGCGAGCCGGTCGGTGAACCCGTCGATCGACTCGGTGCCGAGCACCTGCACGCCCTGGGCCCCGAGCCGGGCGCCCAGGTCCGCCGGCGCGCCGGCCCCGGCCCACACCTCGTAGCGCAGGTTGCCGTTGTCGGCGAGGCTCGCGGTGCGCTCCGCCATGCGGGTGGCGTAGTCGAGGTCGAACATCACCGCCCGGCGGCCGGCCCGCGGGAGGCTGTCGGCGCGGTCCGCGACCGTGAACGGCTGCGGCTGGTCCGAGAAGCCGGGCAGCCTGAACGCGGCGGCCCGGGCGTCGTCGGTCGGCGCGCCGCCGGCGAGCACCGCCGGCAGCGTGTCCGGGGTGTCCACGTGCTCGACCACGGCGTCGGCCGGGTCGCTGCCGGAGACGTCGATGCCCAGGGCCGCGCCCGCGTGCACGGTCACCGTCGCCCCGCCGGCCGCGGCCGGCCGGGCCAGCCAGCGCCCGGCGAGGTCGAAGGCGGGGCTGAGCGGGCCGCCGTCGCTGGTCAGGCCGCGCACGGCGAGGGTGACGGCGAACGGGTCGCTGCCGCCGGCGGCCCGGCCGACCGCGAGGCCGATGAGCCGGCACCCGGCGGCGCAGCCCACGAGCGCCGCGTGGTAGCTGTGCGTGCCCTTGGCCAGCGGGCCGAGCGTGATGGTGCGCGGCGGCTGCCCGGGGTCGGCCACGATCGCGGCCAGGCGCAGCGCGGGCCTGGCCGGCAGCGCGTCGACGCTCACCTCGGCGCTGAGCTCGCGGCCCAGGCGCAGCGGGTCGGCGGCCGCCGGGTGCAGGCGCGCGGCGATGGCGCCGACCTGCTCGCGGGAGTGCCCGCGCCAGACGGCCACGTCGGCGAGCCGGTCGGCCTGCACCCCGAGCAGCTCGACGGGGGCGTTGTCGAAGCGCTGGCTGGCTCGTACCACCGCCATGGCGTGCCCGCCGGGGTCAGCCTTGGCCACCGCCGCCTCCAGCGCGTCCGGGTGCGGGGCGTTGACCGTGTAGACCCGCTGCGCCCCGACCGCGTCCTCGGCGGCGTCCCCGCGCGCCCGCGCGGCGACGTCCCAGGCGGTCGCGGCGAAGGAGAGCAGCGCGACGGCCACGGTGACCACCACGACGAGGCGCTGCCCGCCCGGGCGCCGCGACAGCTGCGCCGCGGACAGCAGCGGCACGATCCGGCCGCGCCGGCGGGCCAGCCGCAGCCGGGCCACCGACCACAGCCCGAGCAGGCGGGCCGCGGCGATGCCGAGCACCAGCGCGAGCAGCGGCGGGGCGAGCAGGGCCAGCGGGGAGGTGCGGTCGCCGGCGGCGGCGACCAGGCTGGCCGCGGCGAGGGCGACGACGACGCCCTCGGCGAGCCCGGCCTTCCAGCCGCCGCGCTCGGGCACGCGGCGCAGCAGGCCGAGCACCGGGCGGGCGAGCGTGGCCCGGGCGGCCAGCAGCGCGGCGACGACGCCGGCGAGCAGGGCGATCCCGGCCGCGGCGAGGACCGGCCAGCGCAGCTCCGCGTGCACCCCGGGGGCGAGCAGCGCCCCCGCGGCGATCTGGACGAGCCCGAGCCCGGCGACGAGGCCGACCGGGACGGCGGCGGCGGTGAGCAGCAGCACCTCCCCGAGGCCGAAGCGGGCCGCGCGCCCGGCCGGATGGCCGCGCAGCTTGGCCAGCGCGATCTCCGGGCCACGCTCCTCGGTGAGCGACGCGACGAGCAGGAAGAGCACGAACCAGCACAACAGCAGCAGCGGCACCGCGATGACGGGCGCCGTCCGCGCGATCGCGCCCTGGTCCGCGTCGATGCCCTGCAGGACCGACGGCAGCGTGGTGGTGACCTCGAGCTCGCGCCCGCGCATCCGGTCGGCGAGCGTGCGCAGGCTCGCGCGGAGGCCGGCGACGTCGTCGAGGCGGACGCGACCGGCGCGCAGCGGGTACTCCAGCCGCGTCGACAGCGTCGCCGCCGGCTCCGCCCGCAGGTCGTCCTCGGTCAGGCTGAACAGCGCGTCGGCCCGCTCCCCGTCGCCGCCGGAGCCGGCGCTGAAGTACGCGGTGCGCCCCCAGTACGCGGCGTCGGCGTCCTTCGGGGTGTACAGCCCAGTGATCTTGAAGGTCTTGTCCCGCCCGGCGCCGGCCGGGCCGAGGTGCACGACGAGCGGGTCGCCGGGCTTGAGGTGGTGCGCGTCGGCGGTGCGGCGGCTGACCGCGACCTCGCCCGGGTTGTCGGGGCAGGCGCCGGCGAGCTCGAGCTGGCCGCAGACGTCCTGGCGGTAGGCGAGGCGGGCGCCGGCCTCGGCGTAGGTGACCTCCGTGTCGATGGCCGCGACCGGGCGGTCGAGCCGGTCGGCGAGCAGCTGGTCCTGGTCGAGGGCCGCGTTCGTGGCCAGCCGGATCTCGGCCAGGTCCAGGTACGCGGCGCTGTCTTTCGTGCCCTGCGCGCCGACGGTCAGCCCGGTCGCGTCGGTGGACGCGACGGACAGGCCGTCGGTGAGGACGGACTGCTGCGCGGCACGGCTGTACGCGGGGGTGAGCACGGCCGCCGTGGTCGCCGTCACGGCGAGGAGAAAGACCACGAACGACCGGCCGGCCCGGTACCTGATGCCACGCAACATGACGGTCCAGGCCGTCACGTGAGCCCCCAATGTGCTGGTCTAGCGGTGGTTGACCCGCAGACCTTAGCGTCCGGTCAGGCGCTAGCCGAGCTGGGCCAGCAGGGCATCGGCCGCCGCATAGGGGTCCGTGCGGCCGCCCGCGACGTCGCGGGCCAGCGTGGCCAGGGCGTCGCCCCGGCGCACGTCCTTCATCCGGGCCCGCAGCGTGCCCAGGGCGATCGCCTCGATCTCGGCCTCGGCCCGCCGCCTGCGCCGGGTGTCGAGCTCGCCGGAGTCGTGCAGGTACGCACGGTGCGCCTCGATCGCCTCGACCAGCTCGTCGATGCCCTCCCCGCGCGCGGCGACGCAGCGCACGACGCGTGGGCGCCACTGCCCGGCGGCGCGCTCGCCGAGGCCGATCATGCCCTGAATGTCCCGGTACGTGGCGTCGGCGCCGTCGCGGTCGGCCTTGTTCACCACGAACACGTCGGCGATCTCGAGCACGCCCGCCTTGGCCGCCTGGATCGCGTCGCCCATGCCGGGGGCCAGCAGCACGACGGTGGTGTCGGCCAGCCCGGCGATCTCGACCTCGGCCTGGCCGACGCCGACGGTCTCGACCACGACGGGGTCACAGCCGGCGCCCTCGAGCACCCGCGCGGCCTGGGGCGTGGCCGCGGACAGCCCGCCCAGGTGGCCCCGGCTGGACATGGAGCGGATGTACACCCCGGGGTCGGTGGCGTGGTCCTGCATGCGCACCCGGTCGCCGAGGATGGCGCCGCCGGTGAACGGGCTCGACGGGTCGACGGCGAGCACGCCGACGCGCCGGCCCGCCTTGCGGAACGCGCGGACGAGCTCGTTGGTCGTGGTCGACTTGCCCACGCCCGGCGAGCCGGTCAGCCCGATGACGGCGGCCGCGCCGGTGCGCGGCGCGAGGGCCGCCGCGATGGCCGGCAGCGCCTCGTCGCCGTCCTCGACCAGGCTTATCAGGCGCGCCACGGCCCGCGGGTCGCCCTCCCGGGCGGCGTCGACGAGCGTCGGCACGTCGCGCGAGCGGCGGATCGTCACCGCTTGGGCACGCGCAGCAGGAGGGCGTCGCCCTGGCCGCCGCCGCCGCACAGGGCGGCCGCGCCGAGGCCGCCGCCGCGCCGGCGCAGCTCCAGCGCGAGGGTGAGGGCGAGGCGGGCGCCGCTCATGCCGATCGGGTGGCCCAGCGCGATCGCGCCGCCGTTGACGTTGACGATTGCCGGGTCGACGCCCAGGTCGGCGGTGGACTGCACGCCGACGGCGGCGAAGGCTTCGTTGATCTCGATCAGGTCGAGGTCGGCCGCGGTGAGTCCGGCCTTGCCCAGCGCGTGCTTGATGGCGTTGGAGGGCTGGCTGGTCAGCGAGTTGTCCGGGCCGGCCACGTTGCCGTGGGCGCCGATCTCGGCCAGCCACTCCAGGCCCAGCTCCTCGGCCTTGGCCTTGCTCATCACGACCACGGCGCAGGCGCCGTCGGAGATCGGCGAGGAGGTCGCGGCGGTGATGGTGCCGTCCTTGGCGAACGCCGGGCGCAGCTTGGCCAGGCTCTCCGCCGTGGTCTCGGGCCGGATCTGCTCGTCGTCGGTCACGACCAGGGGCTCGCCCTTACGCTGCGGGATCTCGACCGCAACGATCTCCTCGGCGAAGTGGCCGTTCTTCTGCGCGGCGGCGGCCCGCTGGTGGCTGGCCGCGCCGAACGCGTCCTGGGCCTCGCGGCTGATGCCGAGGCGGGCCACGTGCCGCTCGGTCGACTCGCCCATGGAGACCTGGTCGTAGGCGTCGGTGAGGCCGTCGAGGGCCATGTGGTCCTTGATCACCACGTCGCCGTACTTGTACCCCTGCCGCTGCCCGACCAGCAGGTGCGGCGCGTTGGTCATCGACTCCATGCCGCCGGCCACGACGATGTCGAACTCGCCCGCGCGGATGAGCTGGTCGGCCAGCGCGATGGCGTCGAGGCCGGAGAGGCACACCTTGTTGATCGTGAGCGCGGGGACGTGCATGGGGATCCCGGCCCCCACCGCGGCCTGGCGCGCGGGGATCTGCCCGGCGCCGGCCTGCAGAACCTGGCCCATGATGACGTACTGCACCTGCTCGGGCGCGACCCCGGAGCGCTCCAGCGCGGCCCGGATCGCGACCTCGCCGAGCTTCGTCGCCGGGAAGTCCTTGAGGGCGCCGAGCAGGCGGCCCATCGGCGTGCGCGCGCCGTTGACAATCACCGACTGAGTCATCGCAGGAGTCCTCCGAGAGAAGGTTCACATCGCACCGTCGCGACCTGAACGTGGATTCAGTTCAGACTATCGCCATGGAGACCTCGGGCCAGAAGTTGGATATATCACCCATCGGCATCCAGCGGATCGACCACGTGGGCATCGCCGTGGCCGACCTCGACGAGGCCATCGCCTTCTACGCCCGGGTGTTCGGCATGCGCTGCGTGCACGAGGAGACCAACGAGGAGCAGGGCGTGCGGGAGGCGATGCTCTCCGTCGGCCCGACCCCCGACGGCGGCTGCCTGCAGCTGCTCGCGCCGCTGTCGCCGGAGTCGACGATCGCCAAGTTCCTGGAGCGCAGCGGGCCCGGGATGCAGCAGCTGGCCTACACCGTCACCGACGTCGACGCCGCCTGCGCCGAGCTGCGCGAGCGCGGGGTGCGGCTGCTGTACGAGCAGCCGCGGCGCGGTACCGCCGGCTCCCGCATCAACTTCGTGCACCCCAAGGACGCCGGGGGTGTGCTGGTGGAGCTGGTCGAACCCGCTAGTGCAGTTTTTCACTAGCCCGTTCCGGCCATAGCTACCGGTCAGTAACCTCCGCCCCAGGGCGTCCTGCGGCGACGCTTTCCTGCGGAGGTTAGGAGCGCCAGCGATGCAGCACATCCTCGACGCGATCATGCAGGCGGAAGGGGCCGCCGACCCGGCCGCGCAGCTCCGGGCGGTGGCCGGCCTGCCGGTGCCGGACAGCTATCGGGGCGTCGTGGTGCGCGCCGGCGAGGCGGGCCTGTTCGACGGGCTGGAGACGCGCGACAAGGACCCCCGCAAGTCCCTGCACGTGCAGGAGGTGCCCACCCCCGAGGTCGGGCCGGGCGAGGCGCTGATCGCCGTGATGGGCAGCGCGGTCAACTACAACACGGTGTGGACCTCGATCTTCGAGCCGGTCTCGACGTTCGGGTTCCTGCGCCGGTACGGCCGGCTGAACTCCCTCGCCAAGCGTCACGACCTGCCGTACCACGTCGTCGGCTCCGACGCGGCCGGCGTCGTGCTGCGCGTCGGGCCCGGGGTGAGCAAGTGGAAGCCCGGCGACGAGGTCGTCGCGCACTGCCTCAGCGTCGAGCTCGAGGACGCCGCCGGCCACGACGACACGATGCTCGACCCGCAGCAGCGCATCTGGGGCTTCGAGACCAACTACGGCGGCCTGGCCGAGCTCGCCCTGGTCAAGGCCAACCAGCTCATGCCGAAGCCCGCGCACCTGTCCTGGGAGGAGGCGGCCTGCCCGGGGCTGGTCAACTCGACCGCGTACCGCCAGCTCGTCTCCCACCACGGCGCGCAGATGAAGCAGGGCGACACGGTGCTCATCTGGGGCGCCTCGGGCGGCCTGGGCTCCTACGCGGTGCAGTTCGCGCTCAACGGCGGCGCGACGCCCGTGTGCGTTGTCTCCAGCCCGCAGAAGGCGGAGCTGTGCCGGGCGATGGGCGCCGAGCTCGTGATCGACCGGTCCGGGTACCGGTTCTGGCGCGACGAGCACAACCAGGACACGGACGAGTGGAAGCGCTTCGGCGCCGAGATCCGCGCGCTCACCGGCGGCGAGGACCCCGACATCGTCTTCGAGCACCCCGGGCGCGAGACGTTCGGCGTCAGCGTGTTCGTCGCGCGGCGCGGCGGCACGATCGTCACGTGCGCCTCGACGTCGGGGTTCATGCACCAGTACGACAACCGGTATCTCTGGATGAACCTCAAGCGCATCGTGGGCTCCCATTTCGCGAACTACCGCGAGGCCTGGGAGGCCAACCGCCTGATCGCGCGGGGGCGCATCCACCCCACCCTTTCCCGGGTGTACCCGCTGGAGCAGACCGGGCAGGCGGCGTACGACGTGCACCGCAATTTGCACCAGGGCAAGGTCGGCGTCCTGGGCCTGGCCCCGGCCGAGGGCCTCGGGGTGCGCGACCCCGAACTGCGGGCCCGGCACGAGCCGGCGATCAACCGCTTCCGCGACCGCTGAAGGGCCGGCAAACGGCGCGGGGGATGTCGAGTGGGATTTGATACCCCCCGCGTTCCGGTCCTTCCGGTCACCCGACACGCCCATAAAGCGTGACAAAAACGCGGCGTGTCCTGGCCCGGGAAAGATGACCATGAGGGCCGTGCGGAAGATACCCGTTCCACCCTTGCGAACTCCCCCGGGTGGTCTGCAAGTATGTGGCAATGCCCCAGCAGCAGTCCTCGGTTGACTTCTTCCAGAACGGCTCTGATCACGAAGAGCTGAGTGTTGTCCTGCGCGGTTATGACCGCCAGCAGGTCGACAGCAAGCTGCAGCGCCTCAACGCGCAGCTGCAGCAGGCCAGTCAGGCCCGCGAAGAGGCCGAGGGCCGCCTCGCCGAGGCCCAGCGCCGGGTTCGCCAGGCCGAGCAGCGCCTCGGCACCATGGAGCAGAAGCTCAGCGACACCAACAAGCAGCTGGAAGAGAACAACCGGCCGACGCTCTCCGGGCTGGGCACGCGGGTCGAGCAGATCCTGCGCCTGGCGGAGGAGCAGGCCAACGACCACCGGGGCGAGGCCAAGCGCGAGTCCGAGGGCATCATCTCCGCGGCCCGGCTGGAGGCCCGCGAGATCACCGACAAGGCGCGCGCCGAGTCGGCCGCGATGAAGGCGACCGCCGAGCGGGAGGCGGGCAACCTGCGCACGGCCGCCGAGCGCGAGGCCGCCGAGGTGCGGGTGCAGGCGCGTCGCGAGGCCGACACGCTGCGGGCCGACGCCGAGCGCGAGACCAAGCAGCTGCGCACCGCCACCGCGCACGAGGTCGCCGAGCTCAAGGCGACCGTCGAGCGCGAGGTCGCCACGCTGCGGGCCACCGCCGAGCGGGAGATCACCCAGCTGCGGGCCAAGGCCGCGCGCGAGGCCGAGGAGAAGCGCGCCGAGGCGACCAAGCTGCTCACCGACGCCCGCGACAAGCGCGACAAGGACCTGCAGTCCCTCGCGCTGGAGATCGCCGAGCGTCAGGAGAAGGCCGAGCGCGACGAGTCCGCGCGCCACGCCTCCGCCGTCGCCGCCACCCAGAAGCTGGTCACCGAGGCCGAGGGGCGCGCCCGGGCGGCCGAGGACCGGGCCAAGGAGATCGAGCAGCGCGCGGAGACCCGCCGCGTCGAGTCCGAGCGGGCCGCCGCCGAGACCATCGACAAGGCGAAGAACCTCTCCGACAAGACCGTCAACGAGGCCCGCGCCGAGGCCCACCGGGTGCTCAGCGAGGCCCGCGGCGAGGCCGAGGACACCACGCAGCGCGCCCGTCGCGAGGTCGAGGACCTGACCCGCCAGAAGGACGCGGTCACCTCGCAGCTCGGGCAGATGCTGTCCGGCCTGGCCGGAATCATGCCGTCAGTCGCCCCCGCCCAGGGTGGAGCCGACGCCAAGAAGGGCAAGTCCGGCGACGGCGAGAAGGTCACCGCCTGACCGAACCGGGTCGGGGCGGTCGCAGCCAGTTCTCGAAGTTAATTCACGGGGAGTTCGATCGCACGTCCCGTCACGCGCAGTGTGTAATTGCGCGTGGCGGGACGTTGCGTGTGAGGATGGGTGTTATGTCAGACGGCGGCGACCTCTTCAACTCGGGCACAGGGGTGTCCTCGGAGCCAGACTTCGAAACGGCGATCCGCGGGTACCGGCGCGAACAGGTCGAAAAGTACTGGACGCAGTCCGAGAACGAGATCGCCGCGCTGAAGCTGGAGAACGAGGAGGTCTGGGGGCAGGTCCAGGCCCTCGCCTCCCAGGTGCAGGATCTCCAGATGGAGCTGGCGGAGCTGCGGCGGCACGCACCCGGCCGCGGCGAGGTGCTCTCCTTCCGCCACCTCGGCCCGCGCGTCGAGCAGATCCTCGGGCTCGCCGAGGACCAGGCCGCCGACATCCGCGCCAGCGCCGTGCAGGAGATCGCCGGCCTGCGGGGCGAGGCCGAGCGCCTGCTCGCCGAGGCCCGCAACCGCGCCGCCAAGGCCAACGAGGACTTCGAGCTCGCCCTCGCCGCCCGCCGCGCGGAGGAGGAGCGCTCGATCTTCCACCGCCGTTCGGCGCTGGACGCCGAGAGCCGCGCCGTCGAGGAGCGCTCGGCCCACGCCCGCGGCGAGGCCGAGCAGATCATGGCCGCCGCCCACGCCGAGGCCCAGCGCGTCACCCAGGTCACCACCGCCCAGCTCGAACAGGCCCGCGCCCAGGCCGAGGCCCACGCCCACCAGGTGCGCACCGCCGCCGAGCAGCACTCCGCCGCCGTCAAGGCCGAGGCCGACCAGCACGCCCACACCGTGCGCGCCGCCGCCGAGCAGGAGACCGCGGGGGCCAAGTCCCACGCCGCCGCCCTCGTCGCCCAGGCGCAGGAGCAGGCCGCCACCGTCGCCGCCCAGGCCAAGCACGAGGCCGACACGCTCGCCGCCCAGGCCCAGCAGACCGCCGCGGCCGTGGCCGCCAAGGCTCAGGAGGCCGCCGAGGCGGTCGCCCGGCAGGCCCAGGAGCACGCCGCCGCGGTCGCCAAGCAGGCCCAGGAGGCCGCGGCCGCCCTCGCCGCCCAGGCCGAGGCCGCCGCCGCCGAGGCGGCCGAGCAGGCCCGCCGCCGGCTCGAGGCCGACACCGTCACGGCCAAGCAGGCCGCCGACACCGAGGTCGCCGCCCACCGCGAGACCCTCCAGCAGCAGCTGAGCGGGCTGCGCGCGGCCCACGAGGCCGAGCTCGCCGAGCAGCGCGCCGCGGCCACCGCCGAGGCCGAGACCCTGCGCACCGCCGCGTCCACGGAGGCCGAGACCCTGCGCACGGCCGCCGCGGCCGAGATCGAGTCGCTGCGCACCGCCGCCGCGGCCGAGGCCGACTCGCTGCGCGCGGACGCCGCGACCCACGCCGACACGGTCAAGGCCGAGGCCGCGACCCACGCCGAGACCGTCAAGGCCGAGGCCGCCACGCACGCCGAGTCGCTGCGCGCGGAGGCCGCCACCCGGGCCAGCGAGGTCCTGCAGGCCGCCGAGGCCGCCCGCACCGCCGCGGAGGCCGAGGCCGCCGAGGTCCGCGCCGCCGCCGACACCGAGGCCGAGCAGTTCCAGGCCCGCATCGCCGCCCTGGAGGCCGAGGCCGGCTCCCTGCGCGCCATGGCCGCGGAGGCCGAGACCCTGCGCGCCACGGCGTCCGAGGCCGACTCGCTGCGGACCGCGGCCGCCGAGGCCGAGACCCTCAAGGCGAAGGTGGCCACGCTGGAGGCCGAGCTCGCCGCCGGCCAGGCCGCGGTGGAGGCCGCCCAGGCGGCTCAGGCCGAAGCCGCCGAGGCCCTGAAGACGGCGACCAGGACAGCGAAGGCCGAGGCCCTCGAGGCCTTGAAGAACGCGGCCAGGGCCACGGAGGCCGCCAAGGCCGAGACGGCCGAGGCCCTGCGGACCGTAGCCAAAGCCGCGGAGACCGCGGAGGCCGCCAAGGCGACGGACGCGACCGACGGTGGCGGCGCCAACGGCGCGACCAAGGCCCAGGCGAAGGCCACGGCCGACAAGGCCAAGGCCGAGATCGACGAGGAGCTGACCGCGGCCACCGCCGCCCTGCCCACCAACGGTAAGGTCACCGTCGAGGCCAACGGCACCCGCTGACCCTCACCGCGGCCCCGCGCGCGCCGGCGCTAGGCTGCTCGCCACAGTCAGGTAATCGACAGACGACACCGTGGCCGTTTGACGACCCATAAACTTCCGCCCGTCGACGATCGTTCGGGAGCTTTACTATGTGCGTGTTCGTCACTGTCTCTGCCGGGTGGGTGACGGCGTGACCACGGAACAGGCCGCCCGAATCTGCGACGCCTGCGGCGAGGACAAGCTCGTACCGTTCGCCGACCTCGGCGACGTCCCGGTCCAGAGCGGCGTGCACTGGGAGGCGCACGGCGACGCGGTCGCCGCGCCGCTCGCCCGGATGGTGCCGGCCGCCTGCCCGCGCTGCGCCTACGTGCGCAACGTGGCGTTCGACCCGGACCTGCTGGTCTACGACACCGCGATGGACACCAGCCGGTACTTCTCCCCCACGTTCCAGCGGTTCTCCGCCGAGCTCGTCGAGAACCTCAACGAGCGCTACGACCTGCACGGCAAGCTCGTGCTGGACCTCGGGTGCGGGCAGGGCGAGTTCCTGCAGGAGCTGACCCGCGTCGGCGGCGCCCGGGGCGTCGGCTACGACGCGCGGTACGCCGGCGAGGAGGGCGAGCAGGGCTCCACCACGTTCCACAGCGTGCTCGCCCCGCGCGGGAGCGGCCTGCCGGCGTACGACTTCTTCACCTCGCGGCACTGGTTCCAGCACCTCGACGACCCCCACGAGTTCCTGGTCGACCTGCGCGAGCAGGCCGGCGGGCGCGAGGTCTTCGGCTACGTCGAGGTGCCCGACGCGGCCCACGAGCTGGCCTCGGCCGGCTGGGAGGTCGCCTACCCGCAGGTGTCGTACTTCAGCGCCTACTCCCTGGCGATCCTCTTCGGCCGCGCCGGCTGGACCGTCGAGTCGACCGGGACGCTGTTCTCCGGCATGTACCGCTACATCGAGGTCTCGGCGAACCGCCCGCGCGCGGGCGGGCACGTCGCGCACACCGGCGAGCTCCCGTCGCTGCGGGCGCGCGACAAGCAGCTCGCCACGCTGGCGGGCTTCGCCGACCGGCACCACGCCGAGCGCGAGCGCTGGCGGTCCACCATCGCGCGGCTGGACGCCGAGGGCGCCCGGCCGGTGCTGTGGGGGGCCGGATCGCGGGGCGTGCAGCTGCTCACCCTCGCCGACCGCGACCTCGCCCTGGCCGGCGTGGTCGACCTCAACCCGCGCAAGTGGGGACGGTTCCTGCCGGTCACCGGGCACCGCGTCGACCCGCCGTCGTCGCTGACCGCCCTGCAGCCCAAGGCGGTCGTCATCACCAATGCGGCGTACCACGAGGAGATCGCCAAGGCCCTCACAGAGCTCGGCGTCGCCGCGGAGATCCTCGTCGCCTGACCCGGGCGGCCACTGGTGCACTCCCGTACGAGAGGTGGTCCGGTGACGGGTCCGCTGGTCAGCATCGTCGTTCCCGCCCACAACGAGGCCGCGGTCATCGGGGCCAACCTGCGCCGGCTGCTGGAGGGCACCGCGCCCGGCGAGTTCGACGTCATCGTCGTGGCGAACGCGTGCGGCGACCGCACGGCCGAGGTCGCGGCCGAGGCCGGGGTGCGGGTGCTGGAGACCTCGATCCCCGGTAAGGTGCCGGCGCTGCGCCTCGGCGACGAGGCCTGCCGGACCTTCCCCCGGATCTACCTCGATGCCGACGTCGAGCTGACCGCCGACTCCGTCCGGGCCCTGGTGCGCGCCTGCGAACGGCCGGGCGTGCTGGCCTGCGCCCCGGTGCCCGAGCTCGACCTGGCCCGGGTCGGCCGGCTCGTGCGGCGCGTGCACCGCGTGCACGACCGGCTCATCGCGCCGATGCGCGCGCTCGCCGGGGTCGGCGTCTACGTGCTCACCGAGGCGGGCCACGCCCGGGTCTTCCCGATGCCGGACGTGATCGCCGACGACGGCTGGGTGCACGCCAGCTTCGGCCCGGACGAGCGGGTGGTGGTGGCCGAGGCCCGGTCGCTGGTGCGCCCGGCCCGCACCGTCAAGGCCCACCTGAACCGCCGCGTCCGCGTGCGCCGCGGCAACCGCCAGCTCGCCGGCCTCCAGCGGGCCCACGCCGAGGGCGGGCCCGGCCTGGGCTCCCTCGCCGCCCTGCTCCGCCGCCGCGAGGTGAGCCCGGTCGACGCCGCCTGCTACCTGAGCGTGCTGGTCCTGGACCGCACGCTCAGCCGGGTGCGCCGCGACCGGGCCGGCTGGGGCAGCGACCTCAGCACCCGGTCGGCACTCAGCACGGACTGACACGACGAAGGCCCCCGGCGCGCCGGGGGCCTTCGTCGCACGCAAGAGATCAGTAGGCGCCGGTCCCGCGGATCACCGCGTTCGCCGTGCGGGCGAGGATGCGCAGGTCGAGCAGCGGCGACCAGTTGTCGACGTAGTTGAGGTCGAGCCGCACCGACTCCTGCCAGGACAGCTCCGAGCGGCCGCTGACCTGCCACAGCCCGGTCATGCCCGGCTTGACCAGCAGCCGGCGGCGTACGTCCTCGTCGTAGGCGGCGACCTCCGACATCAGCGGCGGGCGGGGGCCGACCATCGACATCGTGCCGTTGATGACGTTGAGCAGCTGCGGCAGCTCGTCCAGCGAGGTGCGGCGCAGGATCGAGCCGACCTTGGTCACCCGCGGGTCCCGCTTCATCTTGAACAGCAGGCCCTCGGTGTGCTGGTTGAGGTGCTCGATGTTCTGCCGCAGCTTGTCCGCATCCTTGACCATGGTGCGGAACTTGAAGCAGGTGAACTCCTTGCCGTTGATCCCGGCACGCGGCTGGCGGAACAGGGCCGGCCCCGGGCTTGTGGCGCGGATCATGATGGCCATCACGATCATGAACGGTCCGGCCAGGATCAGCAGGATCGCGGCCAGCAGCCGGTCGAGCACGTTCTTGGCCGCACGCTGCGGGCCGGTGAGGACGGGCGCGCGCACGTGCAGCAGCGGGCCCCCGCCGCTGGGCAGCACGGCCACGCGCTCGGGGGCGACCTCGGGCAGGGCCGGGGCGACCAGCAGCTCGATGTCGTTGTCCGAGAGCTCCCAGGCCAGGCGGCGCATCTTGTACGGGTCCATCTCCAGCGGCAGCGCCACCAGCACCGCGGTACACCCGGCGCCGAGGGCGGTGCCGGCGACGTCCTTGAGGTCGCCGTACACCGGGATGGAGTGAGCGGTGATCTTGCGCGCGTGGTCGAGGTCGGTGATGCAGGCGCCGGCGACCCGCAGACCGTAGGAACGGTCGCGGCGCAGCGCCGTGAGCAGGGTGACGACCGAGTCGGCCGGCCCGATGACCAGGGTGCGCTGGCGGACGTACTCCCGCTGCACGGTCCGCAGCACCGCGAGCGTGGTGTAGCGGCCGGCGATGGTCAGGGCGACGGCGACGGGTACCGCGACGATGATGGGCTTGAGCAGGTACAGCATGTCGAAGAGCACGCAGACCGGGGCGAGGATCGCGACCGCGACGACGGCGGCGCGCAGGCTCCGGTAGATCATCCCCGTGTGGTTCTCCAGGAACCAGCGGTCATACATCCGGCTGCCGGCGAGCAGCAGCAGCCAGAACAGACCGAACGCGGTGACGGAGGAGGCGGGTGGCACGCCCTCGCCGGGCGCCACGAACGCCCCGCCCATCAGATCGGCGGCCATGAACAGTACGACGATCGTGATGGTGATCGTGACCGCCAGCGCGTCGCCGAGGAAGGCGACCAGCAGATTACGCCCGGTCGACCGGAGGCGCCGGCGCTGGACCCCAGGGAACGCCGCCATCACCGCGGTCTCGACCGTGGCCGAATCCGCCATGACCATCCCAACCCCCTTTGCGTACCAGCACAGATCCACTAATCGAAGGTTGTGGTGGCGTCCGCCCGCCGCGACAACCCATGCGCGACCGACCCTGGCGTAAGGTACCGAGGAAGTCCCATAGACGGTACCGTCGTGCCGCATTCCCGACGTGGCTGAAGGTGCTATTGACACCGTGGGTGCTGCACCTTTGCCCGAACCGTCCACGAATAAGGGAAAAAAGGACAAGACGGAGAGCGTGCGGGAAGCCCGCTCCGCGTCCAGGGCCGGCGAACTCCGGGCAATCACGCTGCGTCGCCTTAATGACCGGCTATGCCGGACTTAAAGATCCATGCAGCGACGATGGCCGATGCAGCCAAGCCCATGACCAGGCGAAACGCGTGATCACCGTCCGTTCGACCGTCCTTACATTCGTTGTAAACAAACGGAGCGTCACCATCAAGCCGCCACCTCGGACCACTTCCGCCCTTTGCTCGCATCCTTGTATACCGGTTGTCGCCCGATCCGGCCGCCGAACGCAATGGCGCAAGGAATGTTTCAACGCATGAGCACAAATAGCCGGGCAGATTTTCCGCACCGCTGAGGCGAGAGTAGCAGCGCCCACCGGCACGACGGCAGGCGGACCCGAGCCAGGTTTGTGTCCAGAATGATCGTTTTAGCAGCTCGCACGGCCTGCCCGCCGGGTTCTCACCCGGCCTGTCGGCGGACTTCCCCCGGTACTTTCGGCTAATTCACCCCCGCCGCCGGTACTATCCGGGAAGCTTCAACCGCGCCGTGGGAGCCGCTAGTGAGTCAGCCAGCACCGGTCCTCAGCATCATCACCGTCGCGCACAACGCCCGCGAGGTTCTGCTCAAGGGGCTGGCCGCGCTGCGGACGGGCACCGAGGTCCCGGCCGAAATGATCGTGGTGGACAACGGCTCCACCGACAACACCGCGGCCGCGGTGCGCCACGCCTTCCGCGCGGTCGCGCTGATCCGCCGCGACGAGCCGCTGCCGGCGCCCGTCGCGCTCAACCTCGGCGCCGCGCGCGCCCGCGCGCCCTGGCTGCTCTTCCTCGACCCCGGCCTGCAGCCGATCGACGACACGGTGCGGACGCTCGTCGAGTACGCGGGTTCACACCCCGACGACCGGCTGTACACCGGCCGGACCCTGCGCGAGCGGGTCTCCCCCGGCCGCGCGCCGCTCACCGCCCGCCTCGCGCCCGTCCTCGCCCGCCTGCCGTTGCCGGCCCGCGACCGCGTGGAGGCCGGGCGCTCGCCGCTCTCCGGCCTGCTCGCCCTCGGGCGCACGCCGTACGCCGGCCGCGACCGCATCGACGACGGGCGCACCGTGGAGGGGCCGCCGTCGCTGCTCGGCACCGCCTGCCTGGCCGCCGGGCTGCCCTACGATCCCGAGCGGCTGCCGCGGCTGGACCGCGCGATCGGCGGCGAGGTGCCGGCCGTGACGCCCCGGATGCTGCTCATCGAGCGCGAGCTGTGGCAGCGGCTGGGCGGGTTCGACGAGCGGATGCCCACGGCGGATCTGTCGGTACGCGCACGAGCCCTCGGCGCCCGCCCGGTCCTCGTGCCCGACGCGCAGATGGCCGCCATCGCCCCGGATCGCCCGGCCGGACGGCACTCGGCACTGGACCCCGAGCGCCCGCCGCCCCGCCTGGTGAGCACGGCGCTGCTGACGGAGCGGATGGCCTTCGCGCACCGGCACCTCCCGCCCGCCCGGGCGCGGGCCGCGGGGCTGATCCTGAGCGCGGCGGCGCTCGTGCGCTCGGCGACCGGCGAGCCGTGGCTGTCGATCTGGCGCCGCCGCGACTCCTGGCTGTCGGCCGCGGAGCCGATGCCGTTCGTCCCGATCCAGGGCCGCCCGCCGTCGTCGCTGGTGCGCCGCGACCTGTCCCGCCCCGACCGTTAGCCCCTCAGCCGTACCGCGGCGCGCTGCGGCTGCGCTGGACGTTCGGGCCGCGCCGGTCGCGGGCGCGCCAGCAGCCGGTGTGCCAGTGCCGGCGGTCGGTCAGGTCGCCGCGCTCGTCCGCGGGCCAGGCCACCAGATGCGGCACGCCCTGGCCGATCTCCTGGTCACAACCCGGGCAGCGGTACGCCTTCGTCGCCCCGCCCGCCGGGATGTTGCGCACCTGCCACTCCCCGTCGCTCCACTGCTGCACGGCGCCGACGCCCCGCTTGATCCGGTCGAGGTCGATCGGCGGCGGTGCGTCGTCGCGCTTGGGGTGGTTGCGCCGGGGGGACACGCATTCAGCCTATCCGGCGGGAACTACCGCTTCGAATAGTCGCGGAATCCCCGGGCCACCTTGCGGCCCAGGTAGCCGGCCGTGACCAGATGCTCCAGGAGCGGGGCGGGGGCGAAGCCGGGCTCGCGCAGCTCGAGGTACAGCTCCCGCTGGATCGCCAGGGCCACGTCGAGCCCGACGACGTCGAGCAGCTCGAACGGGCCCATCGGGTAGCCGCAGCCCAGCTTCATCGCGTGGTCGATGTCGTCGGCGGTCGAGTACGACGCCTCGACCATCTTGACGGCGTCGTTGAGGTACGGGAACAGCAGCGCGTTGACGACGAACCCGGAGCGGTCGGCGCACACGACCGCGTGCTTGTCCACGGCCCGGCACAGCGCGGTGGCGGCGGCGACTGTCGCGTCGGAGGTGCGGATCGTGCGCACCACCTCGACCAGGCCCATCACCGGCGCCGGGTTGAAGAAGTGCAGCCCGACCACGTCGGCGGGGCGTTCGGTGGCCACCGCGAGCTCGATCACCGGCAGGCTCGACGTGGTGGTCGCGAGCACGACGCCGGGCTTGCAGATCTCGTCGAGCGAGGCGAAGAGCGCCTTCTTGACCGACAGCTCCTCCACGACCGCCTCGACGACGAGGTCGACGTCGGCCAGGTGCTCGATCGTCGCCGACCAGGTGACCCGGCCCAGCGCCGCGTCCCGCCCGGCCTCGTCGAGCCGGCCGCGCACGACCGCCTTGTTCAGCGACGTCTTGAGCGTCTCGAAGGTGCGGCCCGACTGCTCGGCGCCGCGGGTCACGGAGACGACCTCGAGCCCGGCGCGCGCGAAGACCTCGATGATGCCGGTGGCCATGGTGCCGGAGCCGACGACGCCTACCTTCGCGACCGCCGGCACCGCCGCGGTCTTCTCGCCGCCGGCGGCGGGGGTGGCCTCGTCGGGCACGACGACGGGCGAGCCCGGCTTCTCGTACGTGTAGAAGCCCCGGCCCGACTTCCGCCCGAGCAGCCCGGCCGTGACCATCTGCTTGATGAGCGGCACGGGGGCGTGGCGGCGGTCGCGGCCGCCGCGGCGGTACATGGTGTCGAGGATCTCGTAGGCGGTGTCGAGCCCGATGAGATCCATGAGCGCGAGCGGACCCATGGGCAGCCCGCAGCCGAGCCGCATGGCCGCGTCGAGGTCCTCGCGGGTGGCGTACTTGGCCTCGAGCAGCGAGACCGCCTGGTTGAGGTAGCCGAACAGCAGCGCGTTGGCGATGAACCCGGCCCGGTCGCCGATGGTGACGTCCACCTTGCCCAGCCGCGCGCACAGCGCCTCGATGTCGGCGACCACGTCGTCGGCGGTGACGACGGTGCGCACGACCTCGACGAGCTTCATGATCGGCGCCGGGTTGAAGAAGTGCATGCCCACGACCCGGTCGGGCCGGCTCGTGGCGACCGAGATCTCGGTGACGGAGAGGCTGGAGGTGTTGGTGGCGAGGATGGCGCCCGGCCGGCAGACCTTGTCGAGCTCGGCGAAGATACGCTGCTTGAGCTCGAGCTGCTCGGGCACGGCCTCGATGACCAGGTCCACGTCGCCCAGCGCCGGCAGCCCGACCGCGAAGGTGACCCGGCTCAGCAGCGCGGCACGCTCGTCCTCGGAGAGCTTGCCCTTGCGCACGGCCCGGTCGACGCTGCCGTGCAGCGTCTCCCGCCCCCGCCGGAGCGCCTCGTCGCCGACCTCGACGGCCAGGACGTCGATCCCGTTGCGGGCGAAGACCTCGACGATGCCGGCCCCCATGGTTCCGAGCCCGACCACCCCGACGGATGCAAACTCGCGCCCCATGTAGCCCGCCTCCCTAACGACCCTTCAGTTCCTGGGCGAGTCTCCCATGCCGGGCACCGTCGATCCGACCTCCTGTGGCATATCCCGCTGTCTCAGGTCCAGCGGATCGTCGCGCGGTCGCGCCAGACCGAGAGCACCGACTCGTCGCCCTGCACGTCGAGGTCGCGCGTGGCGCGGCGGTTCCACAGGGCCAGGTACAGCGCGCTCGCCGGGCCGCGCAGCGAGCAGTCCGCCGGCGCCGTGGCGCCCCGCACGATTGTCGCGCCCTGGGGCGTCATCGTGACCGTCCACTCGTGGGGCCCGTCCGCGGCGGCGCCGTCCAGCGCATGGACCGACAGCGTGCACGGCTTCTCGCTGCGCAGGCGGCCGCCGCGGGAGCCGTAGAAGCCCATCAGCAGCTCGTCGATGCCGTCGAGGCCCAGGTCGGCCTCCACGCCGGCGATGTCGCCGACGGCGCCCTGCAGATCGGCCCGGTGGATCGTCGTCTCGTGGGCCTGGCGGCGGGCCCAGAAGCCGAGCGGGGAGCCGGCGGGCAGGAAGTGCCAGCAGGCGGTGTCGGCCGGGGCGGCGCGCAGGAGGTCGACGAGCGCGGTGTGGCCGGCCTGGAACCAGTCGACCAGGGCCGGGTCCTCCGGGAAGGGACCGACCGCGTCCGCCTCCTCGTCGTCGGTCAGGATGCGGGTGCGCCCGTCGCGGACATAGGCGGCGGCCCAGCGGTGGACGTAGCCGACGTGCTGGAGCAGTTCACGGACCGTCCACTCGGGGCAGGTGGGCACCGGGGCGTCGAAGCCCGCCTTCTCCGCGGCGTCGACGAGATCCAGCCCGGCGCGCTCCAAGGCGTCGATGTGCCGACCGATCTCCATCCCGACACAGTGCCACACGGGTACGACATTTTCGGTCGGGTAGCGGATCGGCGAGGGGGCAACCAGGGGTCAGGCGATGAAGACCCCGGCGAGCCAGATGGCCGCGATGATCAGGCCCGTCGCCAGCTCGATGAGCATCGCCAGGCCCGCGGCCTTCAGCGCGTGCTTCGTGGACTGCCAGGCCTGCCGCGAGTCGCTGTGGCGGGCCAGCTCGACGAGGAAGATCGCCAGCACGAAGCCGATCACCAGGCCCACGACCGGGATCACGAAGAAGCCGATGATGCCGCCGACGCCGCCCAGGAACAGGGTCAGGTTGGACACTCCGGCGCGCTTGAGGTTGCGGCCGGGGACGAGGTACTTGGCGACGAGCCCCAGCGCGAGCACCGCCGTGGCGGCGATCCCCACCGCCCACCCGGTCGCCCCGTGCCCGCCGAACACGGCCCACGCCGCCACGCCCGCCCAGCACAACAGCAGGCCCGGCAGCATGGGCACGAGCACCCCGAGGAGGCCGAGGACCACGCAGATCGGGGTGATGACGGAGATCAGGCCGCCCGTGTCGGTCGCATCCACACCGAACACTGTGCAGCACGCGGCGGCCGGGCGCATCCAGAGTCAGTCGCTCTGCGGTACGAGCTCCCGCAGGACCGCGGCGAAGTCCTCCGGGCGCTCGACGTGCGGGCTGTGCCCGACGCCGGCCCAGACGATCTCCCGGTACGGCCCGTAGCGCTCCAGCACCGCGCGGGTCTGCCCGACCATCGGCTGGGGCGGGCACTCGTCCTCGCCCGGCCAGCCGGGCACGAGGCCGAGCTTGCCCAGCTGGGCCAGGTCGAAGAGCGAGGCGTCGGAGACGATCGCGTCCTGGTCGCCGCGGACCCAGGTGATCGGCGGCTTCACGGCGAGGCCGGCGATCCCGGACAGGTTCAGCCAGCGCGGCGACATGGTGTTGAGCACGCCCTTGGTACCGGGGCCCAGGCCGGGCCAGCTGTCGCTCGCGGTACCGTCGCCGGGGTATTGCCCTTCGCCGACGGCCGTGGACAGCATGGTGTCGAGCAGCAGCTCCTCGTCGGCCCCGAAGTCGAACCCGGGCGCGGCGTAGAACGCACGCAGCACGTTGCGGGGGCTGGCCTGCTCGTCCGTGCCGCGGTCCTGGGCGGCCAGCAGCCGGACGAAGTCGGGGTTCGCCGAGGCGCCCCCCGACCCCGCGAAGTCCGGTGTGGTCGGCGTGCCCTCCAGGTCGCGGGTGCCCCCGAAGCCGAAGGGCGAGACCGGCGCCTCCAGCACGAGGGCGCCGATGTGCTCCGGGTGGTCCAGCAGCAGCTGCATCGCCACCCCGCCACCCATCGAGTGCCCGACCACGGTGACCCGGCCCGACCCGCCGGCGAGCTCGGCCAGCAGCGGCGCCACGTCGTCGGCGAAGTCGCGCAGCCCCCGGGTCGCGTCGATGCCGGGCGCGGGGCTCTTGCCGTAGCCGCGCAGGTCCGGCCGCGCCAGCCGCCAGTGCGGCGGCAAGTGGCGCACGAGAGGCTCCCAGTACCCCGACGAGGAGCAGTTGCCGTGGATGAGCAGGACGGGCGGGCCGGTCTCCGGGCCCTGGGTCGTGACGTGCATCACCGCATGGTCGCACCGGGCCGGGGCCGGTCACATGTGGCCGGCCCACACACTGCTACCGCAGAACGGCCTCCTCACGGCCATACCGCGTCAGCGCCCAGATGACCGCGACGTCGGCGGCGATGATGAGCATCGACCACAGCGGGTAGTACGGCAGGAACAGGAAGTTGGCGATCGCGCTCAGCGAAGCCAGCACGATGCCGAGCACCCGCCCCCACATCTGCCCGGCGAGCACCGCCAGGCCGCCGGCCGCGACGAGCACGCCGAGGGCGAGATGGACCCAGCCCCAGCCCACAACGCTGAAGCCGAAGAGGTAGCTGTCGGCCAGGATGTAGAACGTCCGCTCGAAGATCGCCGTGAGCCCCACGACGATCTGGAAGATGCCGATGACGAGCATCATGCTCCCGCCGAACGCGGCGAACCCGGTGACCCAGCGGGAGTCCCTCTGCTGCAACGTCTCCATGCGCACACGGTGGGCGCCGGAGGGATGAACCCCCATCACCCGGCGGCGGGGATAGCGAGAAACTTGATGCTTCAAGTATGCTGCGGCCGTGAACATCTTCCTGTGGGTGCTGCAAGGGCTGCTCGGCGCGGCGTTCCTCGGCGCGGGCGCGATGAAGGCGTCGCAGCCCGTCGAGAAGCTGGCCGAGAACATGACCTGGGTCAAGCGGTACAGCACGAACACGGTCCGGCTCATCGGCGTGATGGAGATCCTCGGCGGGCTCGGGCTCATCCTGCCCTGGGCCACCGGCATCGCGACGATCCTGACCCCGCTCGCCGCCGTCGGGCTCGCGCTCATCATGCTCCTGGCGATCGTCGATCACGCGCGCGCCAAGGAGTACCCCATGATCGCCTTCAACGTGGTGCTGGGCGCACTCGCCGTGATCATCGCGGTCGGCCGGTTCTGACGATTGCCGGACGCGTCGCTGGCCCATCCGTGCAAGATCCGGGCACCATGGAACCCATGACGGACGAGCCACGATGGCTGGACGACACCGAGCGGCGCGCTTGGATGTCGCTGCTGGCCGTCGTGCTCGTGGGGTTCCCGGAGCTCGAGCGCACCTTCCGCCCGCACGGCCTGGTCCACGTCGAGTACGGTCTGCTGGCCGCGCTCAGCGACGCCGGCGAGGGGCTGCGCCTGTCCGACCTAGCGGGGCAGATGAACATGTCGGCCAGCCGGCTGAGCCACCGCATGCGCAAGCTCGTCGACCTCGGCTACGTCGAGATCTCCGGCGACGCCTGCGACGGGCGGGTCAGCATCGCGCGGGTCACCGACGCCGGCCGCGACTTCGCCGAGCAGGTCGCCCCGGCCCACGTGGCCGACGTACGCCGGCTCATCTTCGACCACCTCGACGAGGCCCAGACCCGGGCTCTGGCCGAGGCGCTCGGCGCGGTCGCGGCGAAGCTCGGCGACTCGTGCCCGGGTGCGCCGAAGGGACCACCGGTCCCCGGCGCACGGGCCATGTAAATGCGCCAGCGACAGGAATAGAGTGACCGCATGCGTGCCGTCGTGATCACCGGGGTATCCCGCGGCCTGGGGGCCGCCCTCTTCGATGCGTCAAGCGCGCGCGGTGACCGGGTCCTCGCCGTCGGGCGGCACTTCAGCCAGCAGCAACAGCTGCTGCGCGACGAGCGGCCCGGGGATGTCACGCTGTTCTCGACCGACATCGCCGACGCGCACTGGCTTCCGGACTACGACACCCTGCGCGGTTTCCTGCGCGATGCCGACGAGGTGGTACTCATCCACAACGCCGCCGTCGTGGAGCCCATCGGCGCCGTCGGCCGGCTCACCACCGAGGCGATCACCAACGCCATCGCGGTCAACCTCACCGCCCCGGTCGTGCTCACCAACACGTTCCTGCGCGCGGCCCCGTCCGACGCACGCGTGCGGGTGCTGTTCATCTCCTCGGGCGCGGCGCACCGGATCATCGACGGCTGGGCGCTGTACTGCACCACGAAGGCGGCCGGCGAGACCTTCTTCGACGTCGTCGCCTCACAGGTGCGCGACGAGGAGCGGATCAGCATCGTGAACGTCGACCCCGGCCAGATGGACACCGGGATGCAGGAGAACATCCGGCGCGTGGCCGGGACGGGGGCCTACTTCCCCGGGCGGCAGCGCTGGGTCGACGCCCCGGCGGAGGGCCGGCTCGCCGACCCCCTCGCCGTGGCCGAGCGGATCCTCAAGGAACACGCCGCCTAGTCGGTCTCGTCCAGGACCTCACGCAGCCGCGTCGCGAACGGCTCGGCGTCGCCGAAACCACCGTGCCCCCCGGGGAACTCCACGACGGCGGTCTCCAGGCGCGCGCCGAGCTCGCGGGCGGCCCGGTTGGGCGGCTCCCCCGCGCTCGTCGCGCCGACGGCCGGCACGATCCGCACCGGAAGGGAGCGCAGGCCGTCGAGGTCGGGCACGTACTCGGAGACCGGCGGCACCTCGTACGCCACGAAGAAGTCCATGTTCGCCATCATCCGGGCGCCGAATTCGGGCGAGGGCGGGGTGCTCGGCGTGTTGTCGTCGCCGTGCATGTTCATGGCCGCGCGGAAGACCTCCATCGCGGGGCCGGTGCCGCCGTCGTGGTACGCCTCCCCGACCTGGGCCATGACGGTGCGCCAGTGGTCGAAGTCGGGCAGCAGCTCGAACACCGGCGGCTCGTGCGCGATCACCGTGTGGACCATCCCGGGGTACCGGGTCGCGAGCTCCAGCGCGATCACCGCGCCCGAGCTGTTGCCGAACACGTCGGCCGGCTCGTCCTCGGTCACCCCGACGGCGCCGAGCACGCGGTACGCGTCGTCCGCCTGCTCCTCCATGATGATCAGGGCCGGTGGCCCGTCGAGCAAGCTGCGCGAGTTGCCGCGCCGGTCGTAGGTGACGACGGTGCGCTCGGCCGCCAGCTCGTCGGCGAGGGCCGCGAAGCCGTCGGCGTCGTAGATGCCGCCGCAGATCAGCAGCAGTACCGGGCCGCTGCCGCGGACCTCGTAGTAGAGGGTTGCGCCGGGGACGTCCAGCCGATCGCTCTTCACGGGTTCCATGTGGGCTCCTCCTGGGGTCGTTGTACCCAGCGGTCGGGGCCGGGCACCGGTTCTCGACGTCGGACGGCCGACCACTCAGGGCCTACTCGTGAGTAATTTCCGGGTTTACACTCGCGCCATGACCGCCACGCGAACGCCCGGCGTCCCCGCCATCGACGAGGGCTCGCTGATCTCGACCAACCCCGCCACGGGCGAGGAGGTCGGCCGCTTTCCGGTCGCCTCCGCCGATTCTCTCACCGACGCGGTGGCGCGCGCGCGTGACGCGGCCGCGTGGTGGGCCGGACTCGGGTACGCCGGGCGCAAGCAGCGCCTGCTGGCGTATCGCAGCGTGCTCGCCAACCGCCTGGAGGAGCTCGCCGCGCTCATGAACCGGGAGGGCGGCAAGCCCCGGGCGGACGCGCTGGTCGAGGCCATCGCGGCGGTCGACCACATCGCGTGGGCCGCGCAGCACGCGCGCAAGGTGCTGGGCCGGCGCCGGGTGGGCAGCTCGATCCTGCTCAAGGAGCACGCCTCGTACCTCGAGTACCTGCCGTTCGGCGTGATCGGGGTGATCGGGCCGTGGAACTACCCGATCCTCACGCCGATGGGGTCGATCGCGTACGCGCTCGCGGCGGGCAATGCGGTGGTGTTCAAGCCCAGCGAGTACACCCCGGCGGTCGGTCAGTGGTTCGTGGACCGCTTCAACGAGGTCGTCCCCGAGCACCCGGTCCTGCAGATCGTGCACGGCCTCGGCGACGTGGGCGCGGCCCTCTGCCGCAGCGGGGTCGACAAGATCGCCTTCACCGGCTCGACCGCCACCGGCAAGAAGGTCATGGCCGCGGCCGCCGAGTCGCTCACCCCGGTCCTGCTGGAGTGCGGCGGCAAGGACGCGATGGTCGTGGCCGCCGACGCCGACCTGGACGCGGCCGCCGCCTCCTGCGTCTGGGGCGGGCTCACCAACGCCGGTCAGACGTGCGTCGGGATCGAGCGGGTGTACGTCGCTGAGCCGGTCTTCGACGACTTCCTCAACCGCGTGGTCGCGCGCGCGGCCAAGCTCAACGTCGGGGCCGAGCCGGGCGCGGACATCGGCCCGATCACCATGCCCGCGCAGATCGACATCATCCGCCGCCACATCGAGGACGCCCTCACCCGCGGCGGCCGAGCGGTCCTGGGCGGCGCGGAGGCGGTCCAGCCGCCGTACGTCAACCCGACGATCCTCGTGGACGTGCCCGAGGACGCCGCCGCCGTGCAGGAGGAGACCTTCGGCCCGACGCTGACCGTGACGCGCGTACGCGACGCGGCGGAGGGCGTGCGCCTGGCCAACAACACCGGCTACGGCCTGGGCGGCGCGATCTTCTCGAAGTCCAACGGCCTGGCGCTGGCCCGGCAGGTACGTTCGGGCATGACGTCGGTCAACTCGGCCCTCACCTTCGCGGGGATGCCGGCGCTGCCCTTCGGCGGGGTCGGGAACTCGGGGTTCGGCCGCATCCACGGCGCGGACGGCCTGCGCGAGTTCACCCGCCCGAAGGCGATCGTGAAGCGCCGCGGCCCGACGGTACTGGCGGCCGCGACGTTCGACCGCACCGAAAAGACCATGCAGCAGATCCTCCGCGTGGTGAAGGTGGTGCACGGGCGCAGCAAGTAGCCCGGGTGGGGTCACGAAATGTCGGCCGCGTCGCGGCCGACGCAGCCGACATTTCGGACTTATACCTCGTCGGGCGATAAATGCGGTTTGAGGGATTCGACGCCGGCTCACGGCGGCTCGGGTCGGTCCAGCAGTGGGCGGCGGGCGGCGGCTCGGGTTCTCAAAGCCACGGCTCACGGTGGGTGGCGGCCCAGATCAAGCCAGCGGCTCACGACGGGTGGCGGCCCAGATCAAGCCAGCGGCTCACGACGGGTGGCGGCCCACGTCAAGCCGGCGGCTCACGACGGGTGGCGGCCAGGTCAAGCCGACGGTTCACGGCGGGTGGCGGCCCAGGTCAAGCCGACGGTTCACGGCGGGTGGCGGCCCAGGTCAAGCCGGCGGCTCGCGGCGGGTGGCGGCCCAGGTAAGGCCAATGGCGGGCGGCGACTCAGGTCGAGCCAGCGGCTCACGACGGTGGCGGCTCAAGTCAAGCCAGCGGCTCACGACGGTGGCCGCCCAGATCAAGCCAATGGCAGGTGGCGGCCCAGATCAAGCCAACGCCGGGCGGCTCAGGTCGAGCCGGCAACTCGGGTCGAGCCGGCAGCAAAAGCACGGTTCCCTGCGGCACAAAAGAAGCCGGGCGAGTCGTCGACTCGCCCGGCCGGGGCTATTGGGTCGGGCGCCACCCCTGAGCCGCGGCCCATTTCGCGGCCGCCTTCTCCTGCTTGCGCCTCTTCCGGCGCCGCATCAGCCAGCCGAACGCCAGGAAGAGCGCCAGCAGGAAGACCAGCACCAGGATCGGCAGGACGATCGCGATCACCGAGAGGAACACGCTGAAGAAGTCCTCGATGGTGCTCACGATCGGGGCGCCGAAACCGACCGTCGTGGCGTTGATGACCGGGCGCGACGCGGCCTTCATGCCGTGCACGCCCAGCGATATCGCGCCGCCGACGACTATGGGTACCCATTGATGGCTCGTGAAGAATGAGCCCGGATCGCTCACCGTGACCGTCTGCGAGCTCGACGCGGCGCCGAACGCCAGGCCGCCCGCGGTCGGGCGGATGAACGTCTGGATGACGTCGTTGACGTGGTCGAGCATCGGCACCTTGTCGGCCACGAACTCGATCGCGAGCAGGACCGCGACGATCGCGAGCGTCCAGCCGTTCTCCATCCACGACCAGTTGGACGGGAGCGTGATCATGTCCGTGTACCGCGCGAGCAGGCCGATCGCCAGCAACGGGATATATGCGTTGAGCCCGGCCGATGTGGCGAGGCCGAGACCCGTCAATGACTCCAACACCCCATCAGCATGACATCGGGTTGCCAGTCCCACCCGGCGAGCGGGTTAGGCTGTCCGCCGTGCGTCTCGTCATCGCCAAGTGCTCGGTCGACTACATCGGCCGGCTCACGGCCCATCTCGCGCCCGCGACCCGCCTGCTGCTCATCAAGGCCGACGGGTCGATCTCGATCCACGCCGACGACCGGGCGTACAAGCCGCTGAACTGGATGAGCCCGCCCTGCCGGCTCGAGGAGTCCGAGGGCCTGTGGCGCGTGGTCAACAAGGGCGGCGAGGAGCTGCGGATCACGGTCGAGGAGATCCTGCACGACAGCTCGCACGAGCTGGGCATCGACCCGGGCCTGGTCAAGGACGGCGTCGAGGCGCACCTGCAGGAGCTGCTGGCCGCGGCGCCGCAGACGCTGGGGGCGGGGTTCACGCTGGTCCGCCGCGAGTACATGACCGCGATCGGCCCCGTCGACCTGCTCTGCCGCAACGGCGAGGGCGCGACCGTGGCGGTCGAGATCAAGCGCCGGGGCGAGATCGACGGGGTCGAACAACTGACCCGGTACCTCGAGCTGCTCGGCCGCGATCCCCTGCTCGCGCCCGTCACGGGCATCTTCGCGGCGCAGGAGATCAAGCCGCAGGCGCGCGTCCTGGCCGAGGACCGCGGCATCCGCTGCGTGGTGCTCGACTACAACGCCCTGCGCGGCGTGCAGAAGGACGAGCTGACGCTGTTCTGACACCGGGCCCGGCCCGAACGCGGGATCGCGTCGGCTCCCCTATATCCCCCGTCGGGGTATAAATCCGAAATGTCGCGGCGCGGAGCGCCCGACATTTCGACCGCCCGCCGCAGCAGTCCGACCGCAGCACAGTTTTGACCATGAGACGGTGCGCCCCACCTCAGAGGTTGTGGGCCTCGCGCACCACCGTCACGAGCTCGTTCACCACGTCCGTGATCGCGAAGTCCTTCGGAGTGAAAACCCGCGCCACCCCCGAGGCCCGCAACTCCTCAGCGTCCCCCGGCGGAATGATGCCCCCCACCACCACCGGCAGATCGCCCAGCCCCGAGGCGCGCAGCCCCGCCAGCACCGACGCCACCGCGGCCAGGTGGGAGCCCGACAAAACCGACAACCCCACCAGGTCCACGTCCTCCTCCACCGCCGCCGCCACGATCTGCGCCGGCGTCAGCCGGATGCCCTGGTACACCACCTCGAACCCGGCATCCCGCGCCCGCACCGCGATCTGCTCGGCGCCGTTGGAGTGCCCGTCCAGCCCGGGTTTGCCGACCAGCATGCGCAGGCGGCCGGTGCCGAGGTCGGCAGCGGTTCGGCGTACGCGCTCGCGTACCGCGTCCAGGTTCCCCGCCGGCGCCGAGATCGCGGCGCTCAGGCCGGTCGGGGCGCGGTACTCGCCGAAGACCGACCGGAGCGCCCCCGCCCACTCGCCCGTGGTCACCCCCGCGGAAGCGCACGCGAGCGTCGCCTCCATGAGGTTGCCCGAGCCGGTCGCGGCCGCGCTCAGGGCGGCCAGCACCGCTGTCACGTCACCGCGGTCGGCGCGCCACCGTGCGATCGAGGACACCGCGGCCTGCTCCACCGCGGGGTCGATCTGCTCGACCAGGAAGCCGGTCAGCGGCGAGGGCTCGGTCTCGGTGAAGCGGTTCACGCCGACCACCACGTCGTCGCCGCGCTCCATGCGGGCGCGGCGCTCGGCCAGGGAGGCGACCAGGGCGCTCTTGAGGTACCCGGACTCGACGGCCGCGACCACCCCGCCCATCTCCAGCACGCGGTCCAGCTCCTCGGTCGCGCCCGCCACGATGCCGGCGACGAGCGCGTCCATGACCTTCGAGCCCTCGAACAGGTCCGGGTACTCCAGCAGGTCCGACTCGAACGCCAGCACCTGCTGCATGCGCAGCGACCACTGCTGGTCCCACGGCCGGGGCAGGCCGAGCGCCTCGTTCCAGGCCGGCAGCTGCACGGCGCGCGCCCGGGCGTCGCGCGAGAGCGTCACGCCCAGCATCTCCAGCACGATGCGCTGCACGTTGTTCTCCGGCTGGGCCTCGGTCAGGCCCAGGGAGTTGACCTGGACGCCGTAGCGGAAGCGGCGCGCGGCCGGGGCGGCGACGCCGTACCGCGACTCCGTGAGCCGGTCCCAGAGCAGCGTGAACGCGCGCATCTTGGCCGTCTCCTCGACGAAGCGCACGGAGGCGTTGACGAAGAACGAGATCCGGGCGACCACGTCGCCGAAGCGCTCGGGCGGCACCTGGCCGGAGTCGCGTACCGCATCCAGCACGGCGATCGCGGTGGCCAGCGCGAAGGCGACCTCCTGCACCGGCGTGGCCCCGGCCTCCTGCAGGTGGTACGAGCAGATGTTGACCGGGTTCCAGCGCGGGCAGTTCGCGACGGTCCACGCGATGGTGTCCGTGGTCAGGCGCAGCGACGGGCCGGGCGGGAAGATGTGCGTGCCCCGGGAGAGGTACTCCTTGACGATGTCGTTCTGCGTCGTCCCGGCCAGGCGCGCGATGTCCACGCCGTGCTCGCGGGCGCAGGTGACGTACAACGCGAAAAGCCACATCGCCGTCGCGTTGATGGTCATCGAGGTGTTGGCCCGCTCGAGGTCGATGCCGTCGAAGAGCGCGCGCATGTCGCCGAGGTGCGCGACCGGCACGCCGACCCGCCCCACCTCGCCGCGGGCGAGCTCGGCGTCGGGGTCGTAGCCGGTCTGGGTCGGCAGGTCGAACGCCACCGACAGGCCGGTCTGGCCCTTGGCCAGGTTGCGGCGGAACAGGGCGTTGGAGGCGGCCGCCGAGGAGTGGCCGGCATAGGTGCGCATGACCCACGGACGGTCGGGCTCGGCCAGCCGCTCAGCATCCATGCGCCCACCCTACTGAAGGGTAACTACGGGTCGGCGGTGAAAGTTGTCACCGCCTATAGTGGTCGCCGTGGCGGATGCGATCATGGTGCGCGGCCTGCGCAAGGCGTACGGCAAGGCGGTGGCCGTCGACGGGGTCGACCTCGACGTCCGCGACGGCGAGGTGTTCGCGCTGCTCGGGCCGAACGGGGCCGGCAAGACGACGACGGTCGAGATCCTCGAGGGTTTCCGGCACCGCACCGCGGGCGAGGTCTCGGTGCTGGGCATCGACCCGCAGCACGGCGACGCGGCCTGGCGGGCCCAGGTCGGGGTGGTGCTGCAGAGCACCGGCGAGTTCGACGACCTGACCGCGCGCGAGGTCGTGCACCACTTCGCGAACTACTACCCGTCGGCCGCCGACCCGGACGAGATCATCACGCGGGTCGGGCTGTCCGAAAAGCAGAATGCCCGCACTCGTACCCTCTCCGGCGGCCAGAAGCGCCGGCTCGACGTCGCCCTGGGCATCGTCGGCCGCCCCCGGCTCCTGTTCCTCGACGAGCCGACCACCGGCTTCGACCCGGAGGCGCGCCGCGAGTTCTGGGGCCTCATCCGCGACCTCGCCGGGGCCGGCACCACGATCCTGCTCACCACCCACTACCTGGACGAGGCCGAGGCGCTGGCCGACCGCGTGGGCGTGCTCACCGGCGGCCGGCTCATCGCCGTCGACTCGCCCGCCCGGCTCGGCGGCCGCAGCGAGGGCGGCGCCAACGTCGCCTGGCACTCCCCCGACGGGCCCCGCAGCGAGCGCACCGAGACCCCGACCGCCGTGGTCGCGCGCCTGGCCGAGCAGTTCGGCGGCGAGGTGCCGGGCCTGACCGTCACCAGACCCAGTCTCGAGGATGTGTACCTGCGGATGATCGGCGCCGGCGAATGAACACCCTGCGGCTCGGCCTCCTGCGCGGCGGCCTGGAGATCAAGCAGTTCCTGCGCAGCCGCGAGTCGGTGGTCTTCACCCTCGCCTTCCCGCTGATCCTGCTGTGCGTGTTCGGCGCTGTCTTCGGCGGCGAGATCGCGCCCGGGGTCACGTTCACCCAGTACTTCGCGGCCGGCATGATCGCCGCCGGCCTGCTCGCGACCGGGTTCCAGAGCCTGGCCATCCAGATCCCGATCGAGCGCGAGAAGGGCATCCTCAAGCGGCTGCGCGGCACGCCGATGCCCCGGGCCGCCTACTTCATCGGCAAGATCGTCATGGTGCTGGCGATCGGCCTCGTCGAGACGATCCTGCTCGTCACGGTCGCGGCCCTCTTCTTCGGCGTGAAGCTGCCCGCCACCGGGGAGAAGTGGCTGACCTTCGTCTGGGTGGCGCTGCTGGGCATCACGGCCTGCACGTTGTGCGGCATCGCGTTCTCCTCGCTGGCCCGCTCGGGGCGCAGCGGCCCGGCCGTCGTGACGCCCGTCGCGATCGTGCTGCAGTTCATCTCCGGGGTCTTCTTCCAGTACACGGACCTGCCCGGCTGGATGCGCGCGATCGCCTCGGTCTTCCCGCTCAAGTGGATGACGCAGGGCATGCGCTCGGTGTTCCTGCCCGACTCGTTCGCGGCCCAGGAGCCCTCGCACGCCTGGCAGCACGGCATGATCGCGCTCGTGCTGGGCGGCTGGATCGTGCTGGGGCTGATCCTGTGCCTGCTGACATTCCGCTGGACCGAACGCGACTGAACACGGCGGCGGCGCCGGGCCCCCCACGAAACGCTTGAACCGGGCTTTCCGGTGCCGATCAGCGTTGGGTGACGGGTCGGCCCGGCAAGGCGGTCCGCCAGGTCGGCTGGGCCGGTGTGCTGGCGATCGCCGTCGTGCTCGCGCTCGGCCTCGGCACCTCGTTCCAGGCCGCGATGCTGTCCGACGCGTCCGTGCGGTGCCGCCGGATGTGTACGTCGGGATGCTCCCCCGCGCCGTGGCGGACCCGGCGATGTTGCGGCACGTGCTCGACAACCTCGTCGGCAACGCGCTCAAGTACGTGCAGCCGGGCCGCGTCGCGAAGATCGACATCAGCGCCCAGCCGACCGGCCGCGGCTGAATCCGCGTCGAGGTCGCCGACCGCGGGATCGGCATCCCCGACGCGGACAAGCCGCACGTGTTCGAGTCGTTCCACCGGGCCCACGCCGCGCCGCGTATCCCGCGCAGCGGGCGCCAGGCTAGGAACAGCCGTTCACGAGTACGTGTAGAAGCCCTGCCCGCTCTTGCGCCCGAGATCCCCGGCGATGACCATGCGGGCCAGCAGCTCCGGCGGGAAGAACTTCGGGTCGTCGGTGTCGGTGTGGATGTTCTTGGCCGCGTGGTACAGCACGTCGACGCCGGTCAGGTCCGTGGTGGCCAGCGGGCCCATCGCGTGGCCGAAGCCGAGCTTGCACGCCAGGTCGAGGTCCTCGGCGCTCACCACGCCGCTCTCGACCAGCTTCACCGCCTCCACGACCAGCGCCGCGATCAGCCGCGTGGTGACGAAGCCGGCCACGTCACGGTTGACGACGATGCACGTCTTGCCGATCTCCTCGGCGAAGGCGCGGGCCGTCGCGAGCGCGGCGTCGCCGGTCTTGTACCCCCGGACGAGCTCGCACAGCTTCATCACCGGTACCGGGGAGAAGAAATGGGTGCCGACGACCTGCTCGGGGCGCCGGGTCGCGGTGGCGATCTGGGTGACCGGGATGGCCGAGGTGTTCGTGGCCAGCACGGCGCCGTCCTTGCAGATGCGGTCCAGCGCCCGGAACACCTCCTGCTTGACCTCGAGCTGCTCGAAGACCGCCTCGACGACGATGTCGGCGTCGGCGGCCGCCTCCAGCTCCGTCGTGGGCGTGATCCGCCCGAGCGCCGCCTCGGCGTCGCCCTCGGCGATGACGCCCTTGCTCGCGAACTTGCCGAGGCTCGCGCGGATGCCGCTCAGGCCGCGCTGGACCGCCTCGTCGTTGAGGTCCCGCAGCGTCACCTCCCACCCGGCCTGCGCGGCGACCTGGGCGATGCCCGCCCCCATGAGCCCCGCTCCGATGACCGCAAGACGACCCGCCATAGCTCGTACCCCTTTGCCTTCCACGTCGTCGTGAACGCTGTTGACCTTATCCGGCTCCGCTACGTGATCACCTGATGACGGAATGGCAAGATGCGCCTCATGTACCTCGCGGGCTGGGCCGCATCCGCCGGCGTACTGGCCGCGCTGCTGCTCATCATCCGCCTGCTGAAGTACGCAGCCCGGTCCCGGCTCCCCGCCCCTCGACCGACTACGGCCTGCTGCGCACCGTGTCGATGGTGGGTGACCTGGCCTTCGCCCGGGAGGTACGCGACCGCCTGCGCCACTACGGCGTCCGCGCGACGCTGGCGACCGGCCCGGACGGCATGGTGCGCATCCTGGTCTTCGCCGACGAGCTGGACCGCGCGCGGCGCCTGATCAGCTCCTGAGGCCGGCGGGTCAGAAGTCGAACTGGTCCGGCGGGGCGGCCGATCGCTCGACCTCCACGCCCAGGGCCCGCAGGTCGGACTCGAAGCTCGGGTACCCGCGGTCGATGTGGTGCACGTGCCGGATCTCGGTCACGCCGTCCGCGCACAGGCCCGCGATCGCCAGGCCCGCCCCCGCTCGGATGTCGGTCGCGGTCACCGGGGCGCCCGACAGGCGGTCCTTGCCGCGCACGACCGCGTGGTGCCCGTCGGTGCGGATGTCTGCGCCCAGGCGGGACATCTCGTTGATGAACATGAAGCGCCCGTCGAAGATGTTCTCGGTCACCAGCGACGAGCCCTCCGAGACCGCCGCGAGCCCGACCGCCATCGGCAGCAGGTCGGTCGCGAAGCCCGGGAACGGCAGCGTAACCACGTCGACGGCCTTCGGGCGGGACGGCATCACGACGCGGAACGTGTCCGCGGTCGTGGTCACGTCGCCGCCGGCGGTGACGACCTTGTCCAGGGCGATCTCCAGGAACGCCGGGTCGATGCCGTGCACGGTCACGTCGCCACGGGTCATGGCGGCGGCGAAGGCCCAGGTGCCGGCCACGATCCGGTCGCCGACGGTGCGGTGCTCGACCGGGCGCAGCTCCGGCACGCCCTGGATGACCAGGCGGGAGGAGCCGGCGCCCTGGATGTCGGCGCCCATGTCGGTCAGCATGCGGCAGATGTCGACGATCTCCGGCTCGCGGGCCGCGTTGTCGATCTCGGTGCGGCCGTTGGCCAGGACCGCGGCCATGAGCAGGTTCTCGGTCGCGCCGACGCTCGGGAAGTCGAGCCAGATGGTCGCGCCGTGCAGCTTCGGGGCAGTGGCGATGACGAAGCCGTGCTCGCCGGAGATGTCGGCGCCCATCCGGCGCAGGCCCTCGACGTGCATGTCGAGGCCGCGGGAGCCGATCGCGTCGCCGCCCGGGTGGGCGACGCGCACGTGGCCGCGGCGGGCCAGCAGCGGGCCGAGCACGCAGATCGAGGCGCGCAGCCGGCGCACGAGGTCGTAGTCGGCCTCGGTGCCGAGCTCGTCCGGCACGTCGATGACGACGCGGTCGCCGTCCTGCTCGACCTCACAGCCGAGGCGGCGCAGCACCTCCGCCATGATTGCGATGTCGGTGATGCGCGGCACGTTCGTCAGCACGCTGCGCCCGGTCGCCAGCAGCGCCGCCGCCATCAGCTTGAGCGCCGAGTTCTTCGCCCCGACGACGGATACGTCGCCGGCCAGCCGGGCCCCGCCCGTCACACGGATCACGTCCACGTCCGCCATCGTAGGGGCATTCCGTACCGTGAAAACCATGGCCATTCACCTCACGCGGATCTACACGAAAACCGGCGACACCGGTACCACGGGACTGGGGGACTTCTCGCGCGTGTCGAAGACCGACCCGCGCCTGGTCGCGTACGCCGACGTCGACGAGGCCAACGCGGCGATCGGCGTCGCGCTGGCCCTGGGCGCGCTCGACGAGCGGATCGCGACGGTGCTCCGGGCCGTGCAGAACGACCTCTTCGACGTCGGGGCGGACCTGTGCAACCCCGTCGTGGCCGATCCGCCGCACCCGCCGCTACGCGTCACGGCCGCACAGGTGGAGCGGCTGGAGCAGTGGTGCGACGAGTTCAACGAGGAGCTGCCCAAGCTGGACTCCTTCATCCTGCCCGGCGGCACCCCCGGCGCCGCGCTGCTGCACGTGGCCCGCACGGTGAGCCGGCGCGCCGAGCGCAGCGCCTGGGCCCTCTGGGAGGTCGACGCCCGGCGCACCAACGAGATCGCGCTGCAGTACCTCAACCGCCTGTCGGACCTGCTCTTCATCCTGTGCCGCACCGCCAACCCGGGCGGCGACGTGAAATGGGTCCCGGGAGGGCAGCGGTAGACGGCTTCAGCTGGCTTTGTAGCGGTACGGGCGCGTCTCCGGGGTCGGATCCCCCGGCGGCGCCGCCTCTACCCACGAGAGGAAGCCGGTCAGCGCCCGCTCGGCCATCGCGATCTCGACCGGGGCCTGGCGGCTGACGCAGCGGACGATCACCCAGTCGGGCGGGAGCACGAGCAGCTCGGCCGCGTCCGGGGTGCGGCGGCGGTCGACGGCGAGCCCGCGCCGCGAGAGCACCCGGCGCGGGCCCGGCCAGAAGCTGAAGATGCGGTACCACCGCAGGTCGTCGCCGGCGAACCGGGCGAGCCCGGCCGACCAGCCGCGGCCCGGGATGATCGTGCTCAGGCGTACGCCGAGCTCGATGGTGCCACCGTGCCGGGCGATCACCAGGCGGCGCAGGAACAGCACCGCCAGGGCGGCCAGCAGGATCAGGACCGCGATGCCGATGCCCTCGACGATCCTCACCTGCGCCGCCCGCTCGTCAGTGCGCGGAGGACGCGGAGGCGGGGGTGCAGCTCTCGGCGAGGACCGTCACGCCGGTGCCGGAGACGGAGATGAACCCGCCGGCCACGTCGTAGGCGAGTTCCTGGCCGCCCTGCTTGATACGCACCTGGCCCTCCTCGGCGAGCTGGCCGAGGAGCGGTTCGTGGCCGTACAGGACGCCGAGCTCACCCTCGGTCGTGCGCGCGACGACCATGTCCGCGTCGCCGGACCAGACTTTCTCCTCGACGGCTACGAGCTCGACGTACAGCTGCCTCGCCACGCTAGTTACTCCTCGTGTGCGCGATTCGGTTTGGACGAGTCTAGTCAATGATCCGACGCGCCGAGCAGTGGGCCTCACCACGTTGGCACACCTGGTGAAGCGCCGTTGCGACGCCGCGCGCGGAGCCTCGGCTCGAACACTTCAGAGCGTGACGCACGTCACCGCCTCGCGAAGTGGCTTTGCCGAAAATTTCAGATGTTCGTAAGCAAATGAGAAGGCGCGCCACCGCCCGGCGACGCGCCCTCCCAAAACCGGCGAAAGACCGACGAAGGTCAGTCCTTCATCAGTTCGTGCGCCTTCTTCTCGAGGTCCTCGAGGCCGCCGCACATGAAGAACGCCTGCTCGGGGAAGTGGTCGTACTCGCCCTCGCTGATCTTCTTGAACGACTCGATGGTCTCCTTGAGGGGCACCGTCGAGCCCGCGACGCCGGTGAACTGCTCGGCGGCGTAGGTGTTCTGCGACAGGAACCGCTCGATGCGACGGGCGCGGGCGACCGTCACCTTGTCCTCTTCGGACAGCTCGTCCATGCCGAGGATGGCGATGATGTCCTGCAGGTCCTTGTACTTCTGCAGGATCCGCTGCACCTCGCGGGCGACCGTGTAGTGCTCGACGCCGACGAACTCCGGCGCGAGGATCCGCGAGGAGGACGCCAGCGGGTCGACGGCCGGGTAGATGCCCTTGTCCGAGATCGACCGCTCGAGGTTCGTGGTCGCGTCGAGGTGGGCGAACGTGGTGGCCGGCGCCGGGTCGGTGTAGTCGTCGGCGGGCACGTAGATCGCCTGGAGCGAGGTGATGGCCTTGCCCCGCACGGAGGTGATGCGCTCCTGCAGCAGGCCCATCTCGTCGGCCAGGGTCGGCTGGTAACCGACGGCGCTCGGCATACGGCCGAGCAGCGTCGACACCTCGGAGCCGGCCTGCGTGAACCGGAAGATGTTGTCGATGAAGAGCAGCACCTCCTGGTTCTGCACGTCACGGAAGTACTCCGCCATGGTCAGCGCGGACAGCGCGACCCGCAGACGGGTGCCCGGCGGCTCGTCCATCTGGCCGAAGACCAGCGCGGTCTTGTCCAGGACGTTGCCCTCGGCCATCTCCAGGATCAGGTCGTTGCCCTCGCGGGTGCGCTCACCCACGCCGGCGAAGACCGACGTACCACCGAAGTTGCGGGCGACACGGGTGATCATCTCCTGGATGAGCACCGTCTTGCCCACGCCGGCGCCGCCGAACAGGCCGATCTTGCCACCGCGCACGTACGGCGCGAGCAGGTCGAGGACCTTGATGCCGGTCTCCAGCATCTCGGTCTTCGGCTCGAGCTCGGCGAACTTGGGCGCGTCGCGGTGGATCTCCCACCGGTCGGTGATCTCCAGCGTCGACGGGTCGGCGTTGAGGACCTCGCCGAGGGCGTTGAACACGTGGCCCTTCGTCACGTCGCCGACCGGCACCGAGATGCCGGCGCCGGTGTCGCGCACCGCGGCGCCGCGGATCAGGCCGTCGGTGGGCTGCATGGAGATGGCGCGCACCATGTTGTCGCCGAGGTGCTGGGCGACCTCGAGCGTCAGCGTCTTGGTGCCCCCGGAGAG
The DNA here is from genome assembly GCF_040648435.1 of Dactylosporangium sp. NPDC049140. NCBI lineage: Bacteria > Bacillati > Actinomycetota > Actinomycetes > Micromonosporales > Micromonosporaceae > Dactylosporangium > Dactylosporangium sp. NPDC049140. Next base: position 113,711 of record NZ_JBEZDS010000002.1, on the reverse strand, counting down.
GGTCACGTCGACGTGGAGCGCGTTGTAGATTTCGGGCATGTTGTCACGCGAGAACTCGGCGTCGACGACCGGGCCGATGACCCGGACCACGCGGCCGGTCGCGGTCTTCGTGTCTGCTGGTGCAGTCATCACACATCACTTCCCGTCGCTGCCAGCGCGTTGGCGCCGCCGACGATCTCGCTGATTTCCTGGGTGATCGCCGCCTGCCGCGCGGAGTTCATTTCGCGGGTGTACCGCTTGAGCAGATCGTCGGCGTTGTCGGAGGCGCTCTTCATGGCACGCCGGCGCGCGGCGGACTCGCTGGCCGCCGAGTCCAGCAACGCCGCGAAGATCCGCGTGTTGATGTACTTCGGCAGCAGCGCCTCGAGCAGCGCCTCGGCCTCCGGCTCGAACTCGTAGGCCGGCAGCGGCCCGCTGACCTCCTGCTCCTCGACCTCCATCGGCGCGACGATCCGCGCCACCGGGGTCTGGGTCATCAGGGAGCGGAACTGCGTGTGCACCATGTAGAGCTCGTCGATGCCGAGGACGCCGTCGGGGCCCGGGCCGTCGACGGAGTCGTCGGCGCCGCTGACGAAGGCCTGGATGAGCGTCTCGCCGATCTCGGCCGCGTTGTCGTACCGCGGCTGCTCGGAGAAGCCCGTCCAGCTCCCGGCGATCTCACGGCCGCGGAACCGGTAGTAGCCGACGCCCTTACGCCCGGAGACGTACAGCGCGACCTGCTTGCCGTCCTGGCGCAGCCGGGCGATCAACTGCTCGGCGGTGCGCAGCGCGTTGGCGTTGTACCCGCCGCACAGCCCCCGGTCGCTGGTGACGATGAGCACGCCGGCCCGGCGGACCGGGTTGCGCGGCACCAGCAGCGGGTGGTCGACGTTCGCGTTGCTCGCCAGTGCCGTCAGCACGCCCGTGATCGCCTCGGCGTAGGGCAGGGAGGCGGCGACCCGCTCCTGCGCCTTGCCGATGCGGCTCGTGGCGACGAGCTCCTGCGCCTTGGTGATCTTCTTGGTCGACTTGACCGTGCGGATCCTCCGGCGCAGTGCCTGTACCTGACCGGCCATGCGTCAGCCCGACTTCCGGACCTGGCGGGTGACGGTCTCGCGGCTCTGCTCGCCCTGGAGCGCCTTGGCCGGCGCCTCGTTGACGGTCGCGTCGTCACCCTTGGCCGAGAAGACCTGCTTGAACGAGTCGATCGCCGCGGTCAGGCCGGCGATCGTGTCCTTCTCGAGCTTCTTGCTCTCGGCGATCACGTCGAGCAGCTCCTTGCGGCTGGAGCGCAGGTGCTGCAGGAACTCGCCCTCGAAGCGGCGGATCTCGCTCACCGGAATCGAGTCGAGCTGGCCGGTGGTGCCGGCCCACACCGAGACGATCTCCTCCTCGACCGAGAACGGCGAGTACTGCGGCTGCTTGAGCAGCTCGACCAGGCGGGCACCCTTGTCCAGCTGGGCGCGGGAGGCCTTGTCCAGGTCGGAGGCGAACGCGGAGAACGCCTCGAGCTCGCGGTACTGCGCCAGGTCGAGCCGCAGCCGGCCGGCGACGTCCTTCATGCCCTTGACCTGGGCCGAACCGCCGACCCGCGACACCGAGGTGCCGACGTTGATGGCCGGGCGGACGCCCTGGTTGAACAGGTCGGACTCCAGGAAGACCTGGCCGTCGGTGATCGAGATGACGTTCGTCGGGATGTAGGCCGAGATGTCGTTGGCCTTCGTCTCGATGATCGGCAGGCCGGTCATCGAGCCCGCGCCGAGCTCGTCGGACAGCTTCGCGCAGCGCTCGAGCAGGCGCGAGTGCAAGTAGAAGACGTCGCCCGGGTAGGCCTCGCGGCCCGGCGGGCGGCGCAGCAGCAGCGAGATCGCGCGGTACGCCTCGGCCTGCTTGGTCAGGTCGTCGAAGACGATCAGGACGTGCTTGCCGCCGTACATCCAGTGCTGCCCGATGGACGAGCCGGTGTAGGGGGCGAGGTACTTGAAGCCGGCCGGGTCGTTCGCCGGGGAGGCGACGATGGTGGTGTACTCCATCGCGCCCTGCTCTTCGAGGGTGCCCTTGATCGAGGCGATGGTGGTCGCCTTCTGACCGATGGCGACGTAGATGCAGCGGACCTGCTTCTTCGGGTCGCCGGACTTCCAGTTGTCGCGCTGGTTGATGATCGTGTCCAGCGCGACCGTGGTCTTGCCGGTCTTGCGGTCACCGATGATCAGCTGGCGCTGGCCGCGGCCGATGGCGGTCATGGCGTCGATCGCCTTGATGCCGGTCTGCAGCGGCTCCTTGACGGGCTGGCGGGCCATGACGTTCGGGGCCTGCAGCTCGAGCTCGCGGAAGCCTTCGTTGGCGATGTCGCCGCGGTCGTCGATGGGCTCGCCCAGCGGGTTGACCACGCGACCGAGGAAGGCGTCGCCGACCGGCACCGAGAGCACGCGGCCGGTCCGCTTGACCTGCTGGCCCTCCTCGATGCCCTCGAACTTACCGAGGACGACGACGCCGATCTCGCGGACGTCGAGGTTGAGCGAGACGCCGAGCGTGCCGTCCGCGAACTCGAGCAGTTCGTTGGCCATGGTGGAGGGCAGGCCCTCGACCTGGGCGATACCGTCGCCGGCGTACGAGACGACGCCGACCTCCTCGCGGGAGATCTTTGAGTCAACGGACGAGACGTAGCGCTCGAGTGCGCCCCGAATGTCGTCCGAGGAGATGGTCAGCTCGGCCATCCTCAACCTTCTATCTGGAGTATCAAGCTTCGGGGTAATGATTACTTCGAGAGCGCCGTCTTGGCCTCGGCTAGACGCCGGGCGACCGTGCCGTCGTAAAGGTCGGAGCCGACCTTGACCCGCATGCCTCCGATAATGCGCGGATCGACATCGACCTTGAGTGAGACATCCCGACCGTACAGCTCCGCCAGACGGTCGGCCAGGCGCTGCTCCTCCGCGTCGCTCAGCGCGACGGCGGTGGTCACGTAGGCGACCGACCGGTCCCGCTTCGCGGCGGCCAGCTCGACCAGGCGGCCGAGCGAGCTGTCGAAGCCACGCCCGCCGAACCCGGCGACCGCGAGCTGCGCGAGGCCGAGCGTGGTCGGCTTGGCCTTGCCCGTCAGCAGGCCCGCCACCAGCTCCGAGCGGGCCGCGGCGGGCGCGGTCGTGTCGCTCAGGGCACCGGCGAGCCGCGAGTCGCCCGCGACGATCTGGCTGAAGCGGAAGAGCTCGTCCTCCACGTCGGCCAGGTCTCCGCCGCGGTCGGCGGCCGACAGCAGCGCGTCGACACCGAGCCGCTCGACGCCGTCGAGCAGTGCGCCCGGGCCGGACCAGCGGCCGGTCACGAGCGTGCTCAGCAGGCCGGCGGTCTCGGCACTGACCTTGCCCGACAGGATCGAGCCGATCAGCTCCGCGCGGTCGGCCCCGGAACGGCCCGGGTCGGCCAGCGCCCGGCGCAGCCGCCGCTCGCGCCGAAGCAGCCCCGCGACCGCGAGGATCTCGTCGGCGACCTTGGCGATCGCAGCGACGTCAGCGCTCGCCGAGAACTCGGCGAGCTTGTCGACGGCGGCCCCGTAGGCCTCGCGGTTGATGTTTTCCATCAGCGCCGCCCGGCGGCGCCGGCCGCGTCGCCATCGCCGATCTCCTCGAGGAACCGCTCGACCGTGCCACGGCGGCGGGCCTCCTCCTCGAGGGATTCGCCGACGATACGGCCGGCCAGGTCGACCGCGAGCGAGCCGATCTCGGCCCGCAGCTGGCGCACGATGGTCTGGCGCTCGGTCTGCAGGGCGTCTCGACCCGCGGCGATGATGCGGTCGCTCTCCTCGCGGGCCTTGGCGAGGATGTCCTCGCGGATGCCCGTCGCGTCGGCACGCGCCTCGTCACGGATGCGCGCCGCCTCGGTGCGGGCCTCGGCGAGCTGCTCCTTGTACTGCTGGAGCAGCCGGTTCGCCTCGGCCTGCGCCTCTTCGGCGCGCTTGATCCCGCCCTCGATCGCGTCGACGCGCGCCCGGAAGGTCTCCTCCATGCGCGGGAACACGAACTTCATGAGCACGAAGCAGAGAATCGCGAAGGCGATGCCGCCGACGACGATCTCCTGCCAGATCGGAATGATCGGGTTGTGCTCGGCTTCTTCAGCGAAGATCAGCATGGGAAACCTCCCGGCTGGAATCGAAGGGGGAGGTTACTTGCCGAACACGAAGCCGAAGGCGATACCCAGCAGGGCGAGCGCCTCGACCACGGCGAAGCCGAGGAACATGTACGTACGGGTGAGGCCGGCCGACTCGGGCTGACGCGCGGTCGACTGGATGTACGACGCGAAGACGATGCCCACGCCGATACCGGGGCCGATCGCGGCGAGGCCGTAACCGACCGCGGCCATGCTTCCGGTGATCTCTGCCAGAGCCATCTGTGAATCCTCCTGGGATCTCGCGTGAAACCGTTCACGCGGGACAACTGAAAAAGGTGGAGCAGCAACGCTTTTCGAAGCTCGAACAGCGGGGTGGTGAGGAAACGCAACAAAAAGGTTTGCGAGCGGCTCAGTGCTCGTCGGCGAGCGTGCCGGCGAGGTAGTTGGCCGTCAGGAGCGTGAAGACGTAGGCCTGCAGGGCGGCGATCAGCAGCTCGAAGAACGTCAGCATGATCGTCATCGCCCAGGAGACGAGGGAGATCGGCTTCAGGAAGAAGCTCTCGGCATTGAGCAGCGCGAATCCGCCGAGCGTGAACACCAGCAGCAGCATGTGGCCGGCGAACATGTTGGCGAAAAGACGAAGGGCCAGCGTGACCGGCTGCAGGATGAACGTCTGCAGCGCCTCGATCGGCAGCAGCAGCGGCTGCATGAACCAAGGGGCGGGCAGCACCGTCGCGTGCTTGAGGTAGCCGGCGAAGCCGTGCTTCTTGAAGCCCTGGTACAGGTACAGGAAGTAGGTGCACAACGCCAGCATCAGCGGGAAGGCGATGTGCGCCATCGGCGAGACCTGGATGAACGGCACGATCGAGAAGACGTTGCCGACCAGGACGAAGATGAAGAGGCTGGCGAGGTACGGCGCGAAGCGCAGCCCCTCGTGGCCGATGACGTCCTTCGCCACGCCCTCGCGCACGAACCCGTAGAGGCTCTCCGCGAGCCACTGACCCTTGGTGGGCACGACCTTCGGGTTGCGGTAGGCGACCAGGAAGAACACGATGACGATCGCGGCGGCCAGCCACAGGAACAGGCTGAACTTCGTCAGCCACTCAGCGCCGCCGAAGAGCGCGGGCGGGTAGATGTCGTCCACGCTGGGCGGGAAGGGCACCTCCGCCAGAACCTGACCGCTCACCACGTTCCTTTCAACATGTATTGAAATGCCACCGGCTCAGGCGCCGAGTTTTTTGACCACAAGGTAGATGCCGCCGGCCGCGCCGAGCACGCATCCGATCCCGGTAACGATCCCGTCCGTTCCGAGCCAGCGGTCGACGAGCCAGCCGACGAAGCCCCACACGGCAATGCCCGAGATGAGGTATCCGACGGCGGCCCAACCGGTATTGGCGCCGCTCGCACCGGACTGCTTTGGTGTCTGGTTATCCGCCATGACGCGGTGACCATATCAGCCTGCCGGGAGCACCCGTGCATCGACCCCCGCGTGCTCATCGCGCGGGGGTTCACTCATCGGGCCGGGGCCATCAACCGGCGGGCGACAACGTTACTCCTCCAAGCCGATGCGGAGGGTCAACTACACGACTGATGCGTGAGTGAATGTTGCGCACGGTCACCCCTGAAGGGTTAGCTGGGAGGACATCCTAACTCTCCGCACTGAGGTGATGACCTTGCGCAACGCCGTCATCGCTTTCTTCTTGATTCTCGCGGCCGTCGTGGTGACGAAGACCGGCCGCGACCAGACCCCCCGGCCCGTGGGCGGGATCACGGGGACCCTGTGTTCCATATCACCACAGCGCGTGACGCTACGTGATGGAAATCTCGTAGCCGGCGCCGAGTTCCACTGCGACTCCCCCGGCCCCGACCGGCTCGCGCTGACGGTCCGGCTGCAGCGCAGTACCGATGCGGGCTGGACCACCATCGCCCAGCAGGCCTTCACGACGGCCAAGGGCGAGACATTGCGCTCCGTGCCGGCGAGCCGGCGCACGCGTCAGGTCAGCGCGGTCTGCCAGGCGGGGGTCTACCGAACGGCCGCGGAATGGTCGGTGAACGGCGGCCGAACGGGGACAGCGCTCGGCTCCGAGCGGCGCAACCCCTGCCGCTAGACCTCGACGCTAGATCTCGACGTACGGGATCTTCGCCCGCCACACCCACACGGCGTGCGCGGTCATCCAGGCGATCACCGCCACGATCACCGAGACGCCCATCCAGGGCAGCCCGGCCCAGTTCGTGTTCAGCGCCGCCCACATGGCGAGGCCGATGATCGTGAACTTCACGATGTACGTCCCCAGCGCCACCGGCAGCAGCAGCGGCCGGGCCTTGAGATCCGTCCAGGCGATGATGAGGCTGGAGACCACGTAGCTCAGGGTGACCAGCGCGACCCCGGCCGCGTCGCCACCGACGCCCGTCCAGCCGTCGCGCCACAGCGCGATCGGCACGGTGACGACCAGCACGATCGCCATCGCGAGCAGCTGGGCCGGGAGGTGGTTCAGCCTCTTCTTCAAGAACGAAGACCTTGTCTGTGCAGCGGTGCCGCTAGGACCTCATGTCAGGGGGAAGGATACGCGGGGAACGCGGAGGTGAGCTCCCGCACCTGCGGCCCGACCGGCTCGCCGCGCACCGCGGCCGCGATGAGCGCCGCGATCCGCAGCATCTCGGGCTCCTTCATGCCCTGGGTGGTGACCGAGGGCGTGCCGACGCGGATGCCGGAGGCGGTCATCGGCTTCTCCGGGTCGTACGGGATGGCGTTCTTGTTCAGCGTGATCCCGGCGGCGTCGCAGCGCTCCTCCGCCTCGCGGCCGGTGATGCACAGCGCGCGCAGGTCGACGAGCGCCAGGTGCGTGTCGGTGCCCCCGGACACGGGCCGCATGCCCTCGCCCTCCAGCGCCGCGGCCAGCGCCCGCGCGTTCGCGACGACCTGGCGGGCGTAGTCGGCGTAGGCGGGCTGGGCGGCCTCCTTCAGCGCGACCGCCTTCGCCGCGACCGCGTGCATGAGCGGGCCGCCCTGCGTGAACGGGAACACCGCCTTGTCGATGCGCGGGGCGAGCCCCTCCTTGCACAGGATCATGCCGCCGCGCGGGCCGCGCAGCACCTTGTGCGTGGTGGCGCACACGACGTCGGCGAACGGCACCGGCGACGGGATCGCCCCGCCCGCGACCAGGCCGATGAAGTGGGCGGCGTCGACCATGAGGTACGCCCCGACCTCGTCGGCGATCTCGCGGAACCGGGCGAAGTCGATCAGCCGCGGGTACGCCGTCGCCCCGCAGATGACGAGCTTGGGCCGGTGCGCGAGCGCGAGGTCGCGCACCTCGTCGTAGTCGATGAGCTCGTCGTCCTTGCGCACCGGGTAGCCGATGGTGCTGAACCACTTCCCGGAGAAGTTGACCTTGCTGCCGTGGGTCAGGTGCCCGCCGTGCGGCAGCTCCATGGCGAGCACGGTGTCGCCGGGCATGAGCAGCGCGGCGTACGCGGCCAGGTTGGCGCTCGCCCCGCTGTGCGGCTGCAGGTTGGCGTGCTCGGCGCCGAAGAGGGCCTTGGCCCGCTCGATGCCCAGCGCCTCGGCCCGGTCGACCTCGGCGCAGCCGCCGTAGTACCGGCGGCCCGGGTAGCCCTCGGCGTACTTGTTGGTGAGCGCGGAGCCGAGCACGGCGAGCACGGCCGGCGAAGTCAGGTTCTCGCTCGCGATGAGCTGGAGCCCGCCGCGCAGGCGCGCGAGCTCGTCGAGGACGACGTCGGCGATCTCCGGATCGGTGCCCCGCAGCGCGTCGAAGTCGGGCCCCCAGTAGGTGTCGCCCATGAAATGAGTCTAGGGGCCGATTGCGCAGGGTAAGCATGAAGTCATGCGATGTCTGGTGACCGGCGCGACCGGGTACGTCGGCGGCCGCCTGGTTCCGCGCCTGCTGGCGGCCGGGCACGAGGTGCGCTGCCTGACCCGCGACGCGCGCCGCCTGCGCGACGTGCCCTGGGCCGCACGGGTCGACATCGCCCAGGGCGACGTGACCGCCGAGGACGACACCGGCCTGACCGCGGCCCTGCGCGGGATCGACGTGGCGTACTACCTCGTGCACGCCCTGGGCCAGGAGTCCTTCGAGGACGTCGACCGCCTCGGCGCGCTCAACTTCGCGATCGCGTGCGAGCGGGCCGGGGTCGAGCGGATCGTGTACCTCGGCGGCCCGGTGCCCCCGGGCCACGCCTCCGCGCACCTGCGCTCCCGCGCCGAGGTCGGCGACATCTTCCTGCGCTGCGCGGTGCCGGCCACGGTCCTGCGCGCCGCGGTCGTCATCGGCTCCGGCTCGGCCTCGTTCGAGATGCTGCGGTACCTCACCGAGCGCCTGCCGGTCATGGTCACCCCGTCCTGGGTACGCAACCGCATCCAGCCCATCGCCATCCGCGACGTGCTGCGCTACCTGGTCTCGGCGGCCACCGTCTTCCCGCCCCCGGTCAACCGTGCGTTCGACATCGGCGGCCCCGACGTGCTCACCTACGCCGAGCTCATGCACCGGTACGCCCGGATCGCCGGCCTCCCGCGCCGCGTCCTGCTGCCGGTGCGCGCCCTGACCCCGCGGCTGTCGTCGTACTGGGTCGGCCTGGTCACCCCGGTGCCCGCCGGCATCGCCAAGCCGCTCGTGGGCAGCCTCATCCACGAGGCCGTCTGCACCGAGCACGACATCGCCGAGTACATCCCGGACCCCCACGACGGCCTGACCGGCTTCGACGCCGCCGTACGCCTGGCCCTGCGCCGCATCCGCGACGCCGATGTGGAGACCCGCTGGGAGGACTCCCGCCGGTCCGGCGCCTTCGCCGCCGCGCCGAGCGACCCGCTGCCGAGCGACCCGGCCTGGTCCGGCGGCAGCGCGTACCGCGACGAGCGCTCCCACTACACCGCCGCCGCCCCGGAGCAGCTCTGGCGCGTCATCGAGTCGATCGGGGGCGAGCACGGCTGGTACTCCTCGCGCCTGGCCTGGGCCCTGCGCGGCGCCGTCGACCGGCTGGCCGGCGGCGTGGGCCTGCGCCGCGGACGCCGGGACCCCGACCGCCTGTACGCCGGGGAGGCGCTCGACTTCTGGCGCGTCGAGGAGATCGTGCCGGGCGAGCTGCTGCGGCTGCGCGCCGAGATGAGGATGCCCGGGCGCGCGTGGCTCGAGCTGCGCGCCGCCGTCGACGAGGAGGACCGCACCGTCTACGAGCAGGTCCTCGTCTTCGTGCCGCGCGGGCTGGCCGGGCACCTCTACTGGCGCTCGGTCGCGCCGCTGCACGGGCTGGTCTTCGGCCGCATGGCGCGCAACGTCGCCCGGGCCGCGCTCAGCGTGCGAACAGCGCCGCGGCCAGCGGCCGGGTCGTCGACTGGATCTCGTCGGCGACCCGGCTGAAGTACGAGTCGGCGCGCCCCCACGGGTCGTCGAGCTCGTCCGACGCCAGGGCCGGCCGCCCCGCCCGCGCCCGGTCCGCCGCCTCGACCAGGGCCACCCCGCGCTCGTACACGCCGGTCAGCGTCGCGGGCAGCGCCACGCCGCGGATGAGCCGGCCGAACTCGCCGAAGACGAATGTGCGCGCGGCCGCGTCGGGGCGCAGCTCGGTCACGAACTCGACCTGCTCGATCGTCGCGGTCAGGACGAGGTCGGACGCGTCGACGTGCTCGGCCAGGAGCCGGCGGGCCTTGAACCCGTCGACGCGGCCGCCGCGGTCCAGCACCTGCCGGGCCGCCTGCGGGTCCATCGGCTCGCCGGCGTGCCAGCCCCCGGTGCCGGCGCCGTGCACGTACAGCTCGTCGGTGGAGCCGCCCAGCGCGAGCGCGTCGGCCACGAGCAGCCGCTCGGCCATCGGCGAGCGGCAGATGTTGCCCATGCACACGCAGAGGACGCCGAACGGCCCCATCAGGACTCGAGGGCGACCAGGTCGGGCACGACCTCGCGCAGCTTCTCCAGCGGGATGGCGCCGGCGCGCAGCACCCGGTGCTCGCCGCCGACGACCGAGATGATCGTGGACGCGACCGGCTCCGGGCAGGGTCCGCCCTCGAGGTACACGCTGACGGAGTAGCCGAGCTGGTCGCGCGCCTCGGCCGCGGTCTCGGCCGGCGCCTGCCCGTGCTTGTTGGCCGAGGACACCGCCATCGGCCCGGTCTCGCGCAGCACCTCGAGGGCGATGGGGTGCAGGGGCATACGGACCGCGACGGTACCGTCGGTGCTGCCCAGATCCCACTGCAGGCTGGGCGCGTGCTCGACCACGATGGTCAGCGCGCCCGGCCAGAACGCGTCGACCAGGTCGCGGGCGGCCTGGGGCAGCCCGAAGACGAGCCCGTCGAGCGTGTGCCGCGAGCCGACGAGCACCGGCACGGAGGTCGTGCGCCCCTTGGCGTTGTTGAGCGCGGTGACGGACCAGGTCTTGAACGCGTCGGCGCCGATGCCGTAAACCGTGTCGGTCGGCATCACGATCAGGTCACCGCGCCCGACGGCCTCGATCGCCGCGGCAATGCCGCGCTCACGCTCGGCGAGCACACTGCAGTCGTAGAGCATCACGAGGAGCTAGTCTGCCACCCGCCGAACGGGAGCCCGATCGCGGCCGTCCGGTGCACATAGCCGACACTCGAAGATGTTTCGGCACCGCGCGCCGGGCGGCAGGATGGACGCCGCCGCACGACGCCTCGCGCGAAGCGATTGAGAGAAGACACAACGTGAAGATTTCGGTTGTCCGTGCGACTGAGCTCGGCCCGGAGGAGCTCGCCCGGTGGCGCGCGCTGCAAGCGGCCGACCCGGCCCTGGGCAGTCCGTTCCTGTCGCCCGAGTTCACCCTGGCGGTCGCCCGCGTCCGGCCCACCGCCCGGGTCGCCGTGCTCGAGGACGGCGCCGAGGTGGTCGGCTTCTTCCCGTACGAGGTGCGCCGGCGGGTCATCGGCGTGCCCATCGGCTTCGGGATCTCCGACTGCCAGGGACTGGTACACGCGAAGGGCCTCGACTGGGACCCGCTGGCACTGCTGCGCGCGTGCAACCTGCCCGTCTGGGAGTTCGACCACCTGATGGGCGATCAGGCGCCGTTCGTGCCCTATCACCGCGAACGTGCGGGTTCGCCCATCATGGACATCTCCAAGGGCTATGAGGAGTACATCGCCGACCGGATGCGCGAAGGCGACGTGGTCCGGCAGGCCAACCGCAAGCAGCGGGGCATGGTGCGCGACCTCGGCGAGGAGCGCTTCGTCTGGGACGACCGCGGCGGCGGGGCGTTCGACGCCCTGCGGGCCTGGAAGTCGGCGCAGTACCAGCGCACGCAGCAGTACGACCGGTTCAACACCCCGTGGATCCGCGAGGTCATCGACGACCTGATGACCTCGGACGCGCCGGGCTGCCGGGCCTTCGTCTCCACCGTCTACACGGGGTCGCGGCCGGTCGCGGCGCACCTCGGGCTGCGCAGCGAGTCGGTGCTCGCCTACTGGTTCCCCTCGTACGACCCCGAGCTGCACAAGTACTCGGCCGGCATCCTGCTCTGCCTGCGCATGGCCGAGGCCGGCGCGGCCGATGGCATCGGCCACATCGACCTGGGCAAGTCCAAGGCGCTGTACAAGGACCGGCTGCGCAACGACGAACTGCCGGTGGCCGAGGGCCGGGTCGGCCGGTCCTGGTCGGTCACCTCGGCCCGCCGGGCGCAGGACGCGCTGGCGCGGTCGGTGAAGAGCGGCAAGCTGGGCGAGGCGCTGCGCGGCGGCCGCACCGGCAAGCTGCTGCGCACGGTGAAGTCCCGGCTGGCCGGGCGATGAGCGCGAGGGAGGAAGCCGTGGAAGGCACCGACGCTTCGGTCGCGGTGGTCGTGGTCACCTACAACAGCGAGAAGCTGCTGCCGGCCCTGATGGCGTCGCTCGGCGCCGGCCTGGACGGCGTGCCCTGGCACCTGACGGTCGCGGACAACGCGTCGGCCGACGGTACCGTCGAGGCGCTGCGCCGGCTCGCACCGGAGGCCACCATCGTCGAGATGGGCCGCAACGCCGGCTACGCCGCGGGCATCAACGCCGCCGTGGCGGTGGCCGGGCCGCACACCGCCGTCCTCGTGCTGAACCCGGACGTCCGGCTCGGGCCCGGCTGCATCCGCACGCTGCTGGACACGCTGCGCACGCCCGGCACCGGGCTGGCCGTCCCCCGCATCGAGGACGGCACCGGCCGGCTCATACCTACCCTGCGCCGCGAACCTTCCATTCCGCGCATCCTCGGCGACGCCCTGCTGGGCGCGCGCCGCGCCGGGAAGTTCCCGGTCCTCGGCGAGGTGATCACCGACGACCGGTACTACCGGGAGGCGCGCTTCGCCGACTGGGCCGAGGGGTCCACCATGCTGGTCAGCCGGGAGTGCTGGGAGCGGTGCGCGCCCTGGGACGAGTCCTTCTTCCTGTACTCCGAGGAGACCGACTTCGCCCTGCGCGCCCGCGACGCCGGCCTCGGCACCCGGTACAACCCGGCCGCCCGGGCGGTACACCTGGAGGGCGACTCGCGGGTCTCGCCCCGGCTGTGGGCGCTGCTGACGACCAACCGGGTCCGGCTCTACCGCCGCCGGCACTCGCTCGCGGCCACCGCGGTCTACTGGTCGGTGCTCCTGCTGCGTGAGTCCAGCCGCGCCGTCACGGGCAAGCCGCAGAGCCGCACGGCCGTACGGTCGCTGCTGAGCCCGAGCCGCCTGCGCGAGACGCCCGGCCCCTGGACCGTGCACCCCTCGGTGCCCCGCCCCGCCCCGGCCCGCGGTTAACGCAGGCGCTTGACGGTCCCGGCCAGCGCGTTGCGGGTGCGCATGGCCGGGGACCGGCTGGCCGCGATCTGGGCGCGGAAGGTCTCCGGGGTGTCGCCGCGGCGGATGCTGAAGCGCGGCTGCAGCCACCGGCCCCGGCGGGCGTAGCGGCGGTCGCTGGTGAACACCTCGGTGTAGCCGAGCCGGCGCAGCTCGCCCAGAGCCTGGCGGTCGTACCGCCCCAGCGGGCACGCCGCCTGGCGCACCGGCGCCCCGATCACCTCGGCGATCAGGTCCCGGGCCGCCTCGAACTCGTCCCGGCGGGTGTCCGCGTCCAGGCCGCGCCACGGGCGGTGGTGCATCCCGTGGGTGCCGACGCCCATGCCGTGCTCCCGCAGCTCCCGCACGGCGTCCGCGTCGAGGCTGCCGGGCGAGCGCAGCCGGCCCGCCAGCACGAAGAAGTCGGCGGTGAGGCCGCGCTCCAGCAGCGCCGGCAGGCCGACGGTCAGGTCGGAGGTGTTGCTGTCGTCGAAGCTGAGCCGCAGCGCCGGCAGGGCACCCGCGGACGAGGCGCTCACCACGTCGTCGAGGACGCGGTGGAACGTGTCCACGTCGATCCAGTACACGTCCTCGCCCGGCTCGAGCTCGCGCTCCGGCTTGCCCACGCCGTGGAACAGGACGTTCAGGACCTCGCCGTCAGCCATTCGCGGCCGTGCTCCGGCGCAGCCGCTTGGCCAGCAGGCGGTTCCAGACCTCGATGTACCCGCGGCTCTGGTGCTCCCAGGACAGCTCGTGGGCGAAACGGGCCAGCCCGGCCTCCCGCATCCGGCCGCGGGCGGCCGGGTCGTCCAGCAGCGCGTCGATGGCGGCCGCGTACTCGTGGGCGGTGCCGTGCTCGACGTACACCGCGGCCTCGGCCGCGCTGCGCCGCGTCTCGATCAGGTCCGCCGCGACGACGGGAACGCCGCGGCCGAGGTACTCGACCGTCTTGGCCATTGTGGACAGGTTGTTCATCCGGGTCGGCAGGTCCGGCTGGATGGCGACGGTCGCCTTGCGCAGCAACGCGTCGATCGCCGGGCCCTCGAGCCAGCCCGTGAACTCCACCACGCTGCCGAGGCCGCAGTCGGCCGCGAGCTTGGTCAGGGCGGGCAGGCTCTCGCCGTCGCCGGCGATGACCATCCGCCAGTCGTTGGCAGGGCGCCGCCGGGTCAGCTCGTCGGCGGCCAGGACCGCACCCTCGACGTTGTCCTGCGGGCCGAGCACGCCGAGGTAGACGATCGTGTGCTCGCCGGGCGACGGCTCCGGTTCGCCGGGCCTGATCTCGCTCGCGCTGGGCCCGTTGCGCACGACTGTCACCTTCTCCGGCTTCACGCCGCGGGCGAGCGCGTTGCTGCGGTACGACTCGTTGGTGGCGAACACGGCGGTCGCGGTGCGCAGCGTGAGCCACTCGAACGCGACGAGCGTGTTGTACACCGCGCCGACCGGCGTTCCGGAGCGCGTGGCGTAGACCTCGGGGCACAGGTCGTGGTGGTCGAACACCCACGGCCGGCCGATCGCCCGGAACAGCAGCGCCAGCGGCCAGTAGATGTCCGGTGGGTTGCACACCTGCACCGCATGGGCCCGGCCGGCGAAGATCTCGCCGAGCAGCCGGATCGCGATGCACAGGAACGACCACGCGAACTCGAACGCGAAGGTCAGCACGCCGCTGCCGTACACCTTGACCGGGTACGGCTTCAGGCGGGTGCCCCGGCTGTTCGGCAGGATCTTCAGCTTCGGGTCACCCCGCGGGGCGATCACGGTGACGTCGAACCCGTTCGCCTCAAGGCTCAGGCACTCGCGAATGACTCGACGGTCTCGCTCAGCGGGCAGGTTGGCCACAAGGATGGTGACCTGTGGCCGAGCGCTTGGCATGGCTGGGATCGCCTCGTTCCGCTGATGAGACATGAGAATACGGATGTACGCTGCGCGACCACCCAGGCGAAAACAATGGGCCGGTCAGTCGCCGCCGTGTCGCGTTTCTTACATCGGCCGCCCCGTTCGGGAAACCACGGGCGTTAGTATGCCGCGTCCGGTATCAGTCGAGCACGAAACGCAGGTGACTCATGCACGAGGTGGACGAGAACACGCGGCCCGCCCGCGTCATGGCGAGCGCGGACGTCGACGAGCGCGCGGAGCTCGGCGCGGGCACCACGGTGTGGCACCTGGCCCAGGTCCGCGAGGAGGCCCGGCTCGGCCGCAACTGCATCATCGGCCGCGGCGCCTACGTCGGCCCCGGGGTGCGCATCGGCGACAACGTGAAGCTGCAGAACTACGCCCTGGCCTACGAGCCGGCCGTCCTGGGCGACGGCGTCTTCATCGGCCCGGCGGCGGTGCTGACCAACGACACCTATCCGCGGGCGGTGACGCCGGAGGGCCGGCTCAAGACGGGCGAGGACTGGGAGGCCGTCGGCGTGGTGATCGGCGACGGCGCCGCCATCGGGGCCCGGGCGGTCTGCGTCGCGCCGGTGACCGTCGGGCGCTGGGCGCTCGTCGCGGCCGGGGCCGTGGTCGTCTCCGACGTGCCCGACTACGCCCTGGTGGTCGGGGTGCCGGCCCGCCGGATCGGCTGGGTGGGCCGCGCCGGCGTGCGCCTGGAGGCGAAGGGGGACGGGCGGTTCACCTGCCCCGAAACCGGCACGGAGTATGTCGAGACGGACGGACGGCTGCGCGAGGCCGGGGACGCTCAGTCCTGATCCGCCGCCGCGGCCTCACCGCGCCGGCGCCGGATGATCTCGTCGACCCACAGCGGCACCGCCAGGGTGCCCAGCCCGCCCAGGAAGGCCGAGCCGATCAGCGCCCGCTGGGACGAGTGCGACAGCTCCACGACGCTGGCGGCCACCAGGGTGGAGACGGTGAAGCGCAGGTCCTGCCGCACGTTCCAGCGGTCCTGCAGCTCCTTGAGCTTGTCGGTGTAGGCCGACGTCAGGATCTGCAGCGCGCGGAGCGCGCCCTCCTCGCTGTCGGTGGTGTTGGTCACCGTCAGCGAGGAGATGATGTAGCGCGGCTCCTGGTTGGTGCCCGTGTTGCGCGGCGCGAACTCGTAGGTGCCGGTGACGCCGGCCCGGCGGAACTCCGCCTCGAACGCCGGCGTGCGCAGGCTTGTCGCGACGGCCGCGGCGGTGACGGCGACGGAGGGGTACAGCCCGGTCAACGGGTTTGGCGCATCGGGTGAAACCGGGTACTTCACCACGAGTACCTCGGAGGCCAGGTACACGGGGGTGACCCGCGCGGCCTGGTAGCCGAGCGCGGCGGTCAGCACCACCCCGGCCACCACGACGTACCAACGCCGGCTCAGCGCCCGCAGGACGTCGGTCATGTACATCTGGCGGACGCTCCTCTCCGACTGCCGAACGGTACCCAAGTGCGGCCAATGGTGACATGATGGCGTCCCGGTTCGCCAAGAACCCGACTCACACAGAGCTAGCCGACTCACCCACGGGCCGTATAGCGTGTTGGCCGAGCGCTGGCCGCCGCCTCATGTCCGGAATCGAGGCAGTCGCGAGCACAGACGCGCGCTTTTCTGAAGGGACTTGGAGGGGGGCCATGGACCTCGGCGAGATCCTTCGGGTATTGCGTCAACGCTGGCTGCTCGTCGTGCCGATGTTCGTGCTGGCGATCGGGGCGGGTGTGGCCGCGATGGTCTACGTGCCCAACACCTACGAGTCGTACACCACGGTGAGCCTGCTGAGCTCGCCCATGGCCACGACCGTCGCCACCAAGGGCAACGACAACCCGTTCATGACGTTCGACGCGTCGCTGATCGCCACCGCCGACTTCCTCGGCCGCAGCCTGCAGTCCACCGACGCGGTGGAGGAGCTGAAGGACCGCGGGGTCACCGAGAAGTACGCGGTGTCGCTCGCCGACGGCGCGCAGGGCCCCTTCCTCACCTTCACGGTCACCGGCTCCGACAAGGCGCACGTGCGGGCCTCGACCTCGACGCTGGCGAAGTTCGCGCAGGAGAAGCTGACGGAGATCCAGCAGAACAACGGCGTCAAGACGCAGGACATGATCCGTATGACGGAGATCGTCCCGCCGCAGACGCCGGAGACGAAGTCGAAGAAGAAGATCGAGGTCGTCCTCGCCGCGACCGGCGGCATGATCGCGCTGACGCTGATGGTGACGTTCGTGCTGGAGAGCATGAGCCGGAACAAGGCGCGCCGCACGGCCGGGGACCGGAAGCCCGGCTCGTCGGCGCCGGCGGACACGGCGCCGCCGGTCGCCGCCTCGGCCACGGCCTCGGTCGCGGCGGTGACGCCGTTGCCGCGCCCCAACCCGATCTCGGTCACGTGGTCGGACGTGCCGTTCGACCAGACCGTCGTGCTCGACATGGACTCCAAGCGGGCCAGCGCCGACGGGGCCGACCGCCCGGGCGAGACCGACCAGACCGTCGTGATCAAGATGCCGGTCAAACCCGGCGGCTCGGACTCGCGGGGCCGGGGCGACACCGGCTCGGCCAAGGGCCGTTGGGGCTCGGCCCGCTGAAGTGGTCGCCGTCGTCCCGCCGTCGAACCAGCCCCAGCAGCCGAGCCCGACCGAGGCGACGGTCGTGCTGCCGGTGTCCGTCGGTCCCGTTCGCGGGCACGCCGCGCCGTCGGTGCTGCGGCGCCTCGGCTCGATCTACACCTCGCGCCGCACGGCGCGCGGACGGGGCCCGGCCACCATCCTGTCCATCTACATCGTCCTGTTGCTGCTGATCCCCTCCCGTATCGTGCTGCCCGGTGTGGGCGCGACCGGAACCATCGCCAACGTTTTCATCCTCGCCTCACTCGTCTGGTACGGCGTCAGCTGGCTGATGCGCCGGATCACGCCGGCGCGGTACACCCGGCTCCCCCGGCTCGCGATGTTCTTCTTCGCCGTGGCGGTGCTGCTGAGCTACATCGCCGCCGCCCGGCGCGACAGCTCGGCGCTGGAGTCCAGCGCGGCCGACCGGGCCCTCATCCAGCTGGTGACGTGGTTCGCCGTGGTGCTCATCGCGACGTCGTTGCGGGAGTACGCCGACCTCGAGCGCCTGCTGCGCATCTTCGTGCGGTGCGCGGCCGTCATCGGCGCCGTCGCGATCCTCGAGTTCCTCTTCAAGACCAGCCTGACCGCGTGGATGACCCTCCCGGGCTTCTCCAACAGCGGCCCGGAGCTCATCACCCGGGGTGATTTCGTCCGGCCGACATCGACGGCCGCCAACACCCTCGAGCTCGCCACCGTCATGGCGCTCGCCCTGCCGTTCGCGCTGCAGCAGGGGTTCAACCCGGTGAAGAAGGGCCTGGTCCGCAACTGGCTGCCGGTCGCCGTCATCGCCATGTCCGCCGTGATGACGGTGTCGCGCACGTCGGTCATCGGGCTGGCCCTCGTGTTTCTCACCCTGCTGCCCACCTGGCCGGCGAAGCGGCTGCTGCCGACGATGGGCGCGCTCACGCTCGGCGTCGGCTTCTCCTCCGTCGCGTTGCCGGGCCTGATCGGCACCGTGGTGGGGCTCTTCTCGGCCATGCTCAACGGCGGCGACAACAGCACGAACTCGCGCACCGCGACGTCGGCGGTGATCTCGCAGTACTTCGACGAGCGCCCCTGGACCGGCCGGGGCTACGGCACCTTCCTGCCCCTGATGTACCGGTACACGGACAACGAGTACCTGCTGGCGCTGGTCGAGATGGGCATCCTGGGCGTGGCCGCCGTCGTGCTCGTCTACATCGTGACCCTGCATTGCGGCGGCGCGGGACGGCGGCGCTTCGCCGACCCGGCGCGCCGGGAGACCGGGCAGGGCTTCGCCGCGGGCGGGTTCGTCATGCTGGTCGTCACGGCGACCTTCGACACGCTCAGCTTCCCGATGGTCGCCGGGCTGTCGTTCCTGATGATGGGGCTCGCCGGGGCGTACCTCGGCATGGCTCGCCAAGACCAGATGCTGAGAGGGGAACCGTCGCTGTGACGGAGCTGAACCGGAAGGTCGCGTCCGCGGCCCGCTGGAGCCTCATCAACACCGTCGTACGCCGGGTCGGCACCTTCGCCAGCGGCGTCGTGCTGGCGCGGTTGTTCTTCGGGCCGCGCGAGTGGGGCCTCTACGCCGTCGGTCTGCTGGTGCTGGCCATGCTGCTGTCGCTCAACGAGATGGGCGTGAGCCTCGCACTGGTCCGCTGGGAAGGCGACATCAAGCGGTTCGCGCCGACGGTGCTCACCCTGTCGACGGCGTCGAGCACGGCCTTCTACGTCCTGTTGTACGTCACCGCGCCCACGGTCGCCCGGCTGCTGGGCTCCCCCGATGCCACGCTCATGCTCCGCCTACTGTGCATCAGCGTCATCATCGACGGCATAGCCTGCGTGCCCCTGGCGAAGCTGAACCGCGAGTTCGAGCAGTTCTGGCGGACCGCGGTCGACATCCTCAACTTCGCGGTGAACACCGCCGTGACGATCGTGCTCGCGGCCATGCACGTCGGCGCGATCGCCTTCGCGTGGGGCTCGCTGGCCGGCAACATCGTCGCGCTGGTGGGCTTCTCGCTGGCCGCCCCGGGCATGCTGCGGTTCGGCTGGAACCGGCAGCAGGCCAAGGAGCTGTACAAGTTCGGCCTCCCGCTCGCCGCGGCCAGCCTGCTGACGCTGGGCATCGTCAACCTCGACTCGGTGGTCGTCGGCTCGATCCTCGGCCCGGCCGCGCTGGGCCTGTACGCCATGGCCTTCAACATGTCCAGCTGGCCGGTGCGGATGGTCTCGGAGACGGCGCGGCGGGTGTCGTTCGCGGGCTTCTCGCGGCTCGCCGACTCCCCGGCCGAGTTCGCGGCCGGCTTCACCCGGGCCCTGTCGCTGGTCGTCGCGGCCTCGGTGCCGATGTGCGTGCTGCTCGGCGTGCTCGCCGACCCGGTCATCCGGTTCGTGTACGGCGACCAGTGGGGCGGCGCCGCGATGGCCCTGCAGTGGCTGGTCGTGCTCGGCTTCGTCCGGGTGACCGTGGAGCTCGCGTACGACGGCATCGCCGCGCGCAAGCGCAAGACCCTGATGCTGATGCAGGGCTGGTGGCTGTTCTCGCTGGTGCCGGTCCTGATCTGGTTCGCGCACGTGTGGGGCATCGACGGCGTGGCCGCCGGCCAGGCCCTCGTCGCGGGCCTCCTCGTCGCGCCGGTGTTCCTGTTCGTGCTGTCCGGCCTGGGCATCCGGGCCGCCGGCGTGGCCCGCGTGTGCGTCCTGCCCTTCCTCGGCGGCCTCGCGATGGGCGTGGCCGCCTGGGCCGTGCACCGGCTCGCCGGCGGCGGGTTCCTGGGCCTGGCCCTGGCCGGCGTGGCCGGCGTGGCCGTCTACCTGCCGTTCATCCTGCCCCTGCTGCGCAGCCTGCGCGCCAAACCGCAACCCCTGGAACCGTCCCCGATCTCCGAACCGGCGGTCCTGGCGACCGCCGCGCCCGAAGTTCTCTAGGGAGAGCCACGATGATCAGCTCGGTCAAGCGACGGCTGCGCGCCCGTTACGGATGGCTGCCGTTGGAGGAGATGCGCAACAAGGTGGTGCTGGGCCATACGGCCGTCGGCCTGCGCCGCTTCGAGGACTCCGAGGTGCGCCGGCTGCTGGCCACGCTGCCCGGGGGCCGGCGGCCCCAGGCACGCGTGGCCACCGTGGTGCTCACCTACAAGCGCCCCGAAGGGCTCGTGCGGGCCGTGGAGTCGGTGCTCGCCCAGACGGTGCGGGACCAGGTCGTGGTCGTGGTGGACGACGGCGGCGGCGGCCTGCCCGAGCTGCCGGCCGATCCGCGCCTGCACCTGGTAAGCCTGCGGCACAACATCAACGTGCTCGGCGTCAGCCGGAACATCGGCATGCGCCTGACCGACTCGCAGTTCGTCGCGTTCCTGGACGACGACAACGCCTGGCACGCCAACCACCTGGAAGTGGCGCTGGCGCGGCTGGACGGCCCGGAGCCGGCCGAGTCGCGGCCGGACGCGGTGTACACGGCGATGCGCCGGGTGACCCCGGACGGGGTCGAGCGCGACGTCCTGTCGGTGCCCTTCGACCGGAAGCTCGCCTGGGAGCGGTGCTTCCTCGACTCGAACCCGTTCGTGGCCCGGCGCAGCGCGGACCTGCGCTTCAGCCGCCTGCGGCGGAAGTCCTCGGTGGCGCCCAAGGAGGACTGGGAGCTGATCTACCGGTTCAGCCGCAACCACCGGGTCGAGCACATTCCCGAGGCGACTGTCGACTACGTCGTGAACCCCAACAGCTACTGGACGAACTGGGAACCGGCCTGACCGGCTGACGGCAATGTATCCCCGTGCCCGAGCACGGGGACACATCCGTTCAGATGCCGCGGCGCTTCCAGGACTGCCACCACAGCCACTCGCGGCCCTTGTGCGCGACCGCGGACAGGACCAGGGGCTGCAGGTAGGGCATCGCGGCCGGGCCGATCTGGCGGCGCAACCGCAGGCCCCGGTACTCCGGCAGGCTGCGGTACTCGGGCCAGCACTCCGCCGCGAACTCGATGAGCTCGTCCAGCGGCACGGTGGTCGTGCGGCCGCGGTCGTACGCGCGCACGACGCGCCGCAGCGCGAACCGGGCCAGCCGGCGGTGGACGACGGCGTCGAGCTCCGCGGCGTTGGGCAGCAGCGAACCGCAGCGGGTCAGGACGGCCTCGTAGGCGGCCTTGCGCTGCCGCAGGTCGTCCAGCTGCCCGGCGTAGTCGGTAAGCGACATGTTGTCGCCGTGCAGCCGGTAGTAGGCCTGGTCCGCGCGCACGTAGCCGACGTCGGCGTGGGCGGCCAGGCGCATCCACATCTCGATGTCGCCCGCGTGCGGCAGATCGACGTCGTAGCCACCGACCTGGTGCTGCAGCTTGGTGCGGACCACCACCTCGGGCGACGTGATGCAGCCGGTGCCCTCGCGGAAGCGCCGCTCCAGCCACCAGTGCCCCGGCCAGACGCTGGTGCCGCGGTCGTCGGTCCGGGCCGGCGGCGGGGGCCCGGGGTGCTGGAAGTGCACCGGGTGCCCGTAGACGAAGCCCACGTTCGGGTTGGCGTCCAGCAGGGCCACGGCGCGGGTGAGCGCGCCCGGGGTCAGCAGGTCGTCGGCCGAGAGCAGCACGCAGTAGTCACCGTCGGCCCACTCCATCAGGCCTTCGTTGTACGTCGCCGTGTGCCGCTTGTTCTGCTCGTGGACGAGGACCTCGACCCGCGGGTCGGCCGCCGCGATCGCCCGGGCCTTGTCGGCCGAGTCGTCCGGGGAGGCGTCGTCGATGATCAGGACCCGGACGTCCACCCCCGGGTTGGTGTCGACGACGCTGCTCACGCAGTCGGCGAGGTAGTGGCCGTAGCGGTAACACGGGATGACCACACTGACCGAGCTCATCTGCCACCTTAGAGATGTCGCACGACATTTACGGTTCACAGAGAAATGGCCCGCACCCGGACGGGTGCGGGCCATTTCATCGTCTCACGAGGTCGTGAACGTCACATCGACCCAGTAGTTGTTGGAGTTCCAGGTCGATGTCGGGAAACCGACGTTGTTGCTGAGCAGGAACAGTCCGTTGTGCCCCGTCGCCGAGTCGGCGACCGCGGTCAGCGGATAGGACACCTGCGGCTGCGTGAAGTAGCCGGCGTCGTAGGCGTAGTGACCGACCTCGGTGTGGTACGAGACGACGTACACCGTGTCGGCGGTGACCGCCACCGGCGTGGCGAACGTCAGGGTCTGCCACCCGGACGCCGACTCACCGGTGAAGGTGCCCGTCGCCAGCTGCTGCCCGGTGTTGGACCACAGCGACCCGGTGTGCGTGCCGGTGTTCTCGGCGCTCTTGTAGAACCGGACGCCGGTGATGTGGCCGTCCACCGCCGAGGTGAACCGCATGCCCAGCTCCAGCGAGTTGACCTCGCCGGCGCTCGGGTTGGCCGGGACCGCCGCGTTGGACCAGACCGAGCACGGGCAGGTCACCTGCGAGCTGCCGCCCGTGGTGAACGACCAGACCGTGGGGCTCGTCATCGCGTTGCCCCAGGCGTCGGTGGCCTGCACCGATGCCTGGTACGCGGTGGACGGGGCCAGCACGCTGGTCGGCTGCAGCGTCGCCACCCGGCTGTTGCCGTCGTAGCCGACCGTGGCCGGAACCGCCGCGCCGCCCGGCCCGGTGAGGCTGAACTGGATGGCCGACGGGTTGAGGTCCTGGCTGAAGGTCGCCGTCACCGCGGTGTTGATGCCGACCGCCGTCGCGTTGGCGGCGGGCGTGCGCGCCGTCACGGTGGGCGGGTTCTGGGTGCCGGCGTGGTTGTCGATGACGACGTCGACCCAGTAGTTGGTGTCGTTCCAGCTCTGGTTCGGGAAGCCGCCGCCGGTGCCGTACTTGTAGACGCCGTTGGAGCCGGAGACGCCCGACTGCAGCAGCTGCACGGCCGTCTGACCGGCGCCGTGGTTGGCGAAGTAGGCGCTGTCGTAGGAGTAGTGCCCGGTCGGCGTGTAGTACGAGACGATGTACGTGGTGTTCGCGGCGATCGGCACCGGGTTGGCGAACGTCAGCGTCTGCCAGCCCGTGGCGGTCTCACCGCTGAACGTGCCCGAGGCCAGCAGCTGGCCGCTGGAGTTCCAGAGCTTGCCCACGTGGGTGCCGGTGTTGGTGCTCGCCTTGTAGAACTTCACGCCGAGCACCTGGCTCGCGGCCGGCACCCGGAACTTCGCGCCCAGCTCGTTCGGCGAGGCGTCGAAGGAGTCGGCGTTCGTCGGCTCGGCCGAGCTCGGGAAGGCGGTGCAGGGGCACTGCTGCGCCCCGACGGTCACCGACAGGCTCGCGACCGGCCCGATGTTCAGGCTGTCGTCCGACGCGCGGACCTTGATGGTGGCCGCGCCCTGCGTGGTGGGCGTCCAGGTGTAGCTCCAGGTGCCCAGCCCGTTGGCCGGCTTCCACGTGGTGCCGCCGTCGACGGAGATCTCGACGCGGCCGACGCGCCCGCCGCCGCTGTCGGCGACGGTGCCGGTGACGTTGACCGGGCTCAGCAGCGGCACGGTGCTGTTGGCCGCGGGCGACGTGACCGTCACCGTCGGGCCGGTCGTGTCGGTGGACTTGGCGGCCAGGGTGAGCCCGGCCATCAGGGTCACCGGCTGCGCGCTCATGTCGGCGAGGATGTTGACCGTCGCCTGCTGCATCTTCTTGTCCTCGGTGCTGGTCGGCCCCGAGTGGAAGGTGCTCAGGCCCCACGCCCACTGGACCGTGCCGGCCCCGAACACCAGCGCCTTCGACGTCTGGTCGCGGTAGGCCATCAGGCTGTGCGTCGCGACGCCGTTGCCGTAGTTGTTGCCGTGGTCCGGGTCGAGCAGCAGCGTGTCGTTGGTGATGCTGATCGTGGTCGAGGAGAACGCGACGGCGCCCGCCGGGCGGACCGAGTTCTCGGCGTCCGAGTCCCACTCGTAGCCGAGCGACCCGGCCGTGAGCGTGGCCGACTGGCCCGACTGCAGGTTGTTGATGGCGCTGATGCCGCGCCAGAGCCGGAGGTCCTTGTACGCCGCCGGCACCGTGATCGCGTCCGACCGGTAGCCGTTGACCGAGAACAGCGTGCCGGTGAGCTGGTTCTGCGGCTTGTTGCCGCCGTGCCCGGCGCCGTCCGTGTCGGCCCACGTCCCGGTCCACTGACCGCTCGGGTCGGCGGTGCCGTTGGGCGGCGTCTGGCTCAGCTTGGTCGACTTGTAGCAGACGAGCGTCCGGTCGGCGGCCGCGCCGCTGGCGATGGACGGCTCGAAGCGGGTCCGCCAGAACACCTCGTTGCCGCTGAAGAACGCCAGGTTGACCCCGGCGGTGCGGGCCGCGGAGACGTGGTCCCACTGGCCCTGGTTCCAGTACTCGTCATGCCCGGAGGACATGAAGACCTTGTGGTTGAGCAGCAGCGAGGCGCTGTTCGTCACGTCGACCGAGGCGGCGTAGCTGACGTCGTACCCGTTGCGCTCCAGGAACTGGATCATCGGGAACTCGGTCGAGAAGATGCCGTTGTCGCCGGCGGTGCGCAGCGGCCGGTTGTAGCTCACCTTGTAGGCGCGGCCGTCGAGGGCCGGGCCGCCGCCCTGGTACAGGCTCTGGCCGCCCCAGTCGTTGTAGGCCTGCCAGGTCTGGTCGGACGTCTGCACCAGGATGTCGGAGTGGCTCGAGCTGCTGCCCACGACGAACGGGTAGGGCATGAACCCGTTGTTGTCCAGCTGGTCCAGCATCAGCAGGTAGACGCCCGAGACGGCGTCGGACGGCACGGTCCAGGAGACGTTCGTGGTCCAGTTGCCGCAGTCGACCAGGCCGGTGCCGGAGTCGTGCAGGCAGGGGTCCTGGGTCTTCTTCGGGAAGCTCTGGGTCGGCGAGGTCGGCATCTTGCGGGCGCCGAGGCCGCCGTAGTACCCGAGCCGGTAGATGGACACCCGGAAGTCCGAGGTCGGCGAGGTCACCTTGGCCTGCAGCGTCTCGCCCGGCTGCACGCTCGACTTGGTGGTGAAGCCCTCGATGTCGCCCCAGGAGTTCTCCGAGTACCAGTCCTCGACGGGGGAGCCGGGCTTCGAGTTCTCGCAGACGATCGGATTGGACCCCGAGCCGCACGGGTCCAGGGTCGCCGCATTACTTGCGGACGGTACGCACGCGATTGCTGCGACGATGACCGCAGCCGCCAAGCCGGTTATGAACCGAGACCTCATGTCTTCGCCCTATTTCCGTAACGACGTCATCATCCGTAGCACCCGCACCCCAGGACTCGTTCGGGAGCTTACGGCCTGCATGCTGAAAGACAAGAATTTATCGCATGTGAGCTGCCGACCAGCTGTCGGATTTCTTCGCATCAACGTCGGCCGTAAGCAGCCGTACGGCCTATGCGACCCGGGCCATTGGGATATGTCCGGGCGTGCATTTTCACGAAGAGCGACGGGGCACCACGGTGGTGGTGACGACCTTCGTCTTGACGGCGTGGTTCGCCGGTACCGACGTGACGATCACCGCCCCCGACGCGACCTGTACAGCGTCGCCGAGCACGACGTTCGGCTCGATGAAGATGCCGGTGCCGAGCCGGATCCGGTCGCCCAGGGTCACCTTGCCCGAGGAGACGCAGCTCGGTCCGGTCGCGTTGTCCGAGCCGATGACACTGTGGTGGTCGAAGGAGTTGTACGCGGACAGGAAATTGTTGTCCCCCATGCGCACGCCCGTGCCGAGGTGACCGAACGCGCAGATTATGTTGCCCTGACCGATTACCACGTCAGTGGCGATCTTGGCGGTCGGGTCGATGGCGTTGGCGAGCGGAATCGCCGCCTCCGCGCAGAGCTTGCGGAACCGGGCCCGGGTATCCACCGACGTGCCGATCGCGATGATTGCCGCATCGTAGACACCCGCGGCGAACAGCGCCGCGAGCCGGTCGGTGCCGCCGACGATCGGCACGCCCGCGACCTCCGCGCCCCAGCGGCCGGGGTCGTCGTCCAGGATCGCCACCGCCTGCTGGGTCGGCACCTGGCTGAAGATGTCGATGACCTGGGTCGCGCCCAGGGCGCCGCCGATGACGAGGATGCGGGACACGCCGGGCTCCGTCGCGAGCGCCGCCGGCATCGTCGTGTAGTCCACGGTCACCGGCGCGGCCGCGGCCGCCTCGACGTCCTTGACCGTGATCAGGCGCGAACCGTCGAACGTGGACAGGTCGACGCCCAGCTCCCGCGCCCGCTCGACCGCCTTGACGGTGGCCCGGACCTCCACCGGAGCGGCGGCGCGGGCGTCGGCCTCGGCGGCCAGCCGGTCGGAGTACGCGGTGAGGCCGGCGGCGTCGTCGAAGAGCATCGCCACCGGCTCCGACAGCGGCACCTCCTGGCCCTTGCGGGCCAGGTGCAGCAGGATGCCCGGCTCGGGGGCGTACACCTCCAGCACGGCCTTGCTGGTCTCGACCTCCACGAGCAGGGCGCCGGCCTCGACCTTGTCGCGGTCGTCGACGAACCACGTCACGACGATGCCGTGCTCGCTGTTGACGTCGTTGGTCGGAACCAGGACTGGCTTCACGCTCTGTCTCCTCTTGTGCTCTCAGGCGGCGGCGCGGATGGCCGACTCGATCTGCTCCTCGCCGACCAGCAACCGGCTCTCCTGCCGCTTCGACGACGGGATCACCGTGGGAGCGCTGGCGACCACGTTGACCGGCCGGCGCAGCGCGCCGAACAGCCGCTCGGAGATGACCGCGGCGGCCTCGGTCCCCCAGGACCATCCGCTCGCGCCCTCCTCGACGGTGATGAGCTGTCCGGTGGCCCGCACCGACCGCTCCACCGGGGCCCAGTCCATCGGGGCGATCTGGGCCGGCACGAGCAGCTCGGCGAAGATCTCCTCCTCGACGGCCAGCCGCTCGATCACGCGGGCGGCCAGCAGGGCCTGGTAGCCGTACGCGAGCACGGTCATCGAGCAGTCCTCGCGCGGCACGGCGGAGAGCCGGACCGTCGGCAGCGCACCCGGGCCGGCGTCGTGGAAGGCGAGCAGGTCGCCCACCATCCCGCCGCTGGGCAGCGTGAGGTGCTGCGGGTAGAGCAGCTTGTGCTCGATGTACAGCACCGGGCTGTCCTGGCCCAGGAAGTCGGCGAAGACCGTCTTCGGGTCGTGGTAGAGCGAGGCCGCGACGACCCGCAGGTGCGGTACGCCGAGGAAGTGCTTCTCCAGGCTCTGGCTGTGCGTCGGCCCGTAGCCGCGGTGGCCGCCCGAGGGCGCCCGGATCACGACCGGGCAGGTGGCCTGGCCGGCGTACATGGCCTGGTACTTGACGATGTGGTTGACGACCTGGTCGAACACGAGCGTCAGGAAGTCGCCGAACATGATCTCGGCGATCGGCCGGTAGCCCGCCAGCGCGAGCCCGGCCGAGATCCCGGCGACGGCGCCCTCGCTGATCGGGGTGGTCCGGACCCGGGCCGGGAAGTCCGTCGAGAGACCGCGGGTCACCTTGAACGCGCCGCCGTACGGGTCGGCGATGTCCTCGCCGAGCACCACCACGCGCGGGTCGGTGCTCAGGCTGGTCCGCAGGGCGTCGCCCAGCTCCTTGGCGAAGATCACGGCAGCGCCCTCGCCGTCGCGACCACCTCGGCCAGTGCGGTCTCGACCTCGTCGTCGATCGCGCGCCGGTCGGCCTCGCCGAGCCGGCGGCCGTGCACCACCAGCGGCTCCACCAGCCAGTGCGCGGCGATCTCCTCCTCGGGACGCTCGTCGTCGCTCTTGGAGTGGTGGCACAGCCGGTAGGTGTGGATGAGCAGCACGCGGGGGCCGCCGCCGGCCCGCACCGCGTCGAGCTCGGCGCGGGCGAGCTCGCTCAGCTCCACCACGTCGGTGCTGTCGACCTCGCGGACCGGGATGTCGAACGCCTCGAACCGGGCGGCCATGCTGCCGGCGAGGTTCGCCTCGACCGGGGTGCTCTGGGCCCAGCGGTTGTCCTCGCACACCACCAGCAGCGGCAGGCGCCACAGGGAGGCCATGTTCAGCGTCTCGTACACCGCGCCCTCGCCGAGGGTGCCGTCGCCGATGAACACCACGCTCACCATGCCGGAGCCGTCCAGCTGGCCGGCCATCGCGATGCCCGCGGCCGCCGGGACGATGCCGCCCTGCACGCCGTTGGACTTGAACCCGGGGGCGCAGATGTGCTGGCTGCCGCCGATGCCGTGGCACATGCCCGCCTCCTTGCCCATGATCTCGGCGAGCAGGCCCAGCGCGTCGCCGGTGCGGGCGAGGTAGTGGCCGTGGCAGCGGTGGTTGCTGAACACGTGGTCGATGTCGGCGAGGTGCTCCATCACGGCCACCGCGTCGGCCTCCTGGCCGATGCAGGCGTGCGTGGTGCCGTTGAGGGCGCCCTCCTCGAAGAGCGACAGCAAGGTCTCCTCGAACCGCCGGATGAACCGCATCCGGCGGTAGAGCCGGTGCTCGTCCGGTTCGCCGGGCCGGCCGGTCAACCGCTCGTCGGTCGCCGGGGCGGCCGCGAAGCCGGGGTCCTGGACCCCGGGTCCGGCATGGTCGATCCGGGTCGGCGGGGGCGCCGTCGACACCATGGGCTTTCCTTCCTCAGCGCGATCGCGACAACGTAGGAGGCATGAGTGGGTCCGGCGCCCCATCACCGGCGGCCGGCCGCGGGTCACGTTACCCGGCGCCCGGCTCGGTAAGGGTCGGCCTTTCAGCGTAGAAAACGGCCTGGACAAGTCGTGAATCGGACTCGCCGGCGCGTTTTGTCGTGTGCACCACTCGGGCGCCGCGGCACGACTTCCGGCGGCGCCGTTCGAGCGCGCTCACTTGGGCTGCTGCACCGCCTCGGCGGACGGCGTTCCGTCGATGGATCCGGCCACGTTGTCGGCCCATTCCGCATACGTCACCTTGCAGCCCCCGCCGCAGCCGCCCGTGTGACCCCAGTGCGTCGGGCCGAAGACGTTGCCGCGCACCCGCAGGCCCACGCCGTCCTGGGCGTAGAAACCGTACGCGCCGAGCGAGATAAAGCTGTCGGTGACACTGTAGTTGGTCAGCGACGAGCCTCCGGCGCTCTGCGTGAACAGCACCGCGGTGATCGCCTGCCAGTAGTTGGGGATCTCGGCGCCCGCGTAGGCATCGACCCCGGGCTCCAACCGGCTGTGACTGATGTCCAGCGGGCCGCTGCCGCCGTACGGGAACACGCCGCCGGTGTGCGCCGCCGAAGGGTCGGTGAGGTTGGCGATGTAGTTGTCGTGCAGCCAGCTGTTCTCAATCTTGACGTTCTGCCCGCACAGGCACATCCCGCCGGTATTGGCCACGTCGACCTTGTTCAGGTGAATCGTGCAGGTTTCGCAGTCATTGATCGCGTGGTCATTGAGCGGCACGCTCTTCTGTCCCAGGCCGACCGGCTCGGGGCGAATCGTGGTGTTGGTGATGTTCAGGGTGAGTTTGCCCGAAGCGTTGGCGTTGACCAGGATCGCGCGATTCGTAGAGCCGGGCGGCGGCGCGATGATGGAGTTCGTGATGTTGACCGTGCCGTGGCAGTCGGTACCGACGTAAATAAAGCCGTGGATGTACTTGTGATCGAGTGTGAGGTTCCCGCAGGTGTACAGGTTGTACGCCTTGCTCTGGCCGTCACTCGCCGCCAGTTCTTGATATCCGGACGGCACCGGAAGCTTCGCATCGGACTGCTTGTACTTGCCGACGCCGGGGGCGCCGACCGAGTACCGGGCCGGATACTTTCCGCCGCCGTTGCTGCCGCCGCCGGCGGCGCCCCCCGGCTTCGCGGCCGAGGCGCTCCCGGACGGCTTGGCACTGCCGAGGCCCGCCTTGCCGGGGTCGACACCATCGGCCGACGACAGGGCCGTGTCCGCGTCGCCCGACTGCCCGGTCAGGGCCGCGCACTGCTCGGCGGTCTGCCCCGCGGGGCAGGTCTTCGCCGGTGACGTGCGGCCGGTAACCACCCACAGCCCGGCCCCCGCGAGAAGAAGCACTCCGGACGCGGCGATCAGGATCAATCCCCGGCGGCCCAGTCGCCTGCCCTTATTCGAGTGCACCATGGCCATGTCCCCCTAAGGATGGCAAGCAAGCCTCGGCGGCCTCAAGTTCCAAAACCCGTCGCAGTGTATGCGACTTCGAATCCATGTCCATTCACGGGCCTGCGCACGCGACACATGTCCGGCTGCACCCGCGCCGCGGCGTTGACCTCGCCACAGATACCATGCACAGCAACGATCGTCAGTATTCACGGCGAATGATCAGGCCACCGGTCGTTGCAGGGAAAAGGATCACTGTGCCAGATTTCTGTCAGTGGTGTTCCATTGCTTGACGGTGGCGGTAGCTTGCCCCTGCTGTGTGCGCCTCGCGCCCAACACGTTGTGCCAGAAATCGTCCGCCTCTCGGCCTATGTCGACTGTTGACCGAATCGAGCATCTGTGAATTCAACAAACGTCCAGGTTGACTCTCAGCCGATCGGCGTAGCCGTCGTTGGGGCCGGCTACTGGGGCCCGAACCTCGTGCGCAACTTCATGGCGTCGCCGGCCTTCCGTCTGCAGGCCCTGTGTGACCTCGACGTGGCGCGCGCCCGGCGCGTGCTCGGCGGCTACTCCACCGTCGAGGCCACCTCGGACCTGAGCGCCGTGCTGGCCGACCCGGCCGTGCAGGCGGTCGCCGTCGCCACCCCGGCGGGCACCCACCTCGACGTGGCGCTGGCCGCGCTGCAGGCGGACAAGCACGTCCTGGTCGAGAAGCCGCTGGCGGCCACGGTCGCCGAGGGTCGCCGGCTGGTGGCCGAGGCCGACGCGCGCGGCCTGGCCCTGATGTGCGACCACACGTACTGCTACACCCCGGCCGTCACGCGGATTCGCGAGGCCGTGCACAGCGGCGAGCTGGGCGAGCTGCACTACCTGGACTCGGTGCGGATCAACCTCGGCCTGGTGCAGCGCGACATCGACGTAATCTGGGACCTGGCCCCGCACGATCTGTCCATCCTGGACTACGTACTGCCGGAGGGGGTCCGGCCGGTCACCGTCAGCGCGCACGGCGCGGACCCGATCGGCGCCGGCCGCGCCTGCGTGGGTTATCTCACGCTGCAGCTCAACACCGGCGCCATCGCGCACATCCACGTCAACTGGCTCTCGCCGATCAAGGTGCGCACGACGCTCGTCGGCGGCTCGAAGCGGACGCTGGTCTGGGACGACCTGAGCCCCACCCAGCGCATCGCCATCTACGACCGGGGCGTCGAGGTCGCCGCCCCGGACGAGCTGGCCCCCGACCAGCGCCGCGACATGCAGGTCTCGTACCGCTCGGGCGACATGCTCGCGCCCGCGCTGGTCGAGAAGGAGGCCCTCGGGCAGATGGTGGCCGCGTTCGCCTCGGCCATCCACACCGGCGTTCCGTCGCTCACCGACGGTCGGGCCGGGCTGCGGGTGCTGGAGATCCTGGAGGCGGCGTCGCGTAGCCTCGCCGGCGGCGGAGTGGCTGTTCCCCTGGAGGTTGAAAACTGATGGGCAAGGCATCTGTGCCGATTCGCGGCGCGCGCGTCCTGGTGACCGGGGGCGCCGGCACCATCGGCTCCCACGTCGTCGACCTGCTGGTGCGCGGCGGCTCCGCCGACATCGTGGTGCTGGACAACCTGGTCCGGGGCCGCCGGGCCAACCTGGCCTGGGCGAGCGCCAACGGCCCGGTCCGGATCGTCGAGGGCGACATCCGCGACGCCGCGCTGGTGCACGAGCTCAGCCAGGGCATCGACCTCGTCTTCCACCTCGCGGCCATCCGGATCACCCAGTGCGCCAGCGAGCCGCGCCTGGCCAACGAGGTGCTCGTCGACGGCACGTTCAACGTGCTCGAGGCGGCCCAGGCGGCCGGCGTGAAGAAGGTCGTCGCGTCCTCCTCGGCGTCGGTCTACGGCCTGGCCGAGCAGTTCCCGACCACCGAGCGGCACCACCCGTACAACAACGACACGTTCTACGGCGCGGCCAAGGCGTTCAACGAGGGCATGCTGCGCAGCTTCCACGCGATGTACGGGCTGGACTACGTGGCGCTGCGGTACTTCAACGTGTACGGCCCGCGCATGGACGTCCACGGCGTCTACACCGAGGTGCTGATCCGCTGGATGGAGCGCATCGAGTCGGGCACCCCGCCGCTGATCCTCGGCGACGGGCTGCAGACGATGGACTTCGTCCACGTCGCCGACATCGCGCGCGCGAACATTCTCGCCGCCGAGGCCGACGTGACCGACGACGTGTTCAACATCGCCAGCGGCGAGGAGACCAGCCTCAAGGAGCTGGCCGCCGCCCTCAGCGCGGTGATGAAGTCGGACCTGAGCCCCGAGCACGGGCCGGCCCGCGCGGTCAACGGCGTCACGCGGCGCCTGGCCGACATCTCGCACGCCGACGGCGGGATCGGGTTCCGGTCGCAGATCGGCCTGGACGAGGGCCTGCAGGGCCTGGTCGAGTGGTGGCGAGCCGAGCGCTTCGCCGACCAGGGCGCCGCCGGGGACGCCAAGTGAGCGCCACCATCCCGGTGATGATCCCGAAGCTGGGCGAGGAGGAGGCGCAGGCCGCCGCCGACGCCGTCCGCAGCGGGTGGGTCGCCCAGGGCCCGCGCGTCGCCGAGTTCGAGCGCTCCTTCAGCGCGCTGGTCGGCGCGGAGCACGGCGTGGCCGTCAGCTCGTGCACCACGGCGCTGCACCTCGCGCTCATCGCGCTCGGCATCGGGCCGGGCGACGAGGTGATCGTGCCGTCGCTGTCGTTCATCGCCACCGCGAACGCGGTCCGCTACGTGGGCGCGACACCGATCTTCGCCGACGTGGACATCGAGACCGGCAACGTGACCGTGGCGACGCTGGACGAGGTGCGCACGGCGCGCACCGCCGCGATCATCGCGGTGCACCAGGGCGGCCTGCCGTTCGACGTCCGGGCGCTGCGCCAGGCCGCGACCGGCTGGGGCGTCCCCCTCGTCGAGGACGCCGCGTGCGCCGCCGGCTCCACCGCCTACGGGGCGCCGGTCGGCGCCGGCTCGCTGCTGTCGGCCTGGTCCTTCCACCCGCGCAAGGTCATCACGACCGGCGAGGGCGGCATGATCACGCTGGACGACGCGGACCGCGCGGCCCGGCTGCGGCGGCTGCGCGAGCACGGCATGAACGTCTCCGCCGCGGACCGGCACAAGAGCGCGCAGCCGATCCTCGAGGCCTACCTCGAGACCGGCTGGAACTTCCGGATGACCGACATCCAGGCCGCGGTCGGTCTGGTGCAGCTCGGCCGGCTCACCGGCCTGGTGGCCCAGCGGCGTCAGCTCGCCGCGCGCTACCAGGAGCTGCTCGCCGGCATCGACGGGCTGTGGGCGGTGCGCGACCCGGCGTACGGCGAGAGCAACTTCCAGTCGTTCTGGGTCCTGCTCTCCCCCGAGTTCGGGGTCACCCGCGACCAGGTGCTGACCGAGCTCGCCGCGGCCGGGGTGTCCGCGCGGCGCGGCATCATGGCCTCGCACCTGGAGCCGGCGTACCAG
This sequence comes from Dactylosporangium sp. NPDC049140, assembly GCF_040648435.1. Classification (NCBI taxonomy): domain Bacteria; kingdom Bacillati; phylum Actinomycetota; class Actinomycetes; order Micromonosporales; family Micromonosporaceae; genus Dactylosporangium; species Dactylosporangium sp. NPDC049140. The sequence continues at coordinate 80,017 of NZ_JBEZDS010000002.1, read as the reverse complement.
GACGTCGTGCCGCCGGCCGGGCTGCCGAACACCGAGCGGCTCACCCGCGACTCGCTCATCCTGCCGCTGCACCACGCCCTCACCGAGGACGACCAGGACCACATCGTCGGCGTCCTGCGCAAGCTCGCCGGATCGTTCCGTACCGTTGGGAGTACCGCTTCATGATTCCCCTTGTCGACCTGAAGGCCGCCCACGCCGAGGTCGCCGAAGACGTCGACCTCGGATTCAAGCGCATCATGGCCGACACCGCGTTCATCGGCGGCGCGGAGGTGACGGCCTTCGAGCGCGAGTACGCGGAGTTCAGCGGCGTCGCCCACTGCGTCGGGGTCGCCAACGGCACGGACGCGCTGGAGCTCGCGCTGCGCGCGGCCGGCGTCGGGCCGGGCGACGAGGTCATCCTGCCCGCGAACACCTTCATCGCCACCGCCGAGGCGGTGGCCCGGGTGCACGCGCGGGTCGTGCTCGTCGACTGCGACCCGGTCACCTACCTCATCGACGTCGACGCGGCGCTGGCCGCCGTCGGCCCGGCGACCAAGGCCGTCATCCCGGTCCACCTCTATGGCCAGCTCGCGCCGGTCGAGCGGCTGCGGGCCGGCCTGGCCGGCACCGGCGTGGTGATCGTCGAGGACGCCGCGCAGTGCCAGGGCGCGACGCGCTTCGGCGCGGGCGCCGGCGCGGAGGGCATCGCCGCGACGAGCTTCTACCCCGGCAAGAACCTGGGCGCCTACGGCGACGCCGGCGCGGTCGTCACCGCCGACGAGGCCCTCGCGGTCTCGGTGCGCACCATCAGCAGCCACGGCGGCCTGACCAAGTACGTCCATGACGTGATCGGGGTCAACAGCCGGCTGGACGCGCTGCAGGCGGTGGTCCTGCGGGCCAAGCTGAGCCGCCTCGCCGGCTGGAACGCCGCCCGCCGGGCCGCCGCCGCGCGGTACGACGAGCTGCTCGAAGGGGTCGGCGTGACCCGGCCGGTGACCCTGGACGGCAACGAGCACGTGTGGCACCTTTACGTGGTGCGGGAGGCCAGTGCCGACGGCACGTCCACCCGCCGCGACGAGGTGCTGGCCCGGCTCAACGCCGCCGGCGTCGGCGCGGGCATCCACTATCCGTACCCGATCCACCTCACGCCGGCGTTCGCCGGCCTGGGGTACGCCAAGGGCAGTTTCCCGCACGCGGAGCGAGCGGCCGTGGAGATCCTGACCCTGCCGTTGTTCCCGCAGATCACGCCGCAGCAGCAGGAAGCCGTGGTGGAGGCGCTGCGGGCCGCACGAAGGTGAGACGCACCAGATGTACCTGACCCTGCGGGACCGTCCGGGCGGCAAGCCGGACCCGGCGTCGCGGTCCAGGGTGGTCCCGCGGGTCGCCACCACCGTGTTCCTGCTCGGCATCGTCAGCCTGCTCACCGACGTCTCCTCGGAGATGGTCAACGCGGTGCTGCCGCTGTACCTCACGGCCGAGATGGGCCTGGGCGTCCTCGCGTACGGCTTCGTCGATGGCCTGTACCAGGGCGTCAGCGCGCTGCTGCGCATCGGCGGCGGCTACGCCGGCGACCGGTCCAACCAGCCCAAGTGGGTCGCGACCGTCGGCTACGGGCTGTCCGCCCTGAGCCGCGTGGGCATGCTCGTCGCGCACAACCTCGGCGCGATCAGCGCTGTGGTGACCGCGGATCGGCTGGGCAAGGGCCTGCGCACGGCGCCGCGGGACGCCATCATCGCCGACGCGTCCGACCCGAAGGGCCTCGGCCGCGCGTTCGGGGTGCACCGCACGCTCGACACCATCGGCGCGGCCATCGGGCCGCTGGTCGCCTTCTCGATGCTCCTGCTCGTGCCGGGCGACTACAACTCGGTCTGGGTCGTGTCCTCCGGGTTCGCCTTCGTGGGCGTGGCCGTCATCGTGCTGTTCGTGCCGAACCACCGGACGAAGGTCGCGCGCCGGGCCCAGAGCATCGGCAGCCTGTTGCGCGAGGTGACCGGGGCCCGGCTGCGCCGCCCGCTGATCGCGGCCGGGCTGCTGGCGCTGTTCACCGTCGGCGACGGCTTCCTCTACCTGTCGCTGCAGCAGCGCGACCACCTGGCGGCCAAGTACTTCCCGCTGCTGTACGTCGGCACGAACCTCGCGTACCTGCTGCTCGCCATCCCGTTCGGGCGCCTCGCCGACCGCATCGGCCGGACCAAGGTCTTCCTGGGCGGTCACGTCGCGCTGCTGTGCGTCTACCTGTTCGCGGCCGGGCCGTTCAGCGGCGGGGTGGCGACGGTGCTGGTGCTGGTGCTGATCGGCACCTACTACGCCGCCACCGACGGCGTGCTGCCGGCGCTGGTGACCCCGCTGGTCGACGCGCAGGCGCGGGGCAGCGGCATCGCGGCGGCCCAGACCGTTGTCGTGCTGGCCCGGTTCGCGTCGTCGCTGGCGTTCGGCAGCCTGTGGCTGCTGCTCGGCAGCGCCCACGCCCTCTACCTCGTGGCCGGGCTGCTCGCCGCCGCGCTCGCCCTGGCCCTTTGGCTCCTGCGCAACCGAGAGGCCCCGGTGACGGCGTGAGCGGTCCGGAGCGAAGCGGAGGGGCCGCTCACCATGGTTACAGTGTTGTCGCGCCGGCGCCGGAGCTTGCGGAGGTGACGGCGTGAGCGGTCCGGAGCGAAGCGGAGGGGCCGCTCACCATGGTTACAGTGTTGTCGCGCCGGCGCCGGAGCTTGCGGAGGTGACGGCGTGAGCACACGCGCCAAAGTGATCGCGCTGGGTGTGGTGGTCGTCCTCGCCGTGCTCAGCTCCGTTGGCTACGTCGTGTTCGCGCGCCGGGCCCAGACCAAGGCGGCCGAGGACGCGCCGCTGCTGGCCACGCAGGACCTGTCGGCGGTACAGAGCCAGCCGCACATCGTCTTTCGCAGCACCGCCCTGGGCGACAACTACGGCCGCGTCGCCGAGGTGCCGCTCAGCGCGCCGGCCGGCCCGCGCGCGCTGACGCCGGTGAGCTGCGACCGGGTGTACGCCCGGGAGGGCCAGGCGGTGTGCCTGTTCGCGAAGCCGTCGCTCGTCACCACGTACACGGCCAAGGTCCTCGGGCCGGACTGGTCCCCCGTCCTGGACCTGCCTCTGTCGGGCGTGCCCAGCCGCACCCGGCTCTCGCGCGACGGCACGCTGGTCGCCACCACGACGTTCGTCTCGGGCCACGACTACTCCTCGCCGGGCCAGTTCTCGACCGAGACGCTGGTGACGAACACCGCCACCCACCAGACGACCAACATCGAGCAGTTCGCCCTCACCGTCAACGGCAAGGCGATCGACGCCAAGGACCGCAACATGTGGGGCGTCACCTTCGCCGACGACGACCACTTCTACGCGACCGCCGCCTCGGGCAGCAAGACCTGGCTGGTGCGCGGCACACTGTCCGCGAGCCGGCTGGAGGCGGTGCGGGAGGACGCCGAGTGCCCGTCGCTGTCGCCAGACGGCAAGCGGATCGCGTTCAAGACGCGGGCCGGGCGGCCGGCCGGGCAGTGGGGCATCAGCGTCTACGACATCGCCACCGGCAAGGCCACCGCCGTGGCCGAGCCGCGCAGCGTGGACGACCAGATCGAGTGGCTCGACGACAGCCAGGTGGTCTACGGCCTGCCGCGCGCCGGCGAGGGCCCCTCGGCCAGCGACGTCTGGGTCGCGGCGGCCGACGGCTCGGGCGCCTCGCGCGTGCTCATCCCCGACGCCTGGTCCCCCGCCGTGGTCCGCTGAGCCCACCGCGGGGTCCAGTCCTTGAGCCGCATCGCGGGGCGCTCGACGAGGTGCCAGGACGGCACGGCCAGCGCGAAGGTGCCGACCGTGGCGATCAGGGCGTAGGTCCACAGGCCCCAGTCCGGCACGCCGAAGAGCACCAGCAGCTGCTGCACCGGGAACGCGTAGATGTAGAAGCCGTACGAGTAGTCCTGCCGCCGGCCGATGCCCCGCAGCCACTTGGGCAGCCGGATGGCGGACCACAGGATGAGGTAGGCGAAGGCCGGGTAGCCGAGCACGTCGACGCCGCCGAACTCCACCGTGGCCAGCACCACGACGACGGCCAGGACGGCGCCCGCGTCGTTCATGACGATGCGGTTCTTGTACAGCTCGAACACCGCGCCGAGCAGGAACAGATACGTCAGGTAAATGAGCGAGTACCGGTCCAGGCCGTGAAACCCGAACACCGGGCCGTGGATTCCCTGCGGGCCGGGCACATGCGGGGCCTGGATCAGGTCGTACACCATCACGGCGAAGCCGGCCGTGGCCATGACCAGCACCACGACCTTGGCGCGCTTGAGCACGCCGACGAGGGCCAGTCCACCGATCATGAAATAGCAGCCGACCTCGTACATCAGGCTCCACAGCGAGCCGTCGAACACGGAGTCGCCGGTCCGGTGCGCATATGGGGTATCGCGCAGAAGGTCCGAGATGCCGTACTGCTGCATCGCCACGAACAGGTTCTTCACGACGTATTGCACCGGGCCGTCGGAATGCGACCAGAACCCGCGGAGGTTGCCGCGCTCCAGCAGCGCGACCAGCGGCGCGAGGACGAATGCGGTGAACGCCAGGCAGACCCAGAACCCGGGCAGGATCCGCAGGGCCCGGTGCCAGAGAAAGCGGCCGAGGCCGAACCGCAGCCCGCTGCGGGTGATGAGGAAGCCGGAAATGACGAAGAATCCGATGATCCCGATTTCACCCAGTTCGGCCTGGCCGTTGGTGATGCCGGCCCCGGGGTCGTCGCGGCCGTAACCCAGCGGATAGGTGTGCGACAGCAGGACCAGGAAGGCGAAGAAGAGCCGGAGGAAGCCGAAGCTGTTGTCTCTCGGCGAGAAAGCGTCGGCCAGCGTTCGCCTCGCCCACATTCGACGCAACACCCGCAGAGTTAACCACAGGCCCCGCCGGTGCTCCCGCGTTGTCAAATTTGCGTCATCGGGCCGTCCGGGCGCGGGGACTACGTACGATTGCCGCCATGCATTCGCTCGTTGCCTCGGCGTGCTCACGGTGAGGTCCTTCCTCGCGGTCTCCTTCGCCCCCGGGTCGGCGGTCGCCGCGGCGCCGGCGGCGGTCAGCGCGCTCGGAGACGCCACGGTGCACACCGGCGACGACGGGTGGGTCGCACTCGGTACCGAAGACACGGGCGACCGCGTCGACGAGGGGGCCCGCGCCTTCACCGTGCGGCTCGGCAAGGCGGCCCGCACCCGCTCCGGCGAGGTCTCGGCCGACGCCCTGGCCGCACTGCTCAAGGACGGCGCCGGCGTGGACGGCGAGGCCCTGGCCGCGCTCGTGCCGCCGTTCGCGGCCGCGCACCGCGCCGGCCCCGGCGCCCCGATCGTCGTGGCGACCGACTGGCTGGGCTTCCGGCAGGTCTTCTTCTGGCAGGGCGACGGCATCGCCGCGGTGTCGACGAGCGCCCTGGCCCTCAAGGCACTCGCCGGCGCGCCCCTGAACACCGCCGCGCTGGGCCTGCAGAGCCTGGTGGGCTGGCAGGTCGGTCTGGGCACCGTGTTCGGCGGCGTGCGCAAGCTCGAGGCCGGGTCGCTGGCGGTGCTCGCCGCCGGCCGGGTCGCCGTCGACCGGTACATCGACCCGTCGCTGGAGCTCGGCGAGACGCCCACCGTGGCCGCGGCCGTCGAGGAGATGGCGGGCCTGCTCGAGGAGTTCCAGACCGCCTACCTCGGCGACCACCCCGACACGGTGCTGCAGCTGACCGGCGGCCAGGACACGCGGGTGCTACTGTGCGCGGTCCCGGCCAAGCTGCGGCCCGGCCTGCGCGCGCTCACCGTCGACGTGCACGGCGGCTCCGACGCCCGGCACGCGGCCGGCCTCGCCGAGATGTGCGGGCTGAACCACCAGATCTACTGGCTCGACGACCAGGACCCGATCACGCCGGCGCACGCCCACGCGCTGGCGCTCGAGGCCGCGGCCGCGCTCGACTGCATGGCCAGCCCGCTCGCGCTGGCCCCGCTCCTGCTGGCCGAGAGCCACCTGGAGCAGGGGCACCGGCTCTCGGGGCTGGGCGGCGAGGCCTGCCGCGGTTTCTGGTACTTCGGCCAGCCCCGCCACGCCACCACCTCGCGGCGCCACGTCGAGCAGCTGGCCAGCTGGCGGCTGTACGCCAACGAGCGCGTCCTGGACCAGGCGCTCGAGCCGGGCTTCGCCGCCGCGGCGCAGACCGACGCGCTGGACCTGATCTGGGCCGGCTTCGAGGGCACCTCCTCCGACTGGCTGCTCGCTACCGACCAGTTCTACCTGTACCAGCGAATGCAGCGCTGGGCCGGCGCGCACGGCTCGGTGGCCCACACCAACCGGCACTTCATCAACCCGATGTTCGACCGCCGCTTCATCCAGATCGCCCACGCGGTCTCGCCCGACGACAAGCGCGGCGGCCGGCTGACCGGCCAGCTGATCCAGCGGCTCGACCCGGGGCTGGCCGCGGTGCCGCTGGACTCCGGGCTCATCCCGGCCAAGCTGGGCCAGGGCGGGCTCGGCACCCGCGCCGCGGCCGCGCGTGTCACCGCGAACCGACTGGCCCGCAAGATCCGCCAGCGCATCCGCCGGGGCAGCAAGGCCCAGCTCGGCGCGGGCGAGATGGCGGCGCTGGTGGTGGCCCACTGGCGGGCGCAGCCCGACGCGGTCGCGCCCCTGCGCGGCAACGGCATCGTGCGCGAGGCGTGGCTGGACGAGACGCTCGCGGGCACGGACGCCGTCCCGGCCGCCACGGTCGCGTTCCTGACCAACCTGCTGGTGGCTACGGCGCCTTAAAGGCCGGCCCGCGCCGCCGTGACGAACCGCGGGCGGCCGGCCAGGTCCCGGTGGTCCGCGACGTCTGCGAAGTCTCCGGTCGCGCGCAGCAGCGCGGGCAGCGACTCGCCCTGGGTGTCGTCGTGCTCGATGCCGAGCCGCCCGCCCGGGCGCAGCAGCCGCGCCGCGGTCCGCGCGACCGCGGGCATGAGCTCGAGCCCGTCCGCGCCCGCGAAGACCGCCTCGCGCGGGTCGTGCTCGGCCACCTCGACGTCGACGGGGCTCGTCTCCGGCACGTACGGCGGGTTGCACAGCACCAGATCGACGGCCCCGGACAGGTCGGCGAGCACGGCCGGATCGGCGATGTCGCCCTCGACCACCCGGACGCCGGGCGCGTGCTCGGCCACGTTGCGCCGCAGCCAGGCCAGCGCGGCCGGGGAGCGCTCGACGACGGCGACGGCGGCGCCCGGGCGCTGCGCGGCGAACGCGACGGCGATCGCCCCCGAGCCGCCGCACAGGTCGACGACGACGGACGCCGCCTGCTTCAGGCCCCACTCGACGAGCAGCTCGGTCTCGAACCGTGGCACGAACACGCCCGGCCCGACGGCCAGCTCCAGTCCGTAGAACGGCGCACTGCCCGTGATGTGCTGCAGCGGTACCCGCTCCGCCCGCCGCCGCACCAGGTCCTCCAGCGCCACGGCCTGCCCCGCGGTGATCGCGGCGGTCAGCAGGCGCGACCGGGGCACGCCGAGCACGTGCGCGGCCAGCAGCTCGGCGTCGACGCGCGGCGAGGCGACCCCGGCGGCCGCGAGCGTGGCGGAGGCGACGGAAAGTAGCGTGGGCAACTCACGTTCCGGCGTGTCATCTTCGACTCGGTGCACCCCATAATCATGAGGCGCGCCGAAAGGGGGCCGGATGGCGGTGGGGGACCGCACGTCGGAGCTGACGCGCGCGCGGCGGCTCATCTTCGACGACCGCCTCGGCGAGGCGCTGACCGTCGTGGAGCGGGTCCTCGCGAACGGCGACCAGGCGCCGGCGGAGCGGGTCGAGGCGCTCAAGCTGCGACTCATCACGCTGATCAACATGGGCCGCTCGGAGGAGTACGCCGCGGCGCTGGACGCCGGCCTGGCCGCCGCCCGGCACCTGCAGGACCCCGGGCAGTACGGCGAGCTGCAGGCCCTGGCCGCGATCGTGGCCCTGCGGGCCGGCTCCCTGAACAACTGCGTGCGCGCGCTGGTGCACGGCTCCCGCGCGCTCGGCGCGGTCGAGCTGCTCGACGAGAAGACGGCGTGGGGCTGGCACAACCTCGCGATGGCGTACTCGTACACCGGCTTCCACGGCCACGCGCTCTCCGCCATGGAGAAGGCGCGCGAGGTGGCGCTCGAGGTCGGGGTGCCCACGGCCGGCACCGACTTCGCGGCCCCGCAGATCCGCCTGCGCCTGGCCGTGGACCTCGACCACCGCGGCGACAGCGAGGGCTGCCTGCGCATCCTGCACGACATCGCCGCCGACCTCGAGCGCCGCGTCCGCGACGACGAGGTGGCCCGGCTGCGCCCCGTGGCCCGCGGGGCGATGGGCTACGCGGTGGTGCGGCTGGGCACCCTCGGCTGTGCCGCCCCCGAGACGGACCCGTGGCCGCTGCTGGAGTCGGCCGGCCTGTCCACGCGGGCCCGGGACTTCCGCACGCTGGGCGCGGTGTGCCAGGCGATCACTGAGCGCCGGCCGATCGAGGCGGTGGCCCGGCTGGAGACGGCCCGCGTCAGCGACGACTCGCTCGGCCCGGCCGAGCTGCTGCGCCTGCGCGCGCTGGCGCACCTCGGGGCGGGCGACTACCGCTCGGCGTACCACGCCGACCGCATCGCCTACCGCGCCGCCAACACGCAGCTCGACCTGCTGCGCGACCTCTTCGTCGACGGCGTCGCGGCGCTGCTGGACCACGAGGACCTGGCCCGCATGGTCGACTTCCACCGGGGCGAGGCCCAGACCGACCCGCTCACCGGCCTGCCGAACCGCCGCTACCTGGAGGAGCACATCACCAAGCTCGTGGCGGCGGGCGGCCACGCGGCCCTCGGCGTCTGCGACCTGGACGGGTTCAAGCAGGTCAACACGGTACACGGCCATCTGTCGGGCGACCTGGTGCTGCAGCGGGTGGCGGGCGTGCTCAACCGCGTCATGCGCAAGGGCGACTTCGTGGCCCGCTACGGCGGCGACGAGTTCGTGGTGGTGCTGCCGACCACCTCGGCGGGCGAGGCGCACGAGATCTCGCGGCGCATCGAGGTCGCGGTGGCCGGGGAGGACTGGCACTCGCTGGTGCCGGGCACGCCGGTGGGCGTCACGATCGGCTGGGCCGGGCTTTCGGGCGAGGACTTCCAGACCGTGGCCGAGGCCTTCGAGGCGGCCGACCACGCGATGCTGCGGGCGAAGACGCCGCGCCCGCGCGCGGCGTCCTGAGACCCGCGCGGCGTCCGGAGGCGCGCGGGAGGCTCAGCGCGCGAGCAGGATCCGCGCGTTCTCCTCACGGATGCGGGCGCGCTCCTGGTCGGCGCAGACCGCCGCCCACGCGTTCGCCTTCGCCGTCGGGACCCGTTCGGCGCCCAGCACCGAGCGGCCGACCCGGAAGATCAGCTCGGCGGCGGTGCTGACCACGGCACGAGGCGCCGCGGAGATGTCGACGGTCGTCGATGACGACGGCATGGCGGCCCTCCCGGGTGTGGCGGTGCTCACGGTGGGTGCGGTTCGGTTCGCGAGGAACGCTACCCGACACCAGAGTGCCGCTGCACCGTTTCCGGGATGTGACGTCGGCGTTAGACGTCCGTCACCCCCGGCTGAGCTGGTCCTCGCCCGCGAGGCGGGCCTTGCGGTCGGCCTCGGCCAGCGCGTCCAGCACGCTGTCGAGGTCCCCGCCGAGCGCCAGGTCCAGGTTGTACGCCGTGTAACCGATCCGGTGGTCGGAGATCCGGTTCTGCGGGAAGTTGTACGTCCGGATGCGCTCCGAACGGTCGACCGTGCGCACCTGCGAGCGCCGCGCGTCCCCGGCCGCGGCCGCCGCCTGCTCCTCGAACAGCGCGACCAGCTTGGCGTGCAGCATCCGCATCGCGCGGTCCTTGTTCTGCAGCTGGGAGCGCTCGTTCTGGCAGGAGACCACGATCCCGGTCGGCAGGTGGGTGATGCGCACCGCCGAGTCGGTCGTGTTGACGCTCTGCCCGCCCGGCCCCGACGAGCGGAACACGTCGATGCGCAGGTCGTTGGTGTCGATCTCGACCTCGCCGGCCTCCTCCGCCTCGGGGGTGACCAGCACGCCGGCCGCCGAGGTGTGGATGCGGCCCTGCGACTCGGTGGCCGGCACCCGCTGGACGCGGTGCACGCCGCCCTCCCACTTCAGCCGCGACCAGACGCCGTTGCCGCCGTCGGGGATGCCGCGGGTCTTGATGGCGATCGCGACGTCCTTGTAGCCGCCGAGGTCGGACTCCTGGGAGTCGAGCACCTCGGTGAGCCAGCCGTGCCGCTCGGCGTACCGCTGGTACATCCGCAGCAGGTCGCCCGCGAACAGCGCCGACTCCTCGCCGCCCTCGCCGGCCTTGACCTCGAGGATCACGTCCTTGGCGTCGTTGGGGTCGCGCGGGGCGAGCAGCTCGGCGAGGCGCTCCTCCAGGTGGGGGATGCGCTCCTGCAGCTCGTCGGCCTCGGCCGCGAAGGCCGCGTCCTCGCTGGCGAGCTCGCGCGCGGCGGTGAGGTCCTCGCGGGCCTGGTCGAGCTCGCCGGCGGTCTTGGCGATCGGCGACAGCTCGGCGAAGCGCCGGCCGGTCTTGCGGGCCAGCGCCTGGTCCGCGTGGATGGTCGGGTCCGCGAGCTTCTGCTCGATCTCCTGGTACTCCGCCAACAGCGTGGCGAGCCGGGTGTCGGCGGTCATGTCCTCTCCAGCCTTGGGGTCCGCGGGTCAAAACACGAGAACGGCGCCCGCCCGCGACCTCCGGAGGGAGGCGCGGACGGGCGCCGGAAGCGCAGCTACTTGGCGGCCTTCTGGGCCTGGACCTTCGCGTACTTCTGCTGGAACTTCGCGACCCGGCCCGCGGTGTCGAGCACGCGCTGCTTGCCCGTGTAGAACGGGTGGCAGACGGAGCACGTCTCCACGTGGATCTGACCGCCCTTGGCGGTGCTACGGGTGGTGAAGGAGTTGCCGCAGGAGCAGCTGACCTCGGTGGTCGCGTACTCCGGGTGAATGTCCGGCTTCATGGCCTGGTCCTTTCGTCGGTGGTCGCCGGGTCGCCCGCTGGGCGTGAACCGGAACCTGGTTGGCCGTCGGTCAAGTCTGCCATGTCCGAACCACGACTCCTCGACCGCCCCGCACAACGCCGCCCACCCTGGCCGTATTCCCGTCGCGGGCGCGAGCGCGGCCCCCTTACGCTGTACCGCGCTATGAGCCTCTACATCGATGAACTCTGCGATCCGGCGCTGCTGGCCGAGATGGTCGGCGGCGGGTACATCCGCACCCAGAACCACCCCTCGCTGCCGCTGCTGATCCACAACTACACGGAGAAGACGCAGTACGAGAACGTGTGGAACGCGGCCACCCTCGCGTGCCGCGGCCTCGTCGTGTCCCGCGACGGCCGGGTGCTGGCGCGGCCCTTCGCGAAGTTCTTCAACCACGGCCAGCCGGGCGCCCCGGAGCTCGACCTCGAGGGCCCGGTCGCGGTGACCGACAAGGCCGACGGCTCGCTCGGGGTGCTCTTCCCGACCCCGGACGGCTGGGCGGTGGCGACCCGCGGCTCGTTCGACTCGGAGCAGGCACGGCACGCGACGAAGGTATGGCGCACACGGTACGCCGGCCGTTTCGAGCCGCCCGCCGGCCTGACGCTGCTGTTCGAGATCATCTACCCCGGCAACCGGATCGTGCTGGACTACGGCGACCTGGACGACCTCGTGCTGCTCGGCGCGGTGGAAATCGCGACCGGGCGCAGCTTCGGCCCGGGCGCGGCGCCGGGGTGGCCCGGGCCGGTGGTGGAGTCGTTCGCGTACGCCACGCTGGCCGACGCCCTCGCCGCGCCGCCCCGGGACAACCGGGAGGGGCTGGTGGTGCACTTCACCGGGCCCGACACGCGGCTGAAGATCAAGTACTCGGAGTACGTGCGGCTGCACCGGATCGTCACCGGCCTCAACGCCCGCGTCGTGTGGGAGGCGATGGTCGCCGGCCGGCTCGACGAGCTGCTCGAGCCGCTGCCGGACGAGTTCCACGCGTGGGCGAGCGGCATCGCGACCGGCCTCACCACGGCCGTGGAGGAGCTCGTGGGGGCCGTCGAGCGGGAGTACGCGCAGGTCGTGGCGGGCCTGCCGGCCGGCTGGACGCGCAAGGACTTCGCGCTCGCCGTGGCGCGCAGCCCCCGGCGCGGCTGCCTGTTCCTGCGCCTGGACGACAAGGACTACCGGGCCCTGCTCTGGCAGCAGGTACGCCCGGCCGTCGGGGAGGTCGCGTAATGCCCACGCTCACCATCACCCGGGGCCTGCCCGCCTCGGGCAAGACGACCTGGGCCAAGCAGCAGCCCCACCTCGTGCGGGTCAACCGCGACGACCTGCGCCGCATGCTGCACGGCGGCCTCGTGGCCGACGAGCAGCTGCGCGGCCGCGCCGAGCGCGAGGTCACGGCCGCGCACCGCGCCGCGGTCGAGGCATTGCTGCGCACGGGCGCGAACGTGGTCTGCGACGACACGAACCTGCGCGGCCGCGTGGTGCGCGAGTTCGCCGAGCTGGCCGCGCGGTGCAAGGCGCACTTCACGGTCCGCGACTTCACCGACGTCCCGGTGGAGGAGTGCATCCGCCGCGACGCCCTGCGCACGGGCGACGGTCACGTCGGGGAGCCCGTGATCCGCTCGATGCATCAGCGGTACCTCGCCGGCCGCGTGCTGCCGCTGCCCCTGCCGGTCATCGACGAGGCCACGGGCGCCACGTACGAGCCGCCGCCGGACGCGCCGCGCACGGTGCTCGTGGACATCGACGGCACCGTGGCGCTGTTCAACGGCCGCACCCCGTACGACATGAGCCGCGTCGGCGAGGACCGGCCCAACGAGCCGGTCATCGCCGCCGTGCGCGCCATGCACTCGGCCGGGCACGAGATCGTGTTCTGCTCGGGCCGCAGCGACGACAGCCGCGAGGCGACGGCGGCCTGGCTGGCCGAGCACGTGGGCGTGCCCTACCGCGGCCTGTTCATGCGCGAGTTCGGCGACCAGCGCCGCGACTCCGTCGTGAAGGCGGAGATTTTCGAGAAGGAGATCCGCAGCCGGTACCACGTGGTCGGCGTCTTCGACGACCGCCAGCAGGTGGTGCGGATGTGGCGCGCGCTGGGCCTCACGGTCTTCCAGGTGGCCGAGGGCGACTTCTGAGATTCATTTTTGGCACGGACCGCTCGCGGCGACGCACGTCGATTGCCGCGAGCGTCCGGTTCATGCAGAATCCTCGGGCCGCGACGCCAACCGCGGGCGGGCGGAAGAGCGTCATGGATGATAGACATAGGTGACGCCCAGTGAAGGCAGGCCTTGTGGGGGATGGCGGCAAAACGGACACTCCGGACCGGCTGTACGCGGCATTGACCGATCTTTCGTGCAATCCGGACAGCCTGTTCGAACCCGGCTTACCTAGTTTCAACACGTTCCGTGATGGCGACATCCTCAATGTGTTCCGCGACCCGGCCCGCCTGGCCGCCCTGGGCGACGGTGTCCTGGCTCACACCATCCGCCGCGTCCTGGGTGAGGTCGAGGACCCGCACGAGACCGTCGCCGGCTTCAACTCGAGCCTCTGAGCGGGCCTTGAACGCCGTCCGCGCGCTGGTGATCGGCCCCGAAGACCTGGACGAGCTCGCGACCGGCCGGGGCGGGGACGGGGTCCTCGACACCCTGCGCGCGGGCCAGATCACCAAGCACGTGCTGCTCGTCGGCGAGGTCGCCCACGCCGCCCGGGCCCGCGCGCCCGAGGCCGCCCGGGTGCTCGCCGCCGCCGACGCGCGCGACCCGGCCGCGACCCGGGCCGTCCTCGGGCACCCTCAGGTCGGCGCCTGGGCGATCCACTGCCTGACCGGCGCCGCGACCCCCGCGGACCTCGACCACCTGCACGGCGTGGCCGCGGCCGCCGCGGCCGCCGCCGGCCTCGACGCCACCTGGCCGGCGCGCGTTCCCGCGGGCCGGCTGGCGATCCCGACGCTGGGCACGGCCCGGGTCCCGGGCCAGGACACGGTCACGATCACGGTCGAGGCGTCCCGCCCGGCGATCGCCGGCGGCCCCGGCTGGCTGCCCCTGCGCCGCCTGGAGGCCGGCCCCCTTCGGCTGTACCTGGACGACCTGGACCCGTACCGCGGCGTCTACGACCTCCCCGTGACCGGCCGCCTGGACGACGCCGAGGCGGCGCGCTGGCAAGCGGACACGGCCGCGGCCGGGGCCCTCCTCGCCGCCCACCACCCCTGGCACCTCCGCTCGATGTCGCGCTGCCTGACGTCGGTGGTTCCCCTGGCCGCCACCGGGCGCAGCGCCACGTCGCGCGACGCGTTCGGCGCCGCGGCCCTGGCCCGCCCCCCGGACCCCCGCCACCTCGCCGCGGGCCTCGTCCACGAGCAGCAGCACGGCAAGCTCAACGCTCTCCTGCTGTTCCACGACATGCTGCGCCCGGACGCGCCGACCGGCCGCTACTACGCCCCCTGGCGCACCGACCCCCGCCCGCCGGGCGCCCTGCTGCACGGCTGCTACGCGCACCTGGCGATCGCGGACTTCTGGCGTACCGAGCACACCCGTACCGCGGACGACACCGCCGCCTTCGAGTTCACGCGCTGGCGCGTCGCGGTTTCCGAGACGCTGGCGACGCTTGACGCCTCGGAGGCCCTGGGCCCGGCGGGACAGCGCCTGGTCGACGGCATGCGGGCGCGCCTCGACGCCTGGCGGGCCGACGAGGTGCCTCCGGGCCCGCGCCGGCGGGCCTTGGCCACGCTGGCGGCTCACCGAGCCGAGTACGCCGCGGCCTGACCTCTCGCGGCCGGGCCGCGGCCACCTCAGGTGGCCGGCAGCTCGATGTCGAACTCCAGGCGGCGCCCGGCGAAGGCGGACAGCGTGGCCGGATGGGTGTCGCCCAGCCGCCGCCGCAGGGCCTCGGCCGCCGCACTCACCGTCCCGCGGTCCTCCCCCGCCGGGTGCGCCGCGCGCAGGTCGAGGGCGTGGTTGAACGAGGCCACGAGCAGCGCCGGGTGCTGGGCCCCGAACGCCGACTGCGCCACCCGCACCGTGTCGCGCGAGGCGATCACCGCGCCCGCGCTCTGGCCCGACATGGCGAGGTCCGAGGCGTAGCCGATGGCGCACGCGACCGAGAACGGGTGCTCGGCCCCGACGGAGTGGGCGAGGCCCACGAGGGCGTGCCGGTCGAGCTCGGCCGCCGCGGTGGGATCGCCCTCGGCGCGCAGGGCGGCCGCGAGCGCCGCCTGGGCCGCGAGGGTGAACGGGTGCCGCTCGCCCATGATCGCGGTGAAGCCGTCGGTCGCCTGCTCGGCCGCGGTGCGGGCGGCCGTGAACTCGCCGCCGGCGCGCACGCAGTTGGCGTAGGTGAGCACGGCGGAGAGGGTGTCGGCGCTGTGGTCGCCGTACTTCTCGAGCCAGAGGGCCATGGTGGCCTCGGCCTCCTTGCGCGCCCGCGGGTAGGCGCCCGCGCGGCGCAGGGCCATCGCGAGGTACCGGGCCCCCGTGAGCACGCCCGGGTGGTCCTCGCCGAACGCCTCGGCGTGCACGGGCAGGACGTCGGTGAGGATCTCGATCGCGACCTCGTGCTCGCCCAGGCCGAACCGGTTGTGCGCCAGGCTGATGAGCGACCACAGCGTCTCCGGGTGCGGATGGGGCAGCACGCGGCGGCGGTGCATGAGGGTCTGCTCGTCGATGACGCGCGCCTGGCGGAAGTCGCCGAGCAGGCGCATGTCCACGGCGAGGTTGTTGGCGCAGCGCAGCGTGCGCGGGTACGCCTCGCCGAAGAGCCGCCGGTAGCGGTCCAGGTTGTCCAGGTCGACGTTGCGCGCCGCCACGAACTCGCCGCGCAGGCGCAGGTCGGCGCCGACGCTGTTGGCGGTCATGAGCGTGCTCTCGTCGTCGTCGCCGAAGACGCGCCGCAGGGTGGCCAGGGTCTGCTGGTTGAGCTTGGCCGCCTCGGCCGCGTCGCCGCCGGCCCGCATCGCGTTCGCGAGGTGGTAGGCGGCCGCGAGGGTGTCCTCGTGGTCCTCGCTCAGGGCGAGACGCCAGCGGTCGTACGCGTGCCGGGCCACGGTCCGGCTGCTGTCGTGGTCGCCACGAACGAACAGGAAGCGCGCGTAGTGCAGCATGAGCTGGCGGGACTCGTCGGTGGCCCCGGCGAGCAGGTCGGAGTACAGCAGGTGGGCGCTGAGCTCCTCGTACCGCGGCCAGCTCGACGGGTCGTCCGGGATCGCCGGGTCGGCCGCGGTGAGCACGTCGTGCGCGGCCTGCTGGTAGATCGGGTACTCCTTGACCCCCAGCCGCTCCAGCAGCAGCAGCTGCCCGAGGCGGTGCACCTGCACCGACTGCAGCGCCGGGTCGACCTGGGCCATCCCGAACTGCGCAAGCTCCCGCAGCGCCGTGCGCAGCGCCTTCTCCACGCGCACGAGGGCGCCCAGCGGGGCCGGCAGCCCGGCGCCGCGGCTCTCCCACAGCACGTTCCACGACACCGGCTCGCCGGCCAGGAACGCGCACACGTCCAGCAGCCGGGCGGCGCCGGGGTTGCGCTCGGCGAGCTCGGCGTAGGCGAGGTTCCACGTGACAACGATCGGGCTGGGGTACTCCGGGCGCTCCGACGTGCCGCCCATGCCCCGCCGCAGCTCGTCGTACCGCTCGAGGTACTCCGCCGCCGTCCAGCCGGTCGCGTGCTGGGTCGCCGCGGCCTGCTCCATCGCCATGGGCACGTCGCCGAGGCGCGCGGCGAGGGTGTGGGCCTGCGAGCCGCTGATCGCGGGCGAGCGGCGCCGCAGCAGCAGCACGCTCTCGGCCCGCGTGAACGCGCCGACCTCGATCGCGTGGCCCATGTCGGCCCAGCGCGGGTTGCGGGAGGTGATGAGCACGTGGCCGGTGCCGCGGGGCAGATAGGGCTCGAGGTCCTCGGGCCGGCTCGCATTGTCGAAGATCAGGAGCCAGCGCCGGTGCGGCGAGCCGCGCTCGAGCGTCTCGCGCAGCACCTGCAGGGTCCGGTTGAGGTCGGGGCTCTCGCGCACCTTGAGGGCCCGCGCCAGCCCGGCCAGGGCCACCCGCATCGGCGCGGTCTGCTCGGCCGGCACCCACCACACGAGGTCGTACTCGCTGGCGTACCGGTGCATGTACTCCAGCGCCAGCTGCGTCTTGCCCGTGCCGCCGAGGGAGTGCCGGGCGTCGGGCAGCAGCGCGACGATGCCCGTGTCGAGCCGGCGCTCGATCTCGTCGAGCACGGCGTCGCGCCCGACGAAGCCGGAGTTGCGCGGCGGCACGGCGTTGCGCACCTGCTGCGGCGTCTTCACGTGCACGTCCCGTCCCCCGGCCGTCGCCCCACCCGTTGCACCGTCCCACCGCTCGGCCGCCGCCTCGGCGAACTGGGCCACAACATCGATCTCCGTCACCCTGCCGCTACCGTCGGCGCCGTCACTTCCGGCCAGAAGGCCAGAACCGGGCCGGTCGCCGGCCGGCGGGGCGGGCGGGGCCGGGCTCCGCAGCCGCTCGGCCAGCTCCGCGTGGGCGCCGCCGAGCGCCCGCAGCACCGGGGCGGTCGCCCCGATGAAGGCCGGGCCCAGGGCGATCAGTGGCCCCGGGTCGCCGGCGACGACCGCCGCGTCCAGGTCCACCGGCCCGAGGTGCCCGGCCACCAGACGTACCACCGCCAACGCCTCGGCGGCGTGCAGCGACGGCAGCAGGGCCTCCCGCACGCCGGGCCGGAAGTCGTAGCCGTCGCGCTCGGCGAGCAGCCCGCCCAGGAACACCTCGGCCAGGTGCTCCGGGCGCGACCCGGGCATCCGCGCGGCCTGCACCAGCCGCATGACCGGCATTGTGAGCGGGGCGGCCGCGAGCAGTCCGGCGAGGCGGTACGCGGCCGGCGACGCCGAGGCCCGGAACGCCCGCACCCGCCGCTCGGGGCCCGCGGGGACGCGCGGCGCGGGCTCGTCGCCGGCGGCGCCCTGGGCCGGGCGCCCGGTGAAGAGCGCCGCGCCGGGGACCGGGCCGTCCGCGGTACCGGCCACGAGCGCGACCCACGGCTCGAGCCAGCGCGGGCTCAGCTCGAGCACCGGGATCGGCACGCCCGCGCGGGCGGGATCGAAGCGGCCGTCGGGCACCTCGGCCCGCAGGGCGGGGTTGGCGGCGGCCGGGCCCGGGGCGGCCAGCCGGACGCGGTGGAGCGCGGGGCGGGCGCGGTGCCACATGCGGTACGGCAGCAGCTGCAGCATCGCCGTCGGGCCCTCCCGGCCCAGGCGCTCCAGCAGCGGGGCGAGCGCGCCGTCCCACGCCGGGCCGACGCCGTCGGTGACGACCAGGGCGAGGCGCCGGGCGGGCGGCAGCACCAGGCCGGGCTCGAGCGGCCACTCGGCGACCAGCGGGCCGCCGAGGCCGGCCAGCGCGGCCCGCAGCTCCGCGAGCACGGGCTCCCACGGCGCCAGCGACGGGCCGGCGTCGACCAGCAGCGCGAGCTCGTCGAGGCCCAGCGCGCCCAGTGGCCGCAGCGGATCGAGGTTCATCGCCGGTCCTCGGCGCCGGGCGCCTGCCAGCGGGGCGCGGGCGCGTCGGGGCGGCGGCCGGCCTCGTCCCACAGCAGGGCGAGGTGGGTGCCGGCGCGGGCTTCGCCGCCGGGCGCGCGGGCGGCCTCGCGGCGCCGGCGCAGTACCAGGCCGGGCAGCTCGGCGACGCTCGACACGTCGAGGATCTCGTCGAGGCGGCCGGCGGCCTGCGGGTCGAAGCCGGGCCGGCACCAGACCGCGACCGGCAGGCCCAGGCCCAGGGCCACGCCCAGCTCGTCGGCGGCCAGGCCCGGCTCCTCGCCGGGCGGGAACTCCTGCATGAAGCAGATCCGCGGCTCCTCCCCCAGCTGCGCGCCGAGCGCCGCGAGGTCGGGCTCGGGCCGGTCGAGGAAGAAGACGGCCTTCGGGTCGCTGAGGTGGCCGTGCGCGCGCAGGCGCCGGGACTTGCGGATCCAGTTCGCCCGCAGCGCCGGCTCGGCGGCCCGCTCCCACGAGCGCAGCACGACCGAGTGCCGCGCCCCCAGCGGCAGCGGCTCGGCGCCGAACGCCGGCCCGACGGGCCACTGGTCGACCGGGAGGTTGCCCAGCGCCTTGGGCAGGACGCACTCGACGACGACCTCGTGGGCGTCGGAGGCGTGCGAGGCCAGGACGGTGGCGAGGCACCGGTCGGCCTCGGCCGGGAGGTCCGCCTCGGCGACGACGGTCTCGGCGGCGGCGAGCGCGAGGCCCGGCGAGCCGTCGTCGGGCTGCGACCAGGCGGAGACGAGGTACCCGTCGCCGACCCAGTCGCGCTCGATGCGCAGGACGAGGATCGTGCGGGCGCCGCGGGCGGCGCCGGGGGTCAGGGCGGCGAGCCAGTCGGCCGGGGCATCGGTGCGTGCGAGGTGCTCCTCCAGCCACCCCCGCAGCTCGGCGCGCAGCCCGGCCCCGGCCTCGGCGGCGAGCGCGGCGACGAACGCGAGCAGCGGCGGCGGCTGTTCGGGCGGGCGGAGCAGGCCCTCGAGGTGCGGCAGGAGGTCGCGGGCGGTGCCGCCGCCGGCCCGGTCTGGCCCCAGGGCGCCTACGGCCGCGCGGTACGGGCCGGCCACCGGCAGGTGGGCGGCGCGGGCAGTCAGCTCCTGGAGACGTCGTCGCTCGCCGGGCAGCAACAGCGGCGGCGGTACGGCGCGCAGCTGCTCGCGGAATCCCGCGTCCACCAGGTCCGCGAGGGCGTGCAGGGCGCCCGGAACATCGGCGCACCGCTCCAGGAAGGCCTCGGGCTCGCTCGCCGGCTCGAGGGGCAGGCCGAGCTCGTTCTCCAGCGCGGTACGCAGCGACGGCAGGTCCCGGCCGCGCAGGTTTGCGGCCATCGCTGTGAGGACGGACCCGCCCAGGATGCTCAAGGCCGCGCCTACCCTTCGTCCGCGGCGCCGAAGGCCGACCCGCTCGGCAGGGCGTCCACTCCGATCTGCGTCACCGTACGCCAGAGATGCGTCACTGGAAACCCGCGCATGCGTTGGGGTTTGTACGCCTGTCTATGAGCCTGGCGGTCTTACGTGCGAAAGGTCGGAATGGTGCATCCCCCGATGGCCGGTCCACGTGGGACCCCCGATACTGCTCGTGTGGCCGACATCCCCATTCGCGTGCTTCGAGATCTCGACGGCGGCGCGGTTCTGGCCGTGAGCGGCGAGGTCGACGTGGCCACGGCGCCCGCGCTGCGCGAGGCCGTGGTCCGCGCGGTCGACGGCCGGCCGGCCCGCGTGGTGATCGATCTGGCCGCGGTGTCCTTCATGGACTCCAGCGCGCTCGGGGTGCTCATCAGCGGGTACAAGTACGCGCAGGGCGCCGGCGTGCCCATGGCGCTGGCGAGACCGGGGCCTGGGGTGTACCGCCTGCTGCGCACCAGCGGCATGGTGGAGATCTTCGAGATCGTCGACCCGCCCGACCCTGCCACCGAGATCAGGGGCTGAACGCGCGGACGCCCCCGGAGCATCGGCTCCGGGGGCGTCCTTGTCAGCGCTTACTCGCCCGGTGTGGTCTGGGCGATCTGCATGAGGAACTCGACGTTGGTCCGGGTCTTCTTGAGCCGGTCCAGCAGGAGGTTCAGCGCCTCCTGGGAGTCGAGGGCGTGCAGCACCTTGCGCAGCTTGATGACGATCGCGAGCTCGTCCGGCGCGAGGAGGATCTCCTCCTTGCGCGTGCTGGACGGGTCGATGTCGATCGCCGGGAAGATGCGCCGGTCGGCGATCTTCCGGTCGAGCTTGAGCTCGGCGTTGCCGGTGCCCTTGAACTCCTCGAAGATGACCGTGTCGCCGGTGGAGCCGGTCTCGACCAGCGCCGTGGCGATGATGGTCAGCGAGCCGCCGTTCTCGATGTTGCGCGCGGCGCCGAGGAAGCGCTTCGGCGGGTACAGCGCCGTCGAGTCGATACCACCGGACAGGATGCGGCCGGAGGCGGGCGACGCGTTGTTGTAGGCGCGGCCGAGCCGGGTGATCGAGTCGAGCAGCACGACGACGTCGTGGCCGAGCTCCACCAGGCGCTTGGCCCGCTCGACCGACAGCTCGGCGACCGTGGTGTGGTCCGTCGGCGGCCGGTCGAAGGTCGAGGCGATGACCTCGCCCTTCACCGAGCGCTGCATGTCGGTGACCTCTTCGGGCCGCTCGTCGACCAGCACCACCATGAGGTGGCACTCGGGGTTGTTGTGGGTGATCGCGTTGGCGATCGCCTGCAGCACCATGGTCTTGCCGGCCTTCGGGGGCGACACGATGAGCGCGCGCTGGCCCTTGCCGATCGGCATGACGAGGTCTATCACCCGCGTGGTCAGGATGTGCGGCTCGGTCTCCAGGCGGAGGCGGTCCTGCGGGTAGAGCGGTGTGAGCTTGTAGAACTCGGGGCGGCGCTTGGCCTCCTCCGGGTCCATGCCGTTCACGGTGTCGAGACGGACGAGCGGGTTGTACTTGTCCCGCCGCTGCTCGCCGTCGCGCGGCTGGCGCACAGCTCCGGTGATCGCGTCGCCGCGGCGCAGGCCGTAGCGCTTGACCTGCGACATGGCGACGTACACGTCGTTCGAGCCGGACAGGTATCCGGTCGTGCGAACGAACGCGTAGTTGTCGAGCACGTCGAGGATGCCCGCGACCGGCACGAGGACGTCGTCGTCGCTGACCTGCGGCTCGTTGGCCGCGCGGGCCGGCGCCTCGGTGCCGTCGCGGTCGCGGCCCCGGCGGCGGTCGCGGAACCGGCTGCGCCGCCCGCGACGGCCGGTGCCGTCGTCGTCGCCCTCGTCGTCGATGAAGCCGCCGCGCTGGTTGCGGTCGCCCCGGTCGGTGCGGTCGCCCCGGTCGGCCCCGTTGCGCTCGGTCCGCTCGGCGCGGTCGCCGCGCTCGGCCCGGTCGCCGCGGTCGTTGCGCTCGCCGCGGTCCGGCCGCTCGGTGCGGTCGGCCCGGTCGGTGCGCTCCGCGCGGTCGGCCCGCTCGGTGCGCTCGGCCCGCTCGGTGCGCTCGCCGCGCTCGGCCCGTTCCCCGCGCTCGGCCCGCTCGGCCCCCCGCTCGGTGCGCTCGGCCCGCTCGGTGCGCTCGCCCCGGTCGGTGCGCTCGCCGCGCTCGGCCCGCTCGGTGGTGCCCCGCTCGGCCCGCTCGGTGGTGCTCCGCTCGGCCCGCTCGGTGGTGCCCCGCTCGGCGCGCTCGGTGGTGCTGCGCTCGGCGCGCTCGGCCCGCTCGGTGGTGGCGCGGCTGGGGCGCTCGGCCCGCTCGGCCACGGGGGCCTCGGCGGCGGCCGGCTCGGCGGTCTCCTCACGCGCGGCCCGCGGCTCCGGCGGCCCGGCGGCGCGGGTGGCCCGACGAGGGGAGCGGGCCGGCGCCTCGGCGGCCTCGGTGGCCGACGGCCACTCCGCCTCGGGGGCCTCGGTCCGCGCCTCGGTGCTGCGCGACCGGGTGCGGGCGGGGGCCGCGGTGGCCTTGGCCTCGGCCGCGGCGGGGCGCGAGTCGCCCGCCTGACGCTCCTGGATCGCGGTGACGAGCTCGCCCTTGCGCATGCGAGCCGTGCCGGAGATGCCCAACGAGGCGGCCAGGCTCTGCAGCTCGGGAAGCAGCATGCCGGCCAACCCCGTGCCCGAGCGCCGCCGACGCGTCGCGCCGGCCTCGGCGCCGTCGGCCTCGACCGCGGCACGGTCGGTGGAGACATCCGACGTGACGTCGGTGGTGTCGCTCAATGGATTCCTTCCCTCGTTAGGTCCGGGGGCCGGCCCGTTTTCGACTGCGGTGGCCGGGCGGCCCGCGGGTGCTCCGACCGCTCGTTGCGCCGCGGTGCGGAGGTGGTGCGTGTTGCGATGCGGAGTTTCCTGCTGCGCCGTATCTCCTGCTGGGTTCCCGAATCGACGTGCGACCGGGAGGTGGCAGCGCTGGGGCGGCGGGCCTTGACGCCACAGGTGTCTCCGGCCCAGCCGAGTGCGCGCGACCACAGGAAACGCGGGTTGGCGGCCGGGCGTGCGCAAGGGGTGCCACGGAATTCGGAGCACGCCGCCCCGCATGAGATCGCCGCACTGAGCGGCTGCTTAAGACTAGAGAGTAATCAACTCCGCCAGCCAGCGGCAACAGGGCCCCGCTCGGCGTGTTCCAGGGTACCTCATCCCTGCTCACCGCTTCCGCCAACGGCCGGGCCTCAGCTCAGATCGCCGCCCGGCCGTGCCGGTGCCCTCGATGTCCAGCGCGGGACGCGCGGGCCCGGCACCGGCCGCGGGGTCCGGCCTCAGATCAGGTCGCCGCCCAGCCGGGCGCCGGTGCCGTCGATGTCCAGCGGCAGGACGCGCCAGCCCGGCACCGGCCGCGGGGTCCAGGCCCCGATGCCGAACGCGAGCACGCTCGGGCCCGCGCCGGAGACGACGGCGGCCACGCCCTCGCCGCGCAGGCCGGCCACCAGGTTCGCGGTGCCCGGCATGCCCTCGGCGCGGTAGTCCTGGTGGAGCCGGTCCTCGGTGGCCGCGAAGAGCCGGTCCGGATCGACGGTCAGCGCGTGCACGAGCAGCGCGGCGCGGCCGGCGTTGAACGCGGCGTCGCCGTGCGGGACGGTCTTGGGCAGCGCGGCCCGTGCGACCTGGGTGAGCCCGCGCTCCTCGGGTACGAAGAGCACGGGGCGGATCCCGGGGTCGGGGTCCCGGCGCACGGCCGCGGCGCCCCCGGCGCCGGTCCACGCGATCGTGAAGCCGCCGAGCAGGCACGGGGCCACGTTGTCGGGGTGACCTTCGAGCTCGTCGGCCAGCACCAGCACCGCGGCGTCGTCCAGCCGCGCGGCGCCGTCCTCGACCAGGGCCCGGGCCAGCACGATCCCGGCGACGATGGCGGCCGAGGAGGAGCCGAGCCCGCGGGCGTGGGGAATGCGGTTGCGGCAGCGCAGGGCGAGGCCGGCGGGCTGCTCGCCGAGCGCGCCGAAGGCGTGGCGCATCGCGCGGACGATCAGGTGGGTCTCGTCGGCCGGTAGGTCGCCCTCGCCCTCGCCGGTCACCTCGACCGTGACGCCGCCGCCGGTGACGCGCGCCTCGACCTCGTCGTACAGCGTCAGCGCGAGACCGAGGGCGTCGAAGCCGGGGCCCAGGTTGGCGCTGGTCGCGGGGACGCGCACGACGACGGGCCGGGACAGGAAGACCATGGGTTCATCTCACCATGAGGACGCCGAGCCCATTTCCCGGGATGGCGGATCAGTCCTCGCCGGCCGGGGGCCGGGCCCGGGGCGGGCTGACCGCGCTGTGGCTCGCGGCCGCGCGGGCCGGTCCTCGCCGACCCTGGGACCGGACCGGGCCGGCGACCCGGACGCGGCGCGGTCAGCGGCTCGCGGCGCGCGCCCGCGCGGGTCAGTCCTCGCCGGCGTCCTCCCCTGCCGGGGTCGGGCCGCGCCTCGGCTCGCGGCCGGCCTGGCGCAGCGCCTGGCGCAGGGCGAACTCGATCTGCGCGTTGACGCTGCGCAGGTCGTCGCCCGCCCAGCGCGCGACGGCGTCGTAGACCTGGGGATCCAGCCGCAGCAGCAGCTTCTTCCGCTCGGGCACGATCGCTCAGGCGTAGAGGGTGCCGGTGTTGACCACGGGCTGCACGTTGCGGTCGCCGCAGAGCACCACGAGCAGGTTGGCCACCATCTGGGCCTTGCGCTCCTCGTCGAGCTCGACGACCTGCAGCTCGCCGAGCCGCTCCAGCGCGTTCTGCACCATGCCGACGGCCCCCTCCACGATTTTGTACCTGGCGCCGACGATCGCGCTGGCCTGCTGGCGCGCGAGCATGGCCTGGGCGATCTCCGGCGCGTACGCGAGGTGGGTGATCCGCGACTCCAGCACCTCGACGCCGGCCAGCGCGATCCGCTCGCCGAGCTCGACGGTGAGCTCCTCGCTCACCACGTTGCCCTCGCGCAGGCTGGAGCGGCCGTCGTCGTGGGACTCGTACGGGTAGCTCGTCGCCAGGTGGCGCACGGCCGCCTCGGACTGCACGGCGACGTAGGAGATGTGGTCGTCCACGCCGAAGGACGCCTTGAACGTGTCGACGACGCGCCAGACGACCACGGCCGCGATCTCCACCGGGTTGCCGTCGGCGTCGGAGACCTTGAGGCGGTCGGTCTCGAAGTTGCGCACCCGGCGGGACATGCGGCGCTTGGCGCTCAGCGGCACGGTCCAGTGGAAGCCGGCGTCGACGATGGTGCCGACGTAGCGGCCGAAGAACTGCATGACCCGGGCCTCGTTGGGGTTGACCACGGTGAAGCCGCTCACCACCAGCGCCGCGACCAGCGACAGCAGCACGACCAGCCCGGTGCCGGGGGCCTCGGCCAGCTTGTTGGCCGCGGCCACGGCCGCGGCGATCAGGATCAGCAGCACGCCGAGCATCGCGAACCCGGAAACACGAAACGCCCGTCGCTCCATGACTACTCCTTGAGAGGCTATCGAAGTGATATCACTACGATAGCCCACGCCCGCAAGCCGCTCCGGGAAACTTTCATCGACGCCCGTGTCAACCGATGCGCCTCGTCGCGCGTCGATGTCAGGTGAACTTGCGATCATTCGGGGCGGCGGGGCTGATCTTCGCGGCGTCCGGCGGGGTGCTGTGGTACGCGGCCGTGCGGTCCGAGGCGGAGCGGTGCTCGGCCGAGGGCCCGGGCGGCCTGCCGTTCCTGGCGATGGCCGGGATGCTGGCGGCCGTGCTGCTGGCGTTCGCCGCCGTGCGCGAGGCCTACGGGCTGTGGTCGATCCCGGCGGCACTGCTGTTCGGGGCGGCGGCGCTCGGGCTGCTCTGCTCGGGCTGGCTCGCGTTGTTGGGCCCGGCCGCGTTCGCCTCCGGCTGCGTCTGATCCCGGCCGCGCAGCACGACCAGCGACCAGAAGCCGACCGCGACCAGAAGCCGGCCGCGACCAGCGACCAGAAGCCGACCGCGACCAGAAGCCGGCCGCGACCAGCGACCAGAAGCCGACCGCGACCAAAAGCCGGCCGCGACCAGCGACCAGAAGCCCGCCGCGACCAAAAGCCGGCCGCGACCAGCGACCAGAAGCCGACCGCGACCAAAAGCCGGCCGCGACCAGCGACCAGAAGCCCGCCGCGACAAGCGATCAGGCGCCGGCCGCGTTCGCCTCCGGCTGTGGCTGATCCCGGCGGCGCAGTGCGATCAGCGACCAGGCGCCCGCGTACAACAGGGTCACCGCGCCGCAGGCGGCCAGCAGCACTCGCGGGTCGACGTGGTCGACGAAGGCGCCCACGGCCAGCTGACTCGCCGCCACCGAGAGCGTGGCCAGCATGAAGTCGGTGGCGAAGACCCGGCCGCGCAGCGCGTCCGGGACCTCGGCCTGCAGCACGAAGTTCGACATCATCCAGTTGCCGCCCGCGGCCAGGTGGGCGACGACCACGCCGGCCAGCACCAGTGGGAACCAGGTCATCAGGCTCACGCCCAGGTACGCGAGGCCGTACAGCGACATCGACAGGGCCAGCCCGGGCAGCAGCCAGGCGCGGTGGGACAGCACGCGCCGCAGGACCACGGGGCCGACGAGCGCGCCCAGGCCGCGGGCGGCGAAGAGCAGGCCGGTGCCCAGGGGGCCGGCGCCCAGGGCGGCGGCCAGGAGCGGGAAGACGGTCAGCACGCCGTTGCCGAAGCCGACCGCGGACTTGACGGTGACCAGCGAGGCGATGCGGGGGTTGGCGCGGATGTAGCGCAGCGCCTCCGCGATCGCCGCGAACGCGGGGGCTGGGGGCTCGGTGCGCTCGGCCTGCATCGGGCGGCGCACCCGCCAGACCTGCAGCGCCGAGAAGAGCAGCAGGACCGAGGCGATGACGAAGCACGGGTACGCGCCGAAGGCCTCCGACGCGATCCCGCCCAGCGAGGCGCCGATCACGAGCATGGCGCCCCAGGCCGAGCCCGCGAGCGCGTTGGCCGCCGGGAGGTCCTCGGGGTCGACCACGTTGGGCAGGGCGGCCTGGGCGGCGGGGCTGAAGAACGCCTTGGCGACGGCGATCGCGCCCACGGCGACCAGCGCGATCCAGGCCGTGGCGGGCGTGCGCACCAGCAGCAGGAGCAGCGCGCAGGCGGCCATGGCGAGGTCGGCGGCGAGCACGATGCGCCGGCGGTCGACGCGGTCGGCGACGGTTCCGGTGTACGGCAGCAGCAGTGCCGTCACCCCGGTGTCCGCGGCCAGCACGAGGCCGCCCCAAAGGCCCGAGCCGGTGAGGTGCGGCAGCAGGGTGAGCAGCGGGATCATCACGAACCAGTCGGCGCCGAGGCCGATCAGGTCCGCGGTGAACAGGTTGCGGAAGTCCTTGTTGCGCGTAAGGACCGAAAGGGCAGGCGGCACCTGAACACCGTAGCGCCGGGCGCCAGCGGGTTCTTGCCCTTGGCACCGCGCAGTCGCAGGGCCAGGGCCAGCGAAGCTGGGCCCCGGCCCGAGTCATGCGGGAGCAACGGTCCGCCGGTGAGGCGGCCCGGGCCAAAACCCTTCTAGGCCAGGTCGAGCGCCTTCGCGGCCGCGAGCGGGTCGGCCGGGATGGTGGTCGGCGCGGGCGCCGTCGAGATCGCCCACTCCGGATCCTTCAGGCCGTGGCCGGTGACCGTGCAGACGATCGTCTGGCCCGGCTCGACGCGGCCCTGCGCGATCGCCTGGAGCAGGCCGGCGACGCTGGCCGCGCTGCCCAGCTCGACGAACACGCCGACCGAGCGGGCGAGCAGCCGGTATGCCTGCAGGATGTCGCGGTCGGTGACGGCGTCGATGAGGCCGCCGGACTCGTCCCGGGCGTCGGTCGCCTTCGTCCAGCTCGCCGGGTTGCCGATGCGGATGGCGGTGGCGATCGTGCTCGGCTCGCGCACCACCTCGCCCTTGACGATCGGGGCGGCGCCGGAGGCCTGGAAGCCGAACATGCGCGGGCGGCGGGTGGCGTGGCCGGCCGCGGCCTCCTCCTGGTAGCCCATCCAGTAGGCGGTGATGTTGCCCGCGTTGCCGACCGGCAGGCAGTGGATGTGCGGCGCGTCGCCGAGGGTGCGCACGATCTCGAAGGCCGCCGTCTTCTGGCCCTGCAGCCGGTCGGGGTTTACCGAGTTGACCAGCGCGACCGGGTAGTCCAGCGACAGCTTGCTGGCCAGGGCCAGGCAGTCGTCGAAGTTGCCGGCGACCTGCAGGAGGCGGGCGCCGTGGACGAGGGCCTGGGCGAGCTTGCCCAGGGCGATCTTGCCGGTCGGCACCAGCACGGCGCAGGTGATGCCGGCACGCGCGGCGTACGCGGCGGCCGACGCCGAGGTGTTGCCGGTCGAGGCGCAGATGATCGCCTTCGAGCCCTCCTCGAGCGCCTTGGACACCGCGACGGTCATGCCGCGGTCCTTGAACGAGCCGGTGGGGTTGGCCCCTTCGACCTTGAGGTACACGTCGCAGCCGGTCCGCGCGGAGAGCTCCGGCGCGGGCAGCAGGGGCGTGTTGCCCTCGTGCAGCGTCACCACCGGGGTCTGCGGCCCGACCGGGAGGCGGTCCCGGAATTCCTCGATCAACCCACGCCACATGGCGCCTTACTCCCCTTCGACCCGCAGGACGCTCGCCACGGCGCGAACGATGTCCAGTGCTCTCAGCTCGGCGACGGTCGCGGCGAGGGCCCGATCCGGCGCGGCGTGCGTGACGATGACGAGCACGGCCTGGTTGCCGCGACCGGACTGGTTCACCGTCGCGATGCTGACGCCGTGCTTGGCGAAGACGCCCGCGACCGCGGCGAGCACGCCCGCCTTGTCGGAGACGTCAAGGCTGATGTGGTACCGCGTCAGCACGTCCCCGATCGGGGAGACCGGCAGGTCCGCGTAGGCCGACTCCGAGGCGCTGTGGACGCCCGCGAGCCGGTTGCGGGCCACGGCGACCACGTCGCCGAGCACCGCGGAGGCGGTCGGGGCGCCACCGGCGCCGCGGCCGTAGAACATGAGCTGGCCCGCCGCCTCGGCCTCGACGAAGACGGCGTTGAACGCGTCGCCGACGCCGGCCAGGGGGTGGGTGCGCGGGATCATCGCCGGGTGCACGCGCACCGAGACGGCCCCGTTGGCCTTCGAGGCGATGCACAGCAGCTTGATGGTGCAGCCCATCGCCTTGGCGCTGGCCATGTCGGCCGCGGTGACCTCGGTGATGCCCTCACGGTGCACGTCGGCCGAGGTGACCCGGCTGTGGAAGGCCATCGAGGCGAGGATCGCGGCCTTGGCCGCGGCGTCGAAGCCCTCGATGTCGGCGGTCGGGTCGGCCTCGGCGTAGCCGAGCGCGGTCGCCTCCTCGAGGGCCTCGGCGAAGCCGGCGCCGGTGGCGTCCATGGACGACAGGATGAAGTTCGTGGTGCCGTTGACGATGCCGGTCACCCGGGTGATCCGGTCCCCGTGCAGCGACTCGCGCAACGAGCGCAGCAGCGGGATGGCACCGGCCACGGAGGCCTCGAAGTACAGGTCGGCGCCGCAGTCGGCGGCCGCCTTGTGCAGCGTGGCGCCGTCCTCGCCGAGCAGGGCCTTGTTGGCCGTGACGACGCTCTTGCCGGCGTGCAGGGCCTCCAGCAGCCAGGACCGGGCCGGCTCGATGCCGCCGACGACCTCCACGACGACGTCCACGTCCTCGCGGGTGACGAGGGCGTGCGCGTCGGTCGTGAACAGCGCCGGGTCGATCGGCAGCTCACGCGCCTTGTTGAGGCGGCGGACGGCGACGCCCACCACCTCCAGCGGCGCGCCGATGCGGGCCGTGAGGTCGTGCTCCTGCTCGTGCAGCAGGCGGACCACCTCGGAACCAACGGTCCCGCAGCCCAGCAGCGCTACCTTCACCGATTGCGGCATCTGTCACCCCACGTCCAGTCTCAGCAGATCGTCCACGGTCTCCCGGCGGACGATGACACGCGCCGTGCCATCGGCCACCGCCACGACCGGCGGGCGGGGAACGTGGTTGTAGTTGCTCGCCATACTGCGGCAATAGGCGCCGGTGCCCGGGACCGCAAGAAGATCTCCGGCCTTGACGTCCGCCGGCAGGAATTCATCTTTCACGACGATGTCCCCGGACTCGCAATGTTTTCCCACCACGCGGGCGAGAATCGGCGGTTCGGAGGAGGCCCGGCCGGCCACGGTGGCCGAGTAGGCCGCGTCGTACAGCGCGGTACGGATGTTGTCGCTCATGCCGCCGTCGACGGAGACGTACGTGCGGATGCCGTCGACGTCCTTGACCGTGCCGACCTCGTAGAGGGTGAACACGGCCGGCCCGACGATCGCCCGGCCGGGCTCGACGGACAGGTGCGGAACGCTCAGGTGCAGTGCGGCGCACTCCTGCTTGACGATCCGCAGCAGGTCGCCGGCCAGCTCGTGCGGGTCGGCGGGCTGGTCCTGGGTGGTGTACGCGATGCCGAACCCGCCGCCCAGGTCGAGCTCGGGCAGCTCGCGGCCGTGCACCTCGCTGACCCGGGCCTGCAGCGACAGCAGGCGGCGGGCGGCGACCTCGAAGCCGGAGGCGTCGAAGATCTGCGAGCCGATGTGCGAGTGCAGGCCGCGCAGCTCGAGCACGTCGTCGGCCAGGATCTTGTCGACCGCCTCGGCCGCGGCCCCGCCGGCCAGGGAGAACCCGAACTTCTGGTCCTCGTGCGCGGTGGCGATGAACTCGTGCGTGTGGGCCTCGACGCCGACGGTCACGCGGACCATGACGCGCGGGCGGTGGCCGGCCTTGAGAGCGATCTGGGTGAGGCGCTCGATCTCGTCGAAGGAGTCGACGATGATCCGGCCCACGCCCGCCTCGACGGCGGCGGTGAGCTCCTCGACCGACTTGTTGTTGCCGTGGAACCCGATGCGCTCCGGCGGCATGCCACCTCTGAGCGCGACCGCCAGCTCCCCGCCGCTGCAGACGTCGAGGCTGAGGCCTTCCTCCACGAGGATCTTGACGATCGCGGTGGCGATGAAGGACTTGCCGGCGTAGTAGACCTCGGCGCCGCCGAACGCGTTCCGGAAATTTCGGCATCTTTCCCGAAAGTCCGATTCGTCGAAAATGTAGGCCGGGGTGCCGTGCTCTTCCCTCAGCCGGTGCACGTCGACGCCGCCGACCTCGAGCGCACCGCTTGCACCGCGTTTGACCGTTTTGGGCCACAAAATCGGGACCAATGCGTTTACATCGTCCGGCGTGCGCAGCCAGGACGGGCCGTTGGAGCCGAGGTCCGCGTGGAGCGTCCCGGCCTCGTGTGCGCGCATGTCCTCTACATCCGTTCCGGCGCCGAGACGCCGAGCAGGTCCAGACCGTTGACGATGACCTGGCGGGTGGCGTCGTTGAGCCAGAGCCGCGCCCGGTTCGTCTCCGTGAACGGCTCGTCGCCGAGGGGCAGCACGCGGCAGTTGTCGAAGAACCGGTGGTAGGCCCCGGCCAGGTCCTCCAAATAGCGTGCCACGCGATGCGGCTCGCGCAGCTCGGCCGCGGTGGCGACGATGCCCGGGAAGTCGCCGAGGGCCTTCAGAAGATCCAGTTCCTTCTCGTGTACCAGTTGAGCCGCGTC
Source organism: Dactylosporangium sp. NPDC049140 (assembly GCF_040648435.1). NCBI lineage: Bacteria > Bacillati > Actinomycetota > Actinomycetes > Micromonosporales > Micromonosporaceae > Dactylosporangium > Dactylosporangium sp. NPDC049140. The sequence goes on along the minus strand of NZ_JBEZDS010000002.1, from coordinate 48,623 downwards.
GTACGCCTCGGTGCGCTCGTGGCCCAGCTCGGCCGCGTTGCGCGCGATCGAGGCGGTGCGCGCGCCGACGTACTGCACGTAGAAGACCGGGTTGTCGTTCTTCTGCCGCGTGATGACCTCGATGTCCAGGGTCAGCGGGGAGTCGGTCGAGGAGCGGGCCAGCGAGTACCGCGCCGCGTCCACGCCCACCGCGTCGATGAGCTCGTCGAGGGTGATCAGGGTGCCGGCGCGCTTGCTCAGCCGTACCGGCTCACCGCCGCGCAGCAGACTGACCAGCTGGCCGATGAGCACCTCGATGTTGCGCTGCGGGTCGTCGCCGGCGCAGGCCGCGATGGCCTTGAGGCGGCCGATGTACCCGTGGTGGTCCGCGCCCAGCATGTAGATGCAGCGCTCGAAGCCGCGCTCGCGCTTGTTGATGTAGTACGCGGCGTCGGCGGCGAAGTAGGTCTTCTCGCCGTTGGAGCGGATCAGCACCCGGTCCTTGTCGTCGCCGAAGTCGCTCGTGCGCAGCCAGACGGCGCCCTCGGACTCGAAGACGTGGCCCTGCTTGCGCAGCTCGTCGAGGGCGTGCTCGACGGCGCCGCCCTCGTGCAGCGTCTTCTCGGAGAACCAGACGTCGAAGTGGACGCCGAAGCGTTCGAGGCTGTCCTGCATTTCCTTGAGCATCGCCTTGTAGGCGGCCTCCTGAAATGCCTCTTTCTGGTCGTTTTCCGACAAATGCAGAATGTCAGGATTTGTTTGTACGACGGCCTTTGCCACGTCCTGGATGTACTCGCCGGGGTAGCCGTCGGGCGGGGTCGGCCGGTTGTGCGCCGCGGCCATGACCGACTCGCCGAAGCGGTTCATCTGCACGCCGGCGTCGTTGATGTAGTGCTCGCGGGTCACGTCGGCGCCGGCCGCGCTCAGGATGCGGCCCAGGGCGTCGCCGACCGCGGCCCAGCGGGTGTGCCCGAGGTGGACCGGGCCGGTCGGGTTCGCCGAGACGAACTCGAGGTTGACCTTCTCCTTGGCCAGGGTCTCGCTGCGGCCGTACCCCCGGCCGCCCCGCACGATCATCCCGGCGAGCTCGCCGACGGCCGCGGCCGCGAGGCGGATGTTGAGGAACCCGGGCCCGGCGATCTCCACGGCGGCGATCCCGGGAGTTTCCTGCAAGTTTTTCGCGACCGCCCCAGCCAGCTCGCGCGGGTTCAGTCCGACCTTCTTGCCCAGCTGCAGGGCGATATTGGACGCATAGTCACCGTGCTCCGGGTTTCGCGGTCGCTCCACGCTGGTCGTCGCCGGGAGCACGGATGCGTCGAGGTCACGCTCGGTGATGGCCGCCCGGGCGGCGGCGAGGACAGCTACGGCGAGTTCAGCGGGAGTCACCGACAAATGTTATCGGGGGTAGACTCCGGTACTTGGCGGCGGCCCGTTGTGCTGGTCACAATGCGGGACGGCTGGAACCGGATTCCCCCACGGGGGAGGGACCCACCGGAGCAGTTCCCCGCCGTGACCCCCGACCGTTGACCAGACGAGGCCCGATGAGCGAGCACAACGCTGAGCGTTGCGAGGCGACGAGATGAGCATGAGCACCCAGCACGGTGGCGGCAACCGCAAGCCGTCCACTAAGGCCGTCTCCGGCGCGAAGCCGAAGCAGGGCGGCGACGAGGACGAGGACGCTTCGGACATCGAGACAGCGGAAGTCTCGGACGTCTCGGACTCCTCCGACCTGTCCGACGACGCTCCTTCGACTCCCGCCAAGCCCAAGGCGAACCCGCGGAAGTCGGCCCCGGTCCGCAAGACCGCCCCAGCCGGGAAGACCGCTGCCGCCGCGAAGAAGCCGGCCACCGCCACCCGGCCCGCGGTCAAGAAGATCGCCCCGGTCAAGGTCAAGCAGGGCATGAGCTGGGGCCCGATCGTGCTGTTCACCACGGTCGGCGTGCTGGCCCTGGGCATCGTGGGCTTCGCCGGCTACCAGGTGTACGAGAACGGCCTGGGCTGGCAGGACCGGGCCGACCAGATCAGCGGCATCAAGGACTACCGCAAGACCGACAAGACCCTGGTCGGCCAGCGCGAGCACGTGTGGGGCCCGCAGACCTACAAGCTGAGCCCGCCGGTCGCCGGCAACCACAACCCGAACTGGCAGCGCTGCCTGGGTGACGTGTACACGTCCCAGATCGCCAACGAGCACGCGCTGCACAGCCTCGAGCACGGCGCCGTGTGGATCACGTACAACCCGAGCCTCCCGGCCGACCAGGTCGAGGCGCTGGCCAAGCGTGTGCGCGGCAACGACTACATGCTGATGAGCCCGTACCCGAACCAGGACACGCCGATCTCCCTGCAGGCGTGGGGCTTCCAGCTCAAGGTCGACAACGCCGGCGACAAGCGCATCGACGAGTTCATCAAGGCCCTGCGCCAGAACGCGTCGCTCGAGGCCGGCACCCCGTGCTCCAGCGGCGACATCATCACCGAGACGGGCGCCACGCCCCACGACCTCGGCAAGGACGGCACCGGGCAGCAACAGCAGCAACAGGGCGGCAACTGACCTGTGCTGACGCAACTTTCACGGCGGGCGCGCCTGAGCCTGGGCGTGCTCGCCGCCGTCCTCATACTCGTGACGGGCGTAGCGATCGGGTACCTCATCCCGGTCCTGAACCGCCCCGGCGAGGACTCCATCGACGCCGGCTTCGCCCGCGACATGAGCGTGCACCACGCGCAGGCCGTCGAGATGGGGATGTTCGCCTACCGCCTGGGCTCCACGGACGACATCCGCAACCTGGGCTACGACATCGCCGCGAGCCAGCAGTGGCAGATCGGCCAGATGCAGACCTGGCTGACCGAGTGGCACCTCTCCCCCACGTCGTCGAAGCGGGCCATGGCCTGGATGCCATCGGGCATGAACACCCTCCAGAGCGACGGCCGCATGCCCGGGATGGCCTCGGACGACGAGCTCAAGAAGCTCAAGTCCTCGACGGGCAAGGACTTCGACACCCTCTGGTGCCAGCTCATGCTGCGCCACCACCTGGGCGGCATCCACATGGCGGAGATCGCCGCGAAGGACGCCTCGAACGCCGAGGTACGCGACGCCGCGGAAAAAATCCGCGTGTCCCAGTCCTACGACATCTCCCAGCTGACCGAGAAACTCAAGGACTTGGGCTCCCAGCCTTTGTCCTCGTAGAGCGCCTTTTCCACCCACCCCATACGCCCCAGGGGAACCAGTGTGTGGGGTGGGTGGGCGCTCTGCTAGGCTGTTGCGAGGCCGTTAAGGCCCCCGTAGCTCAGGGGATAGAGCACCGCCCTCCGGAGGCGGGGGCGTAGGTTCGAATCCTACCGGGGGCACAGTTTTTCTCCGCGCTGGCGCGCGGGGCGGGGGGTTCCCACCCCGCACCCCCCATGGCTGCTACGCAGCCACTGGCCTCGCTGTCGCTGCCAGATCACCGGCTCGCTCGTGTTCATGAGGTTTGCGAGTCCGGGCTGGACACACCCACCGCCGTGAGACCCGCACCGACGGCCGGCGTCCGCTGCTCCCACCCGAATCGCCGCGTGCCGGTCGCCACTGGCACATGCTCACGGGTGACTGTCGAAAGAAGGGTGGCCGTAGACAGCCGGGCTCACAGGTCGCGGCCGGCTCGACGGCCCCTCAACGACAACCGCGCCAAGAGCGCGAATTTCGTAGCTGACTGAATTCGGTGCGGCCCACCTGCCGCTGGGTATGTCCCGAGCAGACCTGGCGGCAGCCACGGGCGCGGACAAGCGGCAGATCAGGCGATAACGAGGCCGGCGCGAACGCCCTCAACTGGGCGCGGCGAGGGCCGGGCCAAGAGCCGATGGTCGGCGATACCACCGCGCCATAGCATCGAGGTACCTACATGGCGGAGGGCTGTGGATGCGATCTCAGACGGCTCGGTGGCAGCGATCCCAGGCGGCTCGGTGGCTGGCTTTCGGCGTCGTCACGGTGAGCCTGTCGCTGAACATGGCATTCGTGATGCGCGACGTGTTCCACTCGCCCTTCGCGGAGGGCTTGATCATCGGATTGGCAAGCTGCAGTCTGCCGTTACTGTCCCGCTTCCTCCAGGGCCCGGACCGGCGGCAGAACACGACGGAGTAACGAGGAACAGGATGCCTCCCGCGGAAGCACGCCGGCGGGGAGAAGTACCAACGGTCGTCCGTGCGGGCAGACTGGGACGCATGGACGAGCTTCCGATTGCTGAGTTCGGGTTTCCGGGGGAACTGCGCGACAAGCTGGTCGCGGCCGTGCTCGACGGCAGTAAGACGACCACCACCGGGCTGCTGCAGGACTTCGAGATCGACGAGGAGCCGCTGCCCGTCGCCGGGCAGCGGTCCGCGGTCATCGACTCCGGCGGAAAGCGGGTCGGGGTGATCGAGGTCGTCGACGTCCGGGTGGCGCGGCTCGGCGACGTCGACCTGCGTCACGCCGTCGACGAAGGGGAAGGGGATACCTCGGTCGCGCAGTGGCGGGCCGGGCACGAGCAGTTCTGGCACGGGGGCGACTACCGCGGCTGGCTCGGCGACCCCGGCTTCACGGTCAACGACGAGACGCCGGCGGTACTGCAGCGGTTCCGGCTGGTCCAGGAGTGACGAACACCGTCAGCCTGGGCACCGCCCCTGCTCGACCGTCGCCGACGGGAACGACGGCGAGTCGTCGAGCAGGTCGATGTCCAGGTGGACGGTCATGCAGACCGGGTAGTCGCCACGGGAGTTCGTGAACTCGTACAGATCGTTCTGGTCGGCGTCCCGCCCGGCGTCGCGCACCTTGATGTTGCTCGCGCCGCGGCGGGCGCCCATGCTCAGCGCCTGCTGTACGTCGAAGATGTTGATGCCGAGGCCCTGGACCGGGGTGCGCTCCAGCTCGTACGCGGTCGCCCGGGCGGCGGAGGTGACGTCGGCCTGGTCGGGGATCATGCCGCAGTAGGCGATGACGCAGATGAGCGCGATGCCGGCGCCGGCGATGGCGATGCCGGCGGGGCCGGGGCGGGGCCTGGTCTGCTGGTCCACCTCACCGACGGTAGAAGATCCCGTCCAGCGCCTCAGACGCCGGGCGCGGCCGCGCCGGTGCGGGTCGTCCGCGCGACGGCGTCGGCCAGTGCCGGTACGACATCCGGGTCCAGCGCCGAGATCGTGATCCGGATCGCGGGCGGCGTGGCGATGCGGTACAGCGCGCCGGGCGCCACCGCGAACCCGGCCTCGCGCAGCCGTGCCACCGCGGTCGTCTCGTCCGGAACGGACACCCAGACGTTGAGCCCCGTGCGTCCGGTGACCGTCAAACCCCGTTCCCGCAGGGCGTTCACGAGGCCGATGCGCCGGGTTTCGTACTCGCTCCGCGCCGCCGCCACCACGCCGGCAACGGCCGGATCGGACCACAGGTCGGTCACGACGCGCTGCAGGATCCGCGACACCCAGCCGGTGCCCAGCCGCTGCCGGCCGGTCAGCCGGCCGATGCTCGTGGCGTCGCCCGCCACCACGGCGAGCCGGAGGTCGGGCCCGTACGGCTTGCTGACCGAGCGCACGAACCCCCACGCCTCCGTCGCGCCGGCGAGCGGGTGCAGCGCCTCGACCGAGAGCTCGGCGGCGTGGTCGTCCTCGATCACGAGGACGTCCGGGTGCCCGGCCAGCACGGCGCGGAGCTCGGCGGCCCGCCGCGCGGTGACGCTGGCCCCGGTCGGGTTGTGCGCGCGGCTGGTCACGACGAACGCCCGCGCCCCGCCGCGCAGCGCGTCGGCGAGCCGCTGCGGGTCGGGCCCCGACTCGTCGACCGGCACCGGCACCGGGCGCAGCCCCAGCGCGGCCACGAGGTCGAGGAGGTTGGCCCACCCGGGGTCCTCGATCGCGACCCGGTCGCCGGGCAGGACGTGCGCGCCGAGGAGCCGCTCGATGGCGTCGAGCGCGCCCCCGGCCACGGCCAGCTCGCCGGCGTCGACCCCGTCGCGGGCGAGGGTGCGCCGTGCGGCCGCGCGCAGCGGAGGGTAGGCCTCGGCGGCGTACCCGGTGGGCTCGGCGTCCGCCGCGGCCCGCGCGAGGGCCGGCCCGACGTCGGGCAGCAGCCGGGGATCGGGGCCGCCGGTGGCCAGGTCGAGCACGCCCTCGGGCACCTCGAGCCGGAACTGCCCGCGCGCGGGCGCGACGGCGGGCCGGGGCCGCACGCGGGTGCCCTGCCGCCCCGCCGCCTCGGCGATCCCCCGCTGCCGCAGCGCCTGGTAGGCGGCGGCGACGGTGGCGGGACTCACCCCGAGCTGGCCGGCCGCGGCGCGGATGGGCGGCAGCGCGTCGCCCGCCTGCAGCGCGCCGGAGCGCACGCCGGCCTCGACGGCGGCGGAGATCTCACTCGCCGTACGCCCGGCCAGCGCAAAAACCGCGGTCACACCTCGACCTTAGGCCACCGGTACTCACCGCGATCTGAGTACGGCCGCGGATCCGCGCGCTGCCGGCGGTACCGAATGATGAAACGTATGCGTGGGACCAAATGGTGGTCGGTCGTGGTGGTCGGGGCCGCGACGGTGTTGGTGTTCGCGTGGCTCGGGCGCCTCGCGGGGGTCACGGCGGGGCTGCTGTGGACGGTCGGGGCGGCGTTCGCGGCGCTGACGTGGACGGTCGTGCTCGTGTCGGCCCCCTGGAATCTGTACTTCGGGGCGCGCCGCGTCGTCGCCGACGCCGACGTGTCGCGGGAGCGGGGCATCCCGGTCAAGGAGGGCTACGAGGACGAGGCGCGGCGCATCGCCCGGCGCATGCTCGCGTTCGCGATCGCCGGGCACGTCGGCACCGCGGTCGTGGCGGCCGTGGCCGGGCTCGTCACGGCGCGGACGGTGGGGTACTACGTCGCCGGCTTCTTCCTGCTCACCACGTTCATGCGGCCGGCGGGCGCGTACTTCGCGCACCTGCGCCGGCGCATCGCCGTCATGACGCGCGAGGTCACCCATCCCCGCGAGGACGTCGTCACGCTGCGGCGCGACGTGGCCGAGCTGCAGGAGCTGGTGACGAGCCTGCAGCGGCAGGCCGACGAGCAGCACGGCCGCCACGACGAGCTGCGCGCGGCGATCGACCGGATCGGCCGGCAGATCCACGAGGCGGTCGACGGCATCAGCGACCACCAGGACCTGGTCAAGGGGCTGCGTGCGCTGACCCGGATGCTGCGCTCAGAGGCCTGAGGAAGGGCGGACCAGGCCGGTCTCGTACGCCAGCACGACCGCCTGGGCCCGGTCGCGCAGCTCCAGCTTGGTGAAGATCCGCGCCACGTGGGTCTTCACCGTCGCCTCGCTCAGGGTCAGGGCCGCGGCCAGCTCCGCGTTGGACAGGCCCTGGCCCATCAGCGTCAGCACCTCCAGCTCGCGCGGGGTCAGCGGGGCCAGGTCGCGGTGCAGCGGCGACGGGGCGGCCCCGGCGGCGTAGCGCTCCACGAGGCGGCGGGTGATCGACGGGGCGAGCAGGGCGTCGCCGGTGCAAACGAGGCGTACCGCGCCGGCCAGATGCTCCGGCGTCACGTCCTTGAGCAGGAAGCCGCTGGCGCCGGCGGCCAGGGCGGCGTACACGTACCGGTCGAGGTCGAACGTCGTGAGCATGATGATCCGGCACTCGGGCCGCCGCTCGACGATCTGCCGGGTGGCGGCCAGCCCGTCCAGGTTGGGCATCCGGATGTCCATGAGCACCACGTCGGGGCGCAGGCGTACGGCGGCCGAGACCGCCTCGACGCCGTCGGCGGCCTCACCGACCACGTCGACGCCCCGGGCGTTGAGGATCATGCGGAAGCCGGTGCGCACGAGCGCCTGGTCGTCGGCGATGAGCACCCGGGGCTCGGCCACGCCGATCCGCTCCGGATCGGTCATGGCGGGTCCAGGGGGATGCGCGCCCGGACGCGGAAGCCGCCGCCGAAACGGCGCCGGGCGTCGAGGTCGCCGCCGTACACCGCGACGCGCTCCCGCAGCCCGAGCAGCCCGTGTCCGGCCCCGCCCGGCGGGGAGCGCCGCGGCGGCCCGGCCGGTCCGGTGTTGAGAACCTCGAGGCGAAGAGAGCGTTCGGTGTACCGCACCGAGACCTCGGCCCGATCCGCCTCCCCGTGCTTGAGCGCGTTGGTGAGCGCCTCCTGGATGACCCGGTACGCGGTGGTGTCGACCCCGCCCGGCAGCGCCCGCGGCTCCCCGCTGACGAACACGTCGACGGGCAGCCCGGCAAACGCGATGCGGTCCACGAGGCGGCTCAGCGCGTCGAGCCCGGGCTGGGGCGCCAGCGCCTCCTCGGGCCCGTCCGAGCCGTCCGCGGCCGGGGCGAGCAGGCCCAGCAGGTGCCGCAGCTCCTTCAGCGCGTCGCGGCCGGCCCCCTCGACCGCGACCAGGGCACCGGCGACGTCGGGCGGCACGGCCGGCCCGGACGCGGCGAGCACCTCCCGCGCGGCGCCGGCCTGCACGACCATCACGCTCACGTTGTGGCTGACGATGTCGTGCAGCTCGCGGGCGATCCGGGCGCGCTCGGCCGCGACCGCGCCGCTGGCGGCCGCCTGGCGCTCGCGCTCGAGCAGCCAGCCGCGCTCTTCCAGCGCCCGGCTGTACCGCCGCCGCGCCCGCGCGGCCGCGACCCCGAGCACCACACCCGCCGCGACGGCGATCACCAGGCCCGCGACCAGCACACCGACGAGAACGGTCACGACGCCTCACCCGCGCCCGGGCGCGACGCCGAGCACCGGCGCCGCGCACAACGTGCGGACGGCGACGGCCCTGATGCCCACCCGCGCCCGGGCGCGGCGCCGACGAGGACTGTCGCGAGGCCCCGCACGCGCCCGAGCCGGCCGACGACCGTCGCAACGCCCGACACGCGCCCGAGCGCAGCGCCGACCGTCGCGACGCACCACGCACGCCCGAGCGGACCGACGACCGTCGCAACGCCCCACCCGCGCCCGAGCGTCACGAGGCCCCACACGCGCCCGAGCGGGCCGACGACCGACGCGACGCCCCACCCGCGCCCGAGCGTCACGAGGCCCCACACGCGCCCGAGCGGGCCGACGACCGTCGCAACGCGCCACGCACGCCCGAGCGGGCCGAGGTCCCACACGCGCCCGGGCGCGACGCCGAGCACCGGCGCCGCGGACAGCGTGCGGGCGGCGCCCGGGCGCGCGGCTGGCACCAGCGCGGCGCGCATCGGGGCCGCGACCAGCACACCGGCGAGGACGGTCACCCTCGTCACGATGCCAGACCCGCGCCCGGGCGCGCATCGGGCCACGGAGGCAGCGGCATACATCCGCAGGATGACCCTGGGCGGCGGGTTGCATCCGGCAGCGGACGCCTCCGCGCGGGCCGGGGCAATAGCGTCGGGGCCATGACGACGGTGGTGCGCCTCGACGGGGTGCGCAAGGAGTTCGGCGGTACGACCGCCCTCGACGGGGTGACGCTCACGATCGGGGCGGGCGAGGCGGTCGCGGTCATGGGCCCCTCGGGCTGCGGCAAGTCGACGCTGCTCAACATGATCGCGGGGCTCGACCGGCCGACGGCCGGGCTTGTGGAGGTACACGATGAGGATCTTGGAAGGCTGAGCGAGACGGGCCTTGCGCTGTTCCGGCGGCGCCGCATCGGCATGGTCTTCCAGTTCTTCAACCTGCTCGACGACCTTTCGGCGCTGGACAACGTCGCGCTGGCCGCGCAGCTCATGGGCATCGGCGCGCGGCCGGCCCGGCGGCGCGCCCTGGAGCTGTTCGACGAGCTCGGCATCGGCGGGCGGCGCAACGCCTACCCGGCCGCGCTCAGCGGCGGCGAGCGGCAGCGGGTCGCGGTCGCGCGGGCGCTGATGAACCGCCCGGCGCTGCTGCTGGCCGACGAGCCGACGGGGGCGCTGGACAGCCGCGCCGGCGAGCAGGTGATGGACCTGCTGCTCGACCTCAACCAGATCGGCCAGACGCTGCTGCTCGTCACGCACGACCACGCGCTGGCCGAACGGTGCGCGAGCCGGGTTGTGGAGCTCCGCGACGGCCGGGTGGTGTCGTGAGCGGTCCGGAGCGAAGCGGAGGGGCCGCACACCATGGGCACAGCATCGTCGCGCCGTCGCCGGAGCCTGCGCAGGTGACGGCGTGAGCGGTCGGGAGCGATGCGGAGGGGCCGCACACCATGGGCACAACATTGTCGCGCCGTTGCCGGAGCGTGCGGAGGTGACGGCGTGAGCGCCGTGTGGCGGGCCGCGCGCGCGGCGGTGCGGCGGCGGCGCCTGCAGACCGTCGTCATCGGGCTCGTGGTGCTGTTCACGACCGCGACAATCGTGGTCGCGCTCGCGCTGCTCGACGCGGCCACGGGGCCGTTCGACCGCGCGTTCGCGCAGCAGCGGGGGCCGCACGTGATCGCGACGTACGGCACCCAGACCCCGGCCACGAACGCCCCCGGCGCGGAGGCGGTCGCGGGCCCCTTCCCGGAGCTGGTCCTCGACGTGCCGGCCGACGGCGCGCCGGTGTGGGCGACCGGGCCCCTCACCGTGGTCGGGCGGGCCGACCCGGGCGGCCCCGTCGACCGCGTCGACCTGTGGGTCGGGCACTGGGCCACCGGCCCGAACGAGATCGTCGTGACCTCGATGCCGCCGTCGGACCGGGCCGACGCCGAGTACTTCGCCCGCGACCTGCTCGGCAAGACCGTGACCGCGCCCGGGAAACCCGTGCTGACGATCGTCGGCGCGGCGTACAGCCTCGGGCACACCGCCGACGCGTGGGTCTCCCCGGCGACGGCGCGCGCGCTCGGCCCGACCGGCTCCCAGGTGCTCTACCGCTTCCGGCACGCCGCGAACCGGGCCGAGGTCGACGCCGCGGTCGCGTCCGTGCCGCGCGACGGGCTGACCGGGACGGAGTCGTACCTCACGCGCAAGGCCGAGGTCGCGGCCGGCCCCGGCACCATGCTGCCCTTCCTGTTCGTCTTCGGCCTGCTGGGCCTGGTGGTCGCCGTCCTGATCGTGGCCGGCGTGGTCAGCGGCGCGGTCATCTCGGGCTTCCGGCACATCGGCGTGCTGAAGGCGATCGGCTTCACCCCGCGCCAGGTGGTCCTCGTCTATGTGGCAATGGTTTCGGTACCGTCGGCCGCCGGCGCCCTGCTCGGCACCGCCCTCGGCACCGTGGCCGCCCGCCCGCTGCTGGCCAACGCCTTCCAGGGCCTCGGCTTCGGCGGGCGGGTCGACACCGGCCTGTGGGTGCCGCTCACCGGCGTACTCGGCGTGCCCGCGCTCGTCGCCCTCGTCGCGCTCGTGCCGGCCCTGCGCGCGCACCGCCTCTCCGCCGCCGAGGCGATCAGCGCCGGCTCCGCCCCGCGCGCGGGCCGCGGCCTGCGCGTCCAGCGGGCGCTGTCCGGCACCCGCCTCCCCCGCGCGGTAAGCCTCGGCCTCGGCCTGCCCTTCGCCCGCCCCGGCCGCACCGGCCTGACGATGGCCGCGCTGCTGCTCGGCGTCACGACTGTCACGTTCGCCGGCGGCCTCACCACGTCGGTGACCCGCTTCGGCGACGCCGTGGACCGCGCGGACGCGGTCCAGGCCCAGGTCCGCCCGCACAACGCCACGTTCGGCGACGTCGCCACCGACCGGACCGACCCGCAGGTGGAGTCCCTGCTGCGGGGGCTGCCCGGCACCGTGTACGTCACCGCCGACCTCACCCTCCCGATCGCCGTCGCCGGCCACCGCGACCCCGTCCAGGTCGACTTCCTGCGCGGCGACGCGACCACGATCGGCTTCCGGGAGGAGCTCACCGAGGGCCGCTGGATGGCCGCCCCGGGCGAGGTGGTCGCCGCCTCGAAGGCCCTGCACGAACTCGGCCTGCACGTCGGCGACACGATCCGCCTCACCTACGCCGGCCGCGAGGTCCCCGTCAAGATCGTGGGCCGCACCTTGGAGGCCGGCATCGCGGGCGGCGCCCTCTTCGCCGACTGGTCCGTCTTCACCACCCTGGCGCCGTCGTACCGTCTCGTGAGCCACGAGGTCATGTACTTCGTACGGGTCACACCCGGCACGGACGTGGAGTCGTACCTCTCCGCCGTGCGCGCCGCCGATCCCGGCCTCGCGGCCTGGTCCGCGGTGACCGGCCTCGGCAACTCCTACACCGTCTCGGTGGTCTCCGTCTCGGTGGTGTTCTCCCTGATGATCGGTACCGTGGCCGCCTTGAGCGTCTTCAACACGGTGCTGCTCAACGTCCGCGAACGCCGCCGCGACCTCGGCATGCTGAAGTCCATCGGCATGACGCCCCGCCAGGTCGTGGCCATGATGGTGACGTCGATGGCGGCCCTGGGCGTCGTCGGCGGCGTGGCGGGCATCCCGCTGGGCATCGCCGCGCACCGCCTGATCCTGCCGATGGTGGGCCGTACGGCGAAGATCGACCTCCCGGCGTCGCTGTTCCACGTCTGGAACCCGGCGGCCCTCACGTCGATGGCCCTGACCGGCGTGGCGATCGCCGTGCTGGGCACCCTGATCCCGTCGCGCACCGCGGCGCGCCTCCCCATCGCGGAGGTACTCCACAACGAGTAGGGCCGGGATAGCGTCGGAGGCATGTCTGTGCTTGTCGCGTTCAGTGTCACGCCGCTCGGGGTCGGGGAGGACGTGGGTGACCTCGTCGCCGAGGCGGTGCGGGTGGTCCGTGCGTCCGGGCTGCCGAACCGCACCGAGGCCATGTTCACCACGGTCGAGGGCTCGACGTGGGAGGAAGTGATGGCCGTGGTGCAGGCGGCGGTGGCGGTCGTGCAGGCCGCGGCCCCGCGTACGAGCACCGTGATCAAGGTCGACTGGCGCGACGGGCCGGTGGGGCGCCTCGAGTCGAAGGTTGCCACGGTCGAGCGGCATCTGGCGCAGTAGGCGTCGGCAGCGCACGGCCGCGCGGAAGCGCACGGCCGCGCGGAAGCGCACGGCCGCGCGGAAGCGCAAGGTCGGACGAGTCGCAGTCAGACGGCCACGCGGGAGCGCACATCGGGCGAGGCGCGCGGTCGCGCACATCGCGCGGTCGGCCCACCGTCGGGCGCGGCGCGGCAACGCACATCGCGCGGTCGCGCACCGTCGGGCCCACGGTCGCGGACGGTCGGGCCCGGCGTGGCCGCGCACAGTCGGGCCCGCGCACAGTCGGGCCCGCGCACAGTCGGGCCCGCGCGGTCGCGCACATCGCGCGGTCGCGCGAGGTGTGCGGTCAGGTCAGATCGTCCAGGAAGCGCAAGGCCGCGCTCGCGTTCTCGTAGCGCCACGCGGCCAGGACCGCGGCGAAGCCCGTCGCCTCCGTGCGGCGCCGGGCCAGGGCCGGCTCCAGCGGCGCCAGCACCGCGCGCTGCGCCGCGACCAGGCGCGTCAAGGGGCGGCCGCGGCGGGTCATTAGGGCCAGTTTGACCAGGAACTCGGAGCGCAGGTCGCGCACGTGAGCGACCGGCCGGGCCAGCCAGTCCGCCACCGCGGCCGAGCCCTCCTCGGTCGCCGTCAGGATCGAGCGCTGCGGGCCGCGGTCGCCGGCCTGGGTGCGGGCCACGGTCAGCAGGTTCGCGGCGGTGAGGCGGTCGGCGGCGCGGTACACGATCGGCCTCGGCACCTGCCAGACCCGCCCGATCTCGCCGTCCTCGCCGGTCAGCGCCGCGATCGCGAACCCGTGGGCCGGGGCCTCGTCGATCAACGAAAGCACGATCCACTCGGGGAGAGAAAGCGGCGGCACGCGGCGGAGCTTATTCCCGGTAGTCTCAGTGTGACTACCGGGGAGGTGGCGGTGATCGAGCAGCACGCGCCGGTCGGCGAGCTCCTCGTCGACGGCGACAAGGTCTGCTGCCACCTGTGCGGGCGGTGGTTCCTGTCCGTCGCCTCGCACCTGCGGTACCACGGCTGGACCAAGGCCGACTACCTCCGCGAGTTCGGGCTCGAGCTCGGCAACCCGCTCACCGGGCCGGCCACCCGCAAGCGGCGCTCCTCCGCGTTCGGGGCCCGCCACGCCGAGCCCGCGATCCGGCGGGCCCAGCGCGAGGCGCGGGCCCGGGCCGCCGGCGGGGAGCTCGCCGCGGCCGCCGCCCGCGCGGCCCGGGGACGCGCGCATCCGGCCGAGCGCCGGGTCAAGACGCTCGCCGCGCTCGCCGAGGTCGACCCGCGCGCCCGGGCCGAGGGCAACCGGCGGCGCGGGCGGGAGCACCGGGAGCGGGTGGCGGCCGAGGTCGCGGCGCGGTTCGGGTTCGCGACGTTCGGCGCGTACGTCGCGGACCGGGTGCAGCAGGGCCTCAGCATGGCCGCCGTCAGCCGCGAGGCCGGCCTGCACAAGGACTGGGTCGGGCGGCACGCCCCGGTGCCCGATCGTCCGCCGCCGGGCGAGCGGCGGCTCGGCCCGGTCGCGCGGGCCACGGGGTTCGAGGGCGTCGCCGCGTACCTGCGGGCCGCGCACCTCGACGAGCACCGCAGCGTCGCGGCGATCGCGGCGGAGGCGGGCACGTCGCGGTGGACGGTGCTCGCCGCGCTGCGCCACCACGGGGTCGAGGCCGTCGTGCACGCCGCCAAGCGGCACGGGGCGCGGCAGCGGGGGCAGGCGGTCGCGGCGCGGTTCGGGTTCGCGACGTTCGGCGAGTACATCGTCGCGCGACGGGCCGACGGGTGGGCCTGGGACCGGCTGGCTCGCGAGTCCGGGTTCGCGGCGAGCAGCCTGAGGCGCCACTCACGCGCCGCGTAGACCCCGGAAGGCCGCCCGCACCTCGTGCACCCACAGGTCCGGCTGCTCCAGCGCCGCGAAATGGCCCCCGTGCGCGGGCTCGCCCCAGTGGACGATCGTGCGGTACCGCTGCGAAGCCCACCGCCGCGAAGGCCGGGGCAGGTCGCGGGGAAAGACCGTGCACGCGGCCGGCACGGTGACCACGTCGTCGGTGGCGCTGGTGAACCAGGCCTGGACCTGGCGGAAGCTCTCCCAGTAGAGCCGGGCGCTCGACGCCGCCGTGCCGGTGAGCCAGTACAGCGTGACGTTGTCCAGGAGCGCGTCGCGCGGGATCGGGTCCTCGCTCCAGGCCGTGAACTTCTCGGCGATCCACGCCAGCAGGCCGGCCGGGGAGTCGTTGAGGGCGTAGCCGATCGTCTGCGGGCGGGTCGACTGCACCAGCGAGTACCCGTCGCCGTCGCGCTGCGCCTGCTCCAGCTCGGCCAGCGTGGCGCGCTCCGCCGGGGTGAGGTCCTCGAGGATCGGCGCGGCGATCGGCGGGCACACGTGGATGCCCGCCAGGCGCCCGTCGTCCTGCAGGGCCATGGCGGTGGTGACGCTGGTGCCCCAGTCGCTGCCCATCGCGCCGTAGCGTGCGTACCCGAGGCGCCGCATGACCTCGGCCCAGGCGCGCGCGATGCGCTCGACGCCCCAGCCGGGCTCGGTGGGTACGTCGCTGAAGCCGTACCCGGGCAGCGACGGCAGCACCACGTGGAACGCGTCGCGCGGGTCCTCGGGCCGGGTGAGCGCGTCCACGACGCCGAGGAACTCGGCGACCGAGCCGGGCCAGCCGTGCGTCACGACGAGCGGGAGCGCGCCCGGGTGCGGGGAGCGCGCGTGCACGACGTGGATGCCGAGCCCGTCGACCGGGACGCGCCACTGGGCGTGGGTATTGAGCCGCGCCTCGAAGCGCCGCCAGTCGTAGCCGTCGGCCCAGTACTCGCAGAGCTGCTGCAGGTACACCTGCGGCACTCCCTGCTCCCATCCGGGCACCGTCGCCGGCCCGGGCCAGCGGGTCGCGCGGAGGCGGCGGCGGAGGTCCTCCAGCCGCTCGTCGGGCACCGCACAGCGGAACGGGATCATGCCAGCTCGTGCCCCGCGGTGCGGTCGACGTGCGCGGGGATGGCACCCTCGGCGGCGTCGCCGGTCGTGACGGTGCCCGACGGCTCGAACATGAGGATGGAGCCGCCCGGGGACGAGGGTTTGTGTTCGGTACCGCGCGGCACGACGTACGTGTCGCCCGGATGCAGCACGACGGTGTGCTCGTGGCCGTCCGCGTCGCGGATGGCGATGTCGAAGCGCCCGTCGAGCACCAGGAAGAACTCGTCGGTCTCGGCGTGGGCGTGCCAGACGTGCTCGCCCCGGGTGTGGGCGACGCGCACGTCGTAGTCGTTCATGCGCGCGACGATCCGCGGGCTGTACACCTCGCTGAACGACTGGAGCGCCTCGGTCAGGTTCACAGGTTTCGCGGTCATGCCTGCGATTCTGCCCCCCGCGCGGGCGCCCCGCCTTGTACAAAGTGCACGTGGATGATCGCTGGCTGAACGACCCCGACCCGGCCCTGCGCCCGCGGGCGCGCACTCCCGAGGTGCGCTTCGACAGCGGTGGGGTACCGCTGCTGGGGGTGTTGCACCTCCCGGCCGGCCCCGGCCCGCACCCGGTGGTCGTGCTCCTGCACGGCTTCCCCGGCAACGAGCGCAACTTCGACCTCGCCCAGGCGCTGCGCCGGGCCGGCTACGCCGCGCTGGTGGTGCACTACCGCGGGTCATGGGGCGTCGGCGGCGCGTACTCCTGGTCCAACGTCCTGGCCGACGCCGCCCGCGCCGTCCGGGCCGCCCCCGGGCTCGACCCGGCGCTGGACCCCGGGCGCGTGGCGGTGGTCGGGCACAGCGTGGGCGGCTTCGCGGCCCTGCACACGGCGGCCGCCGACGGGTCCGTGCGCGCGGTCGCGGCCCTGGCCGCCTACGACCTCGGTGCCATCGCTCAAGCGCCGGAAGTTGTACTCCGGGAAGCCCGCGCCATGTTCGCCTCCGACCCGCTGCCGTTGCGCGGCACCAGCGGCGACGCGCTCTACGAGGAGATGCGCGCCAACGGCGCCTCGTGGCGCCTGGCCGCCCTGGCCGGACGCCTTGCGGACCGCCCGCGCCTCCTCGTGGCCGCCGAGGACGACACGGTCGCGCCCCCGCCGCTGCACCACTCGCCGCTCGTCGAGGCCTACGCGCCCGGCGCCGAGACCCTGCTGCTGCCCTCGGACCACGCGTTCTCGGGGCAGCGGGTGGCCCTGGCCCGGGCGGTGATCACCTTTCTGGATCGGGCCCTGTAGCCCGGCGCCGGGCGGGCCGCTCAGGCTTCCGGGTCCCGCGTCGCTGCGCGGTGCCGGGCGGGCCGCTCAGGCTTCCGGGTCCCGCGTCGCTGCCCGGCGCCGGGCGGGCCGCTCAGGCTTCCGGGTCCCGCGTCGTTGCGCGGTGCCGGGCGGGCCGCTCAGGCTTCCGGGTCCCGCGTCGTTGCGCGGTGCCGGGCGGGCCGCTCTAGGGCGAGCGTGCCGTCCGGGTTCTCCGCCGCGGGCACGTAGCCGGCGGCCCGCAGCGCGGCAAGCGTCTCGGAAGGGCCCAGCGCGCTCGACAGGACGGTCGGGGCCAACTCGGTCAGCTCCAGCCGGGCCAGGCTGCGCACCCGCTGGATCTCACCCAGCAGCGCCGTGTCGTCGCTGCGCAGCACGCACCCGACGGTGCGCACCCGCACGTTGCCGTGCTTGCGGCCGAGGTCGCCGACCAGGTACTCCAGCGGCTGCGGCACCCGCCCCCCGGCCGCCGCCGCGCGGATGCGCGCGAGCAGCTCGTCGGCGCCGGTGCCGGCGTCGAACGCGCGGCGCACCGAGGTCGCCGTGAACCGCCACGTGGAGCCGCCCCCGCGCGACTCACGGTCGGCGGCCAGGTCGAGCAGGGCGGCCAGCGACGCCGACGGGGTGCCGGTGACGATCGCGGTCAGGTCGCTCTGCAGCAGTACCGTCTCCTCGGCCGCCGGCAGCAGGTCGCGCAGCCCGGACAGGAGCCGGTCGCGGTCCCCGGCGGCCAGGGCGAGCCCGATCGAGGTCGGGGCGTGGGCGGCGCCGACGCCCATGAGCTCGCACTCGCGCCACAGCGCCCCGGCGAGGGGCCGGACCTCGTCGGCGTCCCCGGCCACGAGCGGCCGCAGGTAGGCCAGCATCGTGGCGAGCCCGTCGAGCCCGGCCGCGCCGCGCCCGGGCGGCAGCGAGGCGAGCACCGCGGCGAGGGTCACGCGCAGCACGGCGCTGCTCCCGTCGTGCTCGCTGCCGACGAGCGCCGGGCGGCCGTCGAGCAGCAGTGGCGCGGCCGGCATCCGGAACCAGCCGTCCAGCAGCCAGGCGAGCTGCTCGGCCGGCTCGAGCTTGAGCCAGTTGTCGAACTCGGCCGACGGCGCGACCCGGTCCCCGGCGATGCCGATGAGCCCGTTCATGCCGGCGACGGTGAGCCAGAACCGCACGCCCTCCTCGTCGGCGTCGATGAGCCGAGCCAGCTTTCGTACCTCGCGCAGCCCGATCCCGCCCGCCTTGAGGATCGGCACTGGCGTGCGGCCGCACTCCTCCAGCAGCGTGACGATCGAGGCCAGCGCCGCCCCGGCCGCGGCCGCCCCGGACCGGTCGACGGACCCCACGTCGACCGGGACCGACGGCGGCGCGGGCGGGGTCGTGTCGAAGCCGGCGCGGAAGTCCGGGCGCAGCGCGGCCCCGACCTCGCTGGGCATGGAGAGGGCGGCGCCGTAGTACGCGTTGAAGACGAGCAGCCCCCGGTCGAGGGCCCAGCGCAGCGGGCTGCCGCGGCGGCCGGTGCGCAGCGCGAGCAGCGCGTGCGGGTCGGAGTAGAACGGCTCCCCGACGGCGAGCTCGAGCATGATCTCCTGGGCCGGCTTGGGGGCGAGCCGGAACTGCTCGCGCACGAGGTCGGAGTCGGCGAGGGCGGCGCCGATGACCCGCACGAGCCGCGCGTGGTCGCGCCCGACGGGCCGGCCGAGCTCGAAGGCGATGCGCTGGAGCTGCTCCAGCGGCTGGTACGTCAGCTCGTGCTCGGCGGCCCGGCCGAACCCGTAGCCGTTCGCGAGCACCTTGTGCAGCTCGACGGTGCGGACCCACTCGGGGTCGTGCTCGTCGGGCCAGGCGAGGCCGGCCTCGTGCAGGGCGCGCAGCGCAGCGGTGAGCCGCGGGTCGTCGGGGGCGACGCCGAGCGCCCGCGCCAGATCCCGCTGCCGCGTGCCCTCCGCCCGCAGCGACAGGACCTCCGCGACCTGTAACTGCGGCAGCGTGAGCAGCGACGCGAGCTGAAGGATCTGCGCCGTGTCCACCGGCGCGATCCTATTCCGGCCACGCTCGGTGAGCACCGAACCCCGGCGTCGATGATTTTCCGAGTCTTAACCCACTGGTAGGCGGAATTAACCATCGACGAAGATCGGGTTATACACGCTCGGTCGCGGCGCGATCACGCAGGCGTACCCACCCTGCAAACTGGGCGTTTGCCCTTATGGTGTAACGGTTTCACCGCATCGAGTGATTAAGCGAGCCATAGATCTCCATTATTTTTTCGGAAGATCCGGACAAATCCTGACTATTCGCAAATTTCCATGCGTCTCTGACTGTCGCCACCGTGGCCATCTGCTCTATGTTGTGTCGTCGCTAAGTTCCACCCCGCTAGGAGACGACGTGAAAAAGACGCTGTTCAGGAGGGCTGCCGTCGGCGTTTTCGCCGCCGCCGCCACCGTCGGCCTATCGACCCTCTTCGCTTCCCCGGCGAGCGCGCATGATGCGGGCCCGTTCGGCGAGTCGGATTGCGGCGACAACGGCACCTACACGGTGACCTGGACGGTCCAGAACGACTACGGCCAGTCCGTCGACATCAAGAACATCTCGATCAGCCCCACGAACGAGACGCACGCGGTCATCCACCTGGCGGCCAAGGGCCAGTCCGGTGACAAGGCCACCTTCACCACCACGTACAGCGGCGACACCAAGAAGGACCTCGAGCTGCACGTGACCGGCCTGTGGGCCGACAACTACGAGCACTCCTTCACGAGCCCGAAGGTGCACCTCAGCGGCGACTGCAAGCCGACGGAGCACACGCCGTCGCCGTCGAAGTCGCCCTCGAAGCCGGCGACGCCCGAGGCTTCCAGGCCGGCGACGCACGCGCCGTCGGTCTCGCCGAGCCCGAGCCTGCCGGTCACCGGCTCGTCGAGCACCCTCCCCATGGTCGGCACGGGCGCTGCCCTTGTCGCCGGGGGCGCGGCACTGGTCTTCGCGATCCGCCGCCGCCGGAACATCACCTTCACCGCCGAGTAACCTCGCTTGGCCTTGCAGAGGCGCCCCCGCTCCTGGAGCGGGGGCGCTTTCTCGTGCCCGCGCTCCTCGCCTGGGTACCGTGTTCGGCGAGCACCCCCGACCCGCCGGAGGACGACCGCCTTGACCACGCCCGCGTTGCACGTCGGCTGCGCCATGTGGACCCTCAAGGCATGGCAGGGCCGGTTCGTCGAGCACCCGTTGCCGGCCGGTGAGCGGCTGCGGGCGTACGCGGGCTGGTGCAACGCGGTCGAGGGCAACACCACGTTCTACGCGACGCCGAGCCGCGAGACCGTCCACACGTGGGCGCGGCAGACCGATCCGGACTTCCGCATGGTGCTCAAGCTGCCGCGGCCGGTCACGCACGAACACCGCCTCGGGCCCGGCGGAGAGGCGGACCTGCGCACGTTCCTCGACGCGATCGAGCCCCTCGGGGCGCGGGTGCACGCACTGTGGGTACAGCTGCCGCCGTCTTTCGCCCCGGCCGACGTGCCGGCGCTGGCCGGGTTCCTGCGCCGGCTGCCGTCGCAGTACCACCGCGCGGTGGAGGTCCGCCACCCCGACTTCTTCGCCGGGGCCGCACGGACCCTGGAGGACGCTTTGGCTCCGGTCGGCGCGGAGTGGGTCCCGTTCGACACGACCGCGTTCTTCGCCGCGCCGCCGACGAGCGACGCCGAGCGCGACGCGTGGACGAAGAAGCCGCGACTGCCCCGCCGCACAGTCGCCCTGACGTCGCGGCCGATCGTCCGGTACCTCGGCCGCGACGCCCGCCGGGAAACCGTCGACGGCTGGCCGGGCTGGGTACGCCAGGCCGCGCTCTGGCTGCGCGAGGGCCGCTCCCCCACGTTCTTCATCCACACGCCCGACAACGCCGAAGCGCCCCAACTGGCCCGGGACTTCCACGCGGCCGTGCGCGCCCTGGTGCCGGACCTGCCGCCGCTACCGGATCCGGACCCGGTCGGCCCCCTGACCCTCTTCTAGGAACGCGAGCAGCCGCTCCCCTTCGGCCACAACGGCGGCGGGGTCGCGCAGCGGCCGGAACGGTTGCACCTCCAGCGTTCCGCGCTCGACCGTCCAGGTGCCGGCCACGAACCCGTCTTCGAGGAAGGTGGGTCGGACGATGGAGTACCCGGGGCAGATCAGCGCCCGATCGCCGGGCTCCCGGATGATGCGCGACCGGTCCTCGTGGCTGAGCACGAGGTTGTCGAACTCGGGGAGGAACCGCACGGGTACGGCGTCGTCCTCATCGGGGTCGGCGAGCTCGAGCTCGGGGAGGTCGAACAGCTCCCGCCCGGCGTCGTCGACGTACACGCGGAGCTGAGCGCGCATTGCCTCGACCTCTTCGCGTACGCGGCGCAGCCCCGACCAGTTCTGAAAGTCGGCGGCGGTGGCGGGCCCGCAGCCGGCGAGGTACCGCCGGAACAGCTCTTGAACGTGCGCGTCTCGGCGCGCTGTGCCTTCTACGCCTTCTCCGCCCTCACCGGCTTCTTTTTCGAGCGGCGCCCCGATCCAGTCCTCGGCAAGCGCGACATGCACATGCCCACGCCGCCGCCAGATCCCGGAGGGCGGCGGATGCACGAGGGCAAGCTGGTGCTGCGCAGCCCAGGCGAGCGCAATCGTCTCCCGCCCCGGGTACCACTCGGCAAGCGCCCGAGCCAACTGCGGCCGAGTCATCGTGCGCCCGGCGAGCACGTCCCGCGCATGCTGTGTGAGCTCGGCGAGATCGACCCCTTCAAGCTGCCGCCGAAACGCGGAAAGCCCGAAATTCCCCATACGCCGGGCCAGGAGCGGCCGCATCCAGAGATAGTCCGCGGCAACACAGAGATGCTGGGTACCGCGCAACAACCCCCCGCGGACAACGCTCCGATCATGCAGCGCCTGAATCAGCTGTGCATGCCCAAACTCATCTAAACGCGCCCAAACCCCCACATAAGGCGCATCAACTTCTTGGGCCTGAACAGCCACAACCCGCCGAACAACGTCGGCCACGGTCCGAGACCCGGCCCCGACAAGCAGCTGCCGCCGCAGATAGGTCCGATTGAGCGCCCGCAATGAGATCCGCACGCAGCCGACCGTACGGCCAAATGCGGCCAATTCCTGACCGCCACTTCCGGGTACAGCTGAGACATGACAATCGTTACCGAGGGCGACCCAGCCGCACCCGCGTACGTCTTCCTGCACGGCTGGCCGGAAACGCCACACTGCTGGCGCGAGGTGATGCACCTGGCCGCAGCGGAGGGCAACTTCGCCGTGGCGCTGGACCTGCTGGACCTGACCCGCCGAGCGACATCCAGCCACACCACCACCGCCGCGGCGAACACCATCGAGGCCAGCCACACCACCGCCGCCGCGAACACCATCGAAGCCAGCCACACCACCGCCGCCGCGAACACCATCGAAGCCAGCCACACCACCGCCGCCGCGAACACCATCGAAGCCAGCCACACCACCGCCGGCAACAACACCACCGCCAACCACAACGCCGACGCGGGCAACAGCATCGACGCCAGTCACACCAACACCGCCGGCAGCGGCGTCAGCCACGACGCCGACGCGGGCAACAGCACCAACGCCAGCCACGCCACCGACAGCACCGACGCCAACGAATCGGCCGCCGGGACCAAGGCCGCCCCAGCCAACGAAACCAAGGCCGACCCGGCCGGTGGAACCAACGGCGCCCAGGCCGCCGGAACCAAAGCCGCCCTAGCCGCCGCCGTACGCGAGGCGCTGCAACCACTCGGGCTCAGCGACATCACCCTCGTCGGTCACGACTGCGGCGGCATGGTCACGTTCGCCTACCTCCGCGCGTACGGCCAGGAGCTGCGCCGCGCCGTCATCATGAACACCGTCGTGCCCGGCGTCGAGCCGTGGGAAGAGGTGCGGCGCAACCCGTACATCTGGCACTTCGGGCTGCACGCGGTCCCCGGCCTCCCCGAGCTGCTCGTCCGCGGCCATGAGCGCGCCTACTTCGACTACTTCTACGACATCCTCTCCCCCGAGCCCTCCGCGGTGCCGGACGAGGCGCGCGCGGTCTACGCCGCCGCCTACGCCGCGCCCGGAGCGCTCGAGGCCGGGTTCTCGTGGTACCGGGCGTTCCCCGCCGACGCGGCCGCCAATGCCGGGGCCGTCGACGTGCGCACGCCGCTGCTGTACCTGCGGGGCGAGTTCGAGGGCGGGGACATCGCGGCGTACGCGGCAGGGCTCCGGGCGGCCGGCGTCAGGGACGTGGCGACCGGGGTGATCGAAGGAGCTGGGCACTTCGCGCCGGACCAGGCGCCGGCGGAGGTCTGGAGACTGATCACAGAGAGGTGAGACGAAGAGTCACAGAGTCACAGAGAGCGAGACGAGGAAGAGAGAGGCGAGGCAGAAACAGAGAAACAGATGAACGCGGGTCGCGCGTGCTGTTCCGATTGCTCAAGTTTACCCACCCCCAAAAAATCCCACCGCCCCCAAAGCCTTGATCGACCCGCAGCGTGAGCAGGCGCCGACACAGCGCAGGCAAGAGGACGGGCCGGCGCCCCCGAGAGAAGAGACGGCGCCGGCCCGCGCGAAAACTCGAGCGCAAGACAAACCTCAGCAGTGGCCGAGGTCCTCCCAGTTGGCGGTCCAGCCGGGCTCCGAGCCCTGCGTCCACCATTTCGCGCGCCACAAGTGCTTCCCCTGCCCCGATCCCGGGCCGTTCGGGTTGCCGTTGGCGCTCTTCTCGTGCTTGACCGTCTGCCCGGCCGTGTAGATGCCGTTGATCGACCACTCCGGAGCCGTGGCGCAGTTTGTGGCCGGCGGCGTGGAGGTGGACGGGGATGGCGACGGCGATGACGACTGGGACCTGGACGGAGAGGCGGATGTGGAGCCGGAGGGCGTCACGCACGGGCCGGACGCGTCCACGGTGTCGGTGAACGCGTTGCCCGCGCTGCGGTAGGCGGCCGCCTGTGACGTCGCCTGGCTCGGGGTCAGGACCTGGTTCTTCGCGTACAGCACCCAGTCGACCTGCTGGATGTAGGTCGAGAGGCCGCCGGCGTGGGCCGCGGTGTCGATGAACCACAGGTTCCAGTTGATGGTCATCGTCTGCCGCGGGTAGAACTTGCCGGAGTGGTCGCCCACCTGGGCGCCGTCGATGTAGTAGATGACGTGCCCGCCGGAGACGGTGATGACCAGGTCGTGCCAGCCGTCGAAGCTCTGGCGCTCCTCCGAGTGCACGTTGTCGGCGTACCACGGGTCGTTGCGGTACGTGTACCAGGTCGTCTGGTAGTTGATCGGCCCGGTCTCGCCCCAGCCGCCGTTGGGCAGGTACTCCGAGAAGTCCAGCTCGCTGTAGGTGGGGTCGAGGTCGCCGTTGAGCGGGCTGATGGTGAAGAACGTCTCGTTGATGTGATCGCCGTCGTTGCCGGAGACGGGCGTGTCGGTGAAGCGGATCCTCGAGGCGTAGGTGCCCTCGAGGTACCGCTTCTGGGCGGTGTAGAGCTCGGCCTGGTTGGTTCCCCCGCCGGTTCCGTCCGTCGAGGCGGTGAGCTGCATGACCTTCTGGCCGCCGTTGGTCGGGAAGGTGATGCTGTTGGCCGACCAGGTGGCGCCGGGTACGCCCGGGCCGCCGGCGTAGGTGCGCGGCACCCACCCGTGCGCGGTCAGCGACGCGTCGGAGGACGAGCCGTAGTTGAAGTCGTCGAACAGGTACCCGCAGTTGTTCGCGGCGGCACTGGCGGTGCCGACGGTGGCTGCGGTGAGCGCGACTGCGCCCGCCGCGCCGGCCAACGCGATGGCGGACGCGATCGCTAGAGATCGACGTTTACCGATGGACATGGATAGAGTCCTCCCCATCAATCCTGAAGAACCTGCTACTTGACCGCGCCGGCGGTCATACCGGCGCGGATGTGCCGTTGGAACGCGACGTAGGCGATGAGCACCGGCAGCATGGCGATCGTGAGGCCGGCGAACAGTCCGCTCCAGTCGCTGCGGTAGCCCTGGCTGACCGACAGGGAGGCCAATCCCTGCGCCAGGACGTACCGGTCCGGGTCGGGGTTGAGAACCAGCGGGAGCAGGTACTGGTTCCAGAGCCCGAGGAAATTGAAGATGCCGACGGCGACCAGACCCGGCCGGGCCATCGGCAGCATGACGCGGAAGAACACCCCCGCGTGCGAGCAGCCGTCCATGAACGCGGCCTCGGCGACCTCGTTGGGCAGCGTGCGGAAGAACGCGTGCAGGAAGAAGACCGTGAACGGCGTCGCGTAGGCGGCGTAGACCAGGATCAGCCCCTGGTAGGTGCCGAGCAGGTGCAGCTGCTGCACGACGAAGAACAGCGGCACGAGGGCCAGGAACACCGGGAAGAACATGGCCGCGACGAAGACGTAGTAGATGAGCCGGTTGCCCCGGAACTCGTACCGCGCCAGCGCATACGCCACGAGCGAGCCGAGCAGCATGGTGAGCAGCAGCCCGCCGCCCACGACGATCAGGCTGTTGAGGAAGTACCGCCCGATGTCGGCCTGGCTCCAGGCCCGCGACCAGTTCTCGAAATGCGGCCGCGACGGTACCGACCAGGGGTCGTTGAGGATCTCGTTGTCGGTCTTGAACGAGCTCAGCACCGCCCACAGCAGCGGCAGCGCGGTCACCACGCCCCAGCAGAGCATCGCCACATGCGGCAGCACACGCTTCACGCGAGCTCGACCCTCTCCTTGCGGCCCGCCCGCAGGGCGAGCACGGCCAGCGTCAGCGTCGCGAAGAACAGCGCGACCCCCATCGCCGAGGCGTAGCCGAACTTGCCGTAGATGAAGGCGCTGCGGTACAGCGACAGCCCGATCACCTCCGTGGCTCCGTCCGGGCCGCCGGGCCCGACCGTCATGACCTGCACGACGGCGAACCCGTCCAGGGCCACGATGCCCAGGTACACGAACGCGACCTGCACCGTGTCGCGCACGAGCGGCAGCGTCACGTTGCGGAACGTCGCCCAGCCGCCGGCCCCGTCCAGCAGCGCGGCCTCGAACAGCTCCTTCGGGATCGAGTCGATCGCCGCGCTGAACAGCACCATGTAGAACCCGACCGACGACCACACCAGCACGGCCATCACGGCCGGCAGGGCCAGGGACGGCTCGGCCAGCCAGCTGCGCGCCGCCGAGCCGAGCCCGACCGCCCGCAGCGCCCCGTTGAGCAGGCCGTTGTTCGGGTTGTAGATGAACTGCCACAGCACGGCGACGATGACCAGCGACAGCAGCTGCGGGAAGAAGTACACGATCTGGTAGACGCGGGAGCCCGCGATCCCCCGGCGCCCGTCGCGGCCGCCCAGGTGCAGCATGCTCGCCAGGAACAGCCCCAGGCCGATGGTGACCAGGGGGATGACCACGAGCATGACCGCGTTGTTGCGCACCGCGTCGAGGAACAGGGAGTCGCCGCCGAGGCGGGCGTAGTTGCCCGCCCCGACGAAGTGCGCCTCGCCGGCCACGCCGGTCCAGTCGGTGAGCGAGAGGTAGAACGCCTGCGCGTACGGGGACAGCACGAACAGCACGTGCAGCACCAGTGCGGGCAGGAGCGCACCGAGGAGGAACCGGAGCCGACCGTGTTTCATCAGCGGGTGTACTTCTTGACGCCGGAGTCCTTCGCGAGCGCGTCGGCCGCCTTCTGAACCCGCTCGGCCCACTCGGCCGCCGTGGCGCGCTTGTTGACCAGCTCGCCGGTCGCGTCGTCGACGGCCTTGGCCAGCGGGGCGTACCAGGTGCGGAACCGGAACGTGAAGGCCTCCTTGCCGGCCGCCTTGATCGCGTCGCTGGTCGAGCCGAGGCCGCTGCTCAGGGTGAGCCCGTTGGTGGCCCCGGCCACGGCCGGCAGCGTGCCCGCGGACTGCGCGAACGCCTTCGCCGACTGCTTCGAGAACAGGATGCGCAGGTACTCCATCCCGCCCGCGGCGTTCTTGGCCTTCGACGGCACCACGAACGACTCGGAACTTGCCGCCTGTACCGCCGCCGCCCCCATCTTGTCGCTGCCGGTGCGCGCGGGCACCGCGCCCATCACCATGTCGAAGCCGCTGGGAGCGACGCCCTTCTGCTCGCTCTCCAGCCACGAGCCGCAGGGGATGAACGCGGCCTTGCCCTGGCACCACGCGGCCTGCGCCTCGGTGTGGGACAGGGCCTCGGAGCCGCTCATGATGTACCCCTTGGCGGCCAGCTCCGCGAAGGCCTCCGCGGCGGCCTTGAGCCCGTCGGCCTTCCACGCGTTCGGCTCGAGGTTGTCGACGCTCTTGAGCAGCGCCTCGCCGCCGATCTTGGCCGCCATGGTGAGCAGCGGGTCGTTGATGTACTCGGGGTACTTGCCCTGGTAGGTCCAGGGCGCGACGCCGGCCGCCTTGATTGTCGCGCAGAGGGCGAGCATCTCGTCCCACGTCTTGGGGTACGCCCAGCCCTTGCTCGCGAACAGCGGCTTGGAGTACCACAGGCCCCACACGGTGTAGGTGAAGTTCAGCGTGAGGACCTGCTTGTCGAAGGTGCCGTCGTCGACGACGCCGGGCAGCAGCGTGTCGCGCACCTTGGTGTTCGGGTCGTCGAACGAGGGGGCGTCGAGCAGCTCGGTGAGGTCCGACAGCTGCTTGGTGCCGACGAGCGCGGCCAGGTCGAGCCGGCCGGCGCCGGTGTTGTCGACCACGTCCGGGGGCGTGTTGGCCACGAACCGGGGCTGCAGCGCCTCGCCGACCTTCTGGATGCCCTTGTGGTCGATCGTCGCCTTGGCGTACTTGCCCTTGTAGAGGTCCTCGGCGTGCTTGGCGTAGTCGTCGCCGTAGCCGCCCTTGAAGATGACGACCTCGAGCGGGGCGTCGTCCTTGACCCCGAGTGGGTTGTCCGAGCTCTTGTTGCCGGTGTTGGCCGCGGGCTTGTCGTCGCCCCCGCCGCCGGTGACACAGGCACTGAGCAGCGGCGCGGCGATGGCAACGCCGGCGGCACCCTTCAGGATCGAACGGCGGCTGGGATACGGTGGGGTGAGAGGTGAGGGGTTCATGGCAAGGCTCGCTCTCCTTTTATGCGGTACGCCGGATGCGCCCGGCGTACCGCGCTTCAAGTGCTGCGTTGTGCTCCCGTCCGCCCGGCACGTTGTCGGACAGGTAGACCGGCGGCGTGACGCCGAAGGCCAGCAGGCGCGCCACCACCTCGGTGACGATCTGCTGGGCGAGCAGGGCCGCCGTGATCGAGGAGACCGCCCCGACGGCCCCGCCGCCGGGCAGCGGCAGCGACGCGTCGCCGTAGGGGGCGCCGTTGTCGAGCACCACGTCGGCCAGGTCGCCGAGCTTGAGGCCGCTGTCGTGGCGCGAGTCGACGCGCGCGGAGTGCTCCAGCGACGTGATCGCGATGAGCGCGTGCCCGCGCTGCTTGACCAGCTGCGCCATCTCCACCACGGCCCCGTTGACGCCGGAGTTGGAGGCGATGACGAACGTGTCGTCGGGCTTGACGGGGGCGAGGTCGTAGAGGCGGTGGGCGACGCTCGGGGTCCGCTCCAGCTGCGGGTCGGCCAGGGCGCTGAGCGGTTCGCCGCCGTAGAGCACGATGTCGCGCAGGGCGATGCGGTTGGTGGGCACGAGCCCGCCGGCCCGGCCCGCGATCTCCATGGCCAGCGCCTCGGAGTGCCCGCAGCCGAACGCCTGGATCACCCCGCCGGCCTGGATCGTCGCGGTCATCAGGTCGGCGGCCGCGGCCACCCGGTCGCCCTGGGTGGTGCCGACGCGCTCGATGGCGGCCCGGATCACCTCGACGTAGTCGGCACT
This sequence comes from Dactylosporangium sp. NPDC049140, assembly GCF_040648435.1. NCBI lineage: Bacteria > Bacillati > Actinomycetota > Actinomycetes > Micromonosporales > Micromonosporaceae > Dactylosporangium > Dactylosporangium sp. NPDC049140. The sequence continues at coordinate 19,913 of NZ_JBEZDS010000002.1, read as the reverse complement.
TCTGATGGTCACAGCGGCTTGTCCCTCCGTGGTCGCTTGCGGGTGTTGGTCGTGTCGGGCAGCCGGTGCGCGTCGACGGCGCGCACGGTCAGCTCGAGGGCCTCGGCGGTGCGCTCGTAGGTGCGCTGCGCCACCGCGACGTAGATGAGGTCCAGGACCAGCAGCTGCGAGTGCAGCGCGGAGAGGGCCGCCACCCGGAAGGTGGTCTCGTGGACCGAGGTGGTGAACACGACGTCGGCCACCTCGGCCAGCGGCGAACGCCCGAACGACGTCACCGCGACGGTCGTCGCGCCGTGGTCGGCGGCCTCGGCGAGGGTCTCGATGACCTCGCGGGTGCGCCCGGAGTGCGACAGCCCGATCGCGACGTCGCCCGGGCCGAGCAGCGCCGCGTTGGTGAGCGCGGTGTGGCTGTCGGAGCGGTACCAGACCGGCACGCGGATGCGCTCGAGCCGGAAGGCCATTTCCCGGCCGGCGGTACCGCTGGAGCCGAACCCGAAGATCTCGACGCGCCCGGCGCCGGCGATGGCCTCCGCGACGCGCTCGACGGCGGCGACGTCGAGCCCGGCCGCGGTCGCCTGGATCGCCCGGGTGTCCGCGGCGGTGATCACCCCGAGCACGTCGCCCAGCGGGTCGCCCGGCGCGATGTCGCCGCTGATGTCGGTCTCCCAGCGCGCCTGCTCCGCCCGCCCGGTCTCGGTCGCGATCGCCACCCTCAGGTTCGCGTACCCCTTGAAGCCGAGCGTCCGGCTGAACCGCGTGACGGTCGCCGTCGAGGTGCCCGAGCGCTCGGCGAGGTCGACTATGCTGGCGTGCGCCGCCGTCTCGGGATCTTCGAGGATCGTCTCGGCGATCTTGGCCAGGGCGTCCGGCATCGTCGGCCCCTCGATGCGGAGCCGGCCCAGCAGCCCGCCACTCTCACCGGTCAACTTCGGTCATCCTTTTCATCGTTGCGCCTTGGCGATGAAAATTACGACCACTTCAACTTCTAGTCAATAAGCATTTTCTATGTTTCCATCGACGCCATGGCAGTCGTGGTTGGCGTGGACGCCGGCGGGACGTCGTCGAAGGCGGTGGTCGTCGACGAGACGGGCACCGTGCTCGGACGCGGGTCCGCCGGGCCCGGCAACCCGGCCGCGAGCGGTCCGGCGGCCGCGCACGCCATCGGGTCGGCGCTGCGGGCCGCGCTCGGGCCGGCCCCGGCGACGGTGACTTCTGGGGTGGTCGGCGTCGCCGGGGCCAGTGCCCTGGCCGACCCCGCGATCGCGGCCGCGTTCGCGGCCGAGTGGGCGCGGCTGGGCGTGACCGGCCCGATGACGATCGTGGGCGACGCGGTCACGGCCTTCGCGGCCGGCGGCGACCGCGCGTCCGGGGCGGTGCTCATCTGCGGCACGGGGGCGGTCGCGGCGCTTGTCGACGGCCTGGAGGTCACCCGCGTCGCCGACGGGCTGGGCTGGCTGCTCGGCGACGAGGGCTCGGGGCTGTGGCTGGGGCTGCAGGCGGTCCGGCGGGCGGCCCGGCGCTGGCCTTCGCCCCTGGCCCGGCGGGTCGCGGCGCACGCGGGTGTCGCGAACGCCGACGAGCTGGTGCACTGGGCCCAGGCGCTGCCGCCGTTCGGGGCCCTCGCGCCGATCGTGTGCGAGCTGGCCGAGGCGGGCGACCCCGACGCCACGGCGATCGTGGAAGAGGCCGCGACCCGGCTGACGGCCACGCTCGACGAGCTCGGCGCGCCCGGGGCCCCCGTAGTGCTGGGCGGCGGGCTGCTCGTGGCCGACACCCCGGTCCGCCACGCCGTCCTCGCGCGCCTGCACGAGCGCGGCACCGAGGTGGGGACCGCGGTCGACCCGGCCCTGGGCGCCGCCCGGCTGGCCCTGCGTCAGGCCGCCGGCACGGTGACCGCCCCGTCGAGGATCGCGTAGCGCGCCTGGTCGAGGCAGCTCCAGCGACCGGACCCGGTCCGCCGCGTCGCGCCCGGACACGATCGTGCGCAGCGCCACCGCGAGGGCACGAGCACGGGAGACGTCGGTGGCGCGGAACCGGCGCCACCGACCGCCCGATCGGCCCCCGAGGGGCCCGCTTGAGGCTCTGCCGCCTAGAGACGTACACCACCGTCCGGCGCGCGTCGTTCACCACCGCGAGGTGCATCCAGCGCCCGACCGGCAGCGCGTGGCTCCACGACGTCGGGTCGGCGTCACGGTCGGTGGGGTAGACCACGAACTGCAGGAACCGCTCCGGCGACAGGTTCAGGCTGCACGTCGGCTCCTCGGTCGACCAGCCGCTGGTCTTGCCCGCGTCGCCGTTGCGGCCCTCCCACGACAGGATGCCCATCCACGCGTGGTCGCCCTCGAACGGCTCCGGGAACTTCACGAACGCCTCGATGGTGTAGCCGCGCTCGAACCGGTTGGCGTTGATCGGGGCCTTCGCGACCGCCTCCAGGATCGCGCCGCGGTCCGGGGACTTGCCGCCGTCGAAGCGCAGGCTCGCGTGGGCCGGCGCGCCGAGGTGATGCTCGGCCGACCACGTGAGGGCGCCGGCGGCGCTGTCGTGCAGGCGCTTCACGACGAGGTCGTTGCCCTTGCCGGTCAGGTCCTTGACGACGGTACCGGCGGGAACGGCCCCACCGGCCGTGGGAAGGCCGTTGACGTCGAAGCGCCAGTAGGCGGCGGTGTCGCGGCCGATCACCGCGGCGGGCGGGCGCGGGCCGGGCGGCGTCACCGGGGCGAAGCCGGCGAACCGGGCCGCGAAGTCGATCTCGAGGCTGAACCGGTCGGCCGGCCCGGTCAGCTCGATCGTCTCGGCCTCCAGCGGGTTGCGCTGGTGCGGGTCGCGGCGCAGGAACCACGGCGAGAACGTCTCCACGTCGACGGCGCCGCGGGCCAGGTCGAAGCGGTAGAGCCGGATCATGCCGGCGCCGCCGTAGTAGCGGTCCTGGTAGTTGGTGATGTGCACGTGCACGTCGTGGCCGGCGTCGTTGCGCAGCACGGTGCGCCCCGGCGGCCAGAAGTGCCCGTTGAGGGTGAGGAAGATCTGGTCGTTGCGCTTGATGAACCGGTCCCACAGCCGCTGGCCGTAGTCCGACAGGTGCGCCTGGCCGTTGTCCTCGGACCAGGCCAGCTCGTGGGTGGTGAGGACGACCGGCAGCGTCCGGTGCTGGTCGAGCACGGCCTGCGCCCACGCCAGGCCCTTGTCCGACACCCGCCAGTCGAGGGCCAGGATCAGCCACTGCCGCCCGGCGACGGCGGCCTGCAGCAGCGCCCGCCGTCCGAATTGCCCTTCAGTCATACCGGCGACCCTTATGTCGGCAGCTGACGATCCGGTGCCGGGGAGCCGAACGCCCATCGAAGTTTGTCAATTGAAACGGCGACCAGGTAGAGCACCACGGCGTTGAGGCAGTGCCAGGCCCAGTGCAGGCCCGCCGGGACCTGGTCACACAGGGGTTCGTCGAGCGTGCGCAGGGTGAGCGAGACGGCGAAGACGACCGCGGCGACGCCGAGCGGCCGCGAGCGCAGGGCGACGGCGAAGCCGCCCAGCCCGAGCAGGGCGGGCAGATAACCGCCGAGGGTGTACTGCCGCCCCGCGAGGCCGAGCAGGACGTCGACGGCCACGGCGAACACCAGGAACGCGGGCGCGGCCGGCCAGGCCCTTCCCGGCCCCGAGCCCGTAGCGGGCGAGCAGCACCACGGCGACGAGCACGAACACCAGGATCGACAGCGAGTCCAGGGCCGCGGTGAAGCCGTTCGCGAAGGTGTGGAACGACAGGCTGCACAGCCCCACGACGCCGAGGATGATCGGCAGGGTTCGATGCCGTGTGCGCACCAGGAGCACCGCGCACGCGACGAGGAAGGCCGCGTTGGAGACGGCGTTCAGGGGTTCGGCCCACAGGCCCGGGCCGAGGCGCTCGCAGTACCCGTCCACGGGCCGAAAGCTAGCCCCCGCAGGTGACGGCGGGGCGAGCGGGTAGCGTCTGGATCATGTCGAGCCTGACCCGACGGGAGGCGATCGAGCGCGCACGGCTCATCGCGGTGGACTCCTACGACATCGAGCTGGACCTGGGCCCCGCCTCCTTCGAGTCGCGCACGGTGGTGCAGTTCCGCTGCTCCTCCCCCGGCGCGTCGACGTTCGCCGAGGTCAAGGGCGCTCAGGCGGTACACGCGACGCTGAACGGCCGCGAGGTGCCGGTCGTGGACGGCCGGGTCGTGCTGGCCGGGCTGGCCGCCGAGAACCGGCTCGAGGCCGGGTTCACCGCGCCGTACCCGGCCAGCGGCGAGGGCATCCTGCGCTTCGTCGACCCCGAGGACGGCGAGACGTACCTCTACGGCCAGGCCCCGCTCGACGACGCGCAGCGCATGTTCGTCTGCTTCGACCAGCCCGACCTCAAGGCGCCGATGACGCTGACGGTCCTCGCACCTCCACAGTGGACGGTCCGGGCCAACGCGCCGGTGCGCTCCGGCGGCGACGGGCGGTGGGAGTTCGCGCCGACGCCGCCGCTGTCCACCTACCTGTTCAGCTTCCTGGCCGGCCCCTGGCACGTGCTGGAGCGCACGCACGACGGCATCCCGCTCGGGCTGCTGTGCCGGCGCAGCCTCGCCGCCGCGCTCGACGCCGACGCGGAGGAGCTGTTCGGCGCGACGGCGGCCGCGTTCGACCGCTACCACGAGCTGTTCGGCGTGCGGTACCCGTTCGCCAAGTACGACCAGGCGTTCGTCCCCGAGTTCTCCGGCGGCGCGGTCGAGAACCCGGCGCTGGTGAACTACCGCGAGGAGTTCCTCTTCCGCGCGGGCGCCACCGACAGCGATCGGCACCGGCGCTTCGTGGTGATGGCGCACGAGATGGCGCACATGTGGTTCGGCAACCTCGTGACGCTGCGGTGGTGGGACGACGTGTGGCTCAACGAGGCGTTCGCGGAGCTCATGGGCTGGCGGGTCGCGGCGGAGACCGGGCGCCATCCGACGGCGCTCGCGGACTTCGCGATCTGGCGGGAGCGGTGGGGGTACCTCGCGGACCAGCGCCCCTCGACCCACCCGGTCGCCCCCGAGGACGTCGCGGACACGGCGGTGGCCTTCCAGAACTTCGACGGGATCTCCTACGCCAAGGGGGCCGCGGCCCTGCGCCAACTGTCGGTCCTGCTCGGCGACGACGTGTTCCGGGCCGGCCTGCGCTCGTACTTCGACCGCTTCCGCTTCGCCAACGCCGACCTCGCGGACTTCCTGAGCGTCATCGGCGCGGCGGCCGGCCGCGACCTGACCGGCTGGGCGGAGCTGTGGCTGCGCAGCACCGGCGCGAACACCCTGCGCGCGGTCGCGTCGCGCGACGCGGCGGGCCTGGTCGTCGAGCAGTCGGGCCGGCCGCTGCGCCCGCACCGGCTGACGGTGTCGGCGTACGCCTCGGACGGCTCGGTCCGGCGGGTCCCGTTCACCATCGACGGCCCGGACGCGGTGGTCCCGGGCGTGGCCGCGCCCCCGTCGGGCACCGTGCTGCTGCTCAACGACGGCGACGAGACGTACGCGAAGATCCGCTTCGACGCCTTCAGCCGCGCGGCCCTGCCGGCGGTGCTGCCGGACCTGGAGGACCCCCTGGCCCGGGCGGTGATCTGGACCGCCGTGACCGACGCCGTGCGCGACGGCGAGATGCCCCCGCCGGAGTTCCTGAACCTGCTGGTCGCGGCCCTGCCGGCGGAGCGTCAGGAGGGCATCTTCGAGGAGGTCGTGACCTTCGCGCGCGACGCCCTGGCCCGCCGCGGCCTGATCCCGTTCGCCCCGCTGGCCGAGGTGTGCGCGGCCGCGCTGGCCGCCGCGGCGCCGGGCTCGCCCCGCCAGCTGGCGACCGCGCGGGCACTGTCCACGGTGGCCGATGCGCCGCTGCTGCGGGCGTGGCTCGCGGGCGGCCCCGGCGCCCCCGACGGCCTGGCCATCGACGCCGACCTGCGCTGGTCCCTGCTGCTGCGCCTGTGCGCCCTCGGCGACGCCACGGCCGAGGAGCTCGCCGCCGAGGAGCGCCGCGACCCCGGCGCGAAGGGCGCCGAGCGGGCCGCCGCCGGCCGCGCCGCCCGCCCCGACGCCGAGGCCAAGGCCGCGGCCTGGCAGACCCTGGTGCACGACCCCAACCCCCGCCTGGCCGTGGCCAACGCCGAGGCGTTCTGGCAGCCGGGCCAGGAGGCCCTCACCGACGCGTACGCCGAGCGCTACTTCGCCGACGTGCCCGCCATGCTCGAGGGGCGCTACCCGCTCGCGGCGCTGAAGGTCGTCCGGTTCGCCTTCCCGCTGTACTCCGCGCGGGCCCTCGCCCCGGCCGAGGCGATGCTGGGCCGGACCGACCTCGACCCCCTGCTGCGCCGCGAGATCGCCGACGGCACCGACGAGCTGCGCCGCTGGGCCCGGGACGCCTGAGCGCTACGCGAGCTTTACGCGCGCCGCGTCTCCAGGCGCGCACCGCCGCGGCTCGGCGTCTCCAGGCGCGCACCGCCGCGGCTCGGCGTCTCCAGGCGCGCACCGCCGCGGCTCGGCGTCTCCAGGCGCGCACCGCCGCGGCTCGGCGTCTCG